>CANPZQ010000075.1 GCA_947588775.1 uncultured Clostridia bacterium
ATACCTCGCAGGGAACGTAAACGTCGGGGAGAAAATGCATTTCGATTTTCAGAATTCCGTCGCCCGAGCACGCCTCGCAGCGGCCGCCGCGGGTGTTGAAGGAAAATCTTCCCGCGCTGTAGCCGCGCATCTTCGATTCCTGGGTCATCGCGAAAAGGTTTCTAATATCGTCGAAAACGCCGGTATAGGTCGCGGGATTCGAGCGCGGCGTGCGCCCGATCGGGGACTGGTCGATATTTATTATCTTGTCAAGGTGCTCAAGCCCCTCGATTCTCTTGAATTCGCCCGAAACAGTATGGGCGCGGTTAAGCTTGTTCGCAAGCTCCTTATAGATGATGTGGTTGACAAGCGACGACTTTCCGCTTCCCGAAACGCCGGTAACGCAGGTAAACGTCCCAAGCGGGATTGAAACATCGATTCCGCGGAGATTGTTTTCCTTTGCCCCGATAACCTTCAGAAATTCGCCGTTCCCTTTTCTTCTCTTTTCGGGAACCGGGATTGAACGCTTGCCGCTGAGGTACTGGCCCGTAATCGACTTTTCACAGGCCATAATCTCCTCCGGCGTTCCGGCGCAGACTATCTCCCCGCCGTGGATTCCCGCGCCGGGGCCTACGTCGACAATATAGTCCGCCGCGAGCATCGTTTCCTCGTCGTGCTCAACGACAATCAGCGTGTTCCCGAGGTCGCGGAGCCGCTTCAACGCCTCGATAAGCTTCGAGTTGTCACGCTGGTGAAGCCCGATAGACGGCTCGTCGAGGATATAGAGAACCCCCATCAGCATTGAGCCGATTTGGGTCGCGAGGCGGATTCTCTGGCTCTCGCCGCCCGAAAGCGTCGAGGAGGAGCGCGAAAGCGTAAGATAGTCGAGGCCGACGTTTTTCAAAAAGCTGAGGCGCGAGCGGATTTCCTTTAAAATCTGCGCGCCAATCATCTTTTCGCGCTCGCTTAGCTCCAATTTTTCCACAAATTCGAGGGCGTCCGAAACCGAAAGCTTCGTAAAGTCCGCGATATTAAGCCCGCCGACCGTAACCGCGAGGCTCTCCTTTTTAAGCCTGTCGCCGTGGCAGGTCCGGCACTTTACATCGGACATATATTCCTCGATTTTCGCCTTTGTAACGTCGCTGTCTGAGGATTTATAGCGGCGTTCGAGGTTGTTTATTACCCCCTCGAACGGGGTAATCCAGTATCCCCCGCCCCATTCCTCGGGACGTTTGAATTTAAGCTTTCTTGTCCCCGTTCCGTAGAGGAAAATTTCCACCGCGTCCCTGTCCAAATCCTTGACCGGGGTATCGAGGGAAATCCCGAATTCCTCGGCGATAGCGTTATAGTACATCATCGTCATCGAGCCTTCGTCAAGGGTGTTCCAGCCGTCGGCGCGAATCGCACCCTGGCGGATTGAAAGCTCGTCGTTCGGGATTACAAGCCGCTCGTCGACCTTCCGGAAAACCCCGAGGCCGGTGCAGTCGGGACACGCGCCGAATGGATTGTTGAAGGAAAACATTCTCGGCGCAAGCTCTTCGACCGAAACGCCGTGGTCGGGGCAGGCGTAATTCTGGCTGAATAAAAGCTCCTCGCCGTCGATTATATCAACGCCGACAAGCCCGCCCGAAAGCCCGGTTACGGTTTCGACGCTGTCCGAAAGCCGCGAACGGATTCCGTCCTTTATTACGAGCCTGTCTACGATTATTTCGATGTTGTGCTTCTTGTTTTTCTCCATCGTTATTTTCTCGGAGAGGTCGTAGGTTATTCCGTCAACCCGAACGCGGACATAGCCAGATTTTCTCGCGTTTTCAAGCTCCTTCTGGTATTCGCCCTTTCGTCCCCTTACTATCGGCGCGAGGAGCTGGATTTTTGTCCCCTCTTTTAGAGAGAGTATCTGGTCGACAATCTGGTCGACCGACTGGCGTTTAATCTCCCTCCCGCAGACGGGGCAGTGCGGAATCCCGATACGGGCGTATAAAAGCCTCAGATAGTCGTAAATCTCGGTGACTGTCCCGACGGTTGAGCGCGGGTTGTTCGAGGTTGTTTTCTGGTCGATTGAAATCGCGGGCGAGAGGCCGTCTATCGAATCGACGTCGGGCTTGTCCATCTGCCCCAAAAACATCCTCGCATAGCTCGAAAGGCTCTCGATATAACGCCGCTGGCCGTCGGCGAAGATGGTGTCGAACGCGAGGCTCGACTTTCCCGAACCGGAAAGCCCCGTAAAGACAATAAGCTTGTCGCGGGGAATCGTAAGGCTTACGTTCTTGAGGTTATGCTCCCTCGCGCCCTTTATAACAATTTCGTTTGATGGCATTTTGTTATTCCTTCGTTTCGGTGAAAATTTATTTTCTGTCAAGCTTTCTGAGCTCCGCGATTTTGTCGCGGTAATAGGCCGCCTGCTCGAAATTGAGCTGCTTCGCGGCCTCCTTCATAAGCTTCGTCATCTTCTCCATCATGTCAAGACGCTCTTTTTTGGTGTATTTTTTGAGCTCCTTGTTTACGTTCTCCTTTGTGGTGATTTCGATTACGTCGCGGATTCCCTTGATTATCGTTTTCGGGGTAATTCCGTGCTCTTCATTGTACTTTTGCTGGATTTCGCGGCGGCGTTCCGTTTCGGTTATTGCTCTCTCCATCGAGCCGGTAACGCTGTCGGCGTACATTATTACCTTGCCGCCCGCGTTTCTCGCCGCGCGGCCAACGGTCTGAATAAGGGAGCTCTCGGAGCGCAAAAAGCCCTCCTTGTCGGCGTCAAGTATCGCGACGAGGGAAACCTCCGGAAGGTCGAGGCCCTCGCGGAGAAGGTTTATTCCGACTAAAACGTCGAATTCGCCAAGGCGAAGGTCGCGGATAATCTCCATTCGCTCGATGGTGTCGATGGAGTGGTGCATATAGCGGACCTTTATCCCTGTGTTCTGAAGATACTGGGTTAAATCCTCCGCCATCTTTACGGTCAGCGTCGTCACAAGAACGCGCTCGCCCTTTTCGGTGCGCTGATTTATTTCGAGAATCAAGTCCTCAATCTGGCCCTGCGTCGGGCGAACCTCTATTATCGGGTCCAAAAGCCCCGTCGGGCGGATAATCTGCTCGACGACCGCTTCGGAGTGCTCCTTTTCAAAAGGCCCCGGCGTCGCCGATACGAAAACGGCCTGATTTATATGCGCATAAAATTCGTCAAACGTGAGCGGGCGGTTATCGAGCGCGGACGGAAGCCGGAAGCCGTATTCGACGAGGATATTTTTCCTCGCCCTGTCCCCCGCGAACATTCCCCTTACCTGCGGCAGGGCGACGTGGGATTCATCGACAATAAGCAAAAAATCCTCCGGCAGGAAGTCGAGAAGCGTATAGGGAACCGCCCCCGGCTCGCGGCGCGCGAGAACCCTCGAATAGTTCTCGATTCCGGAGCAGAAGCCGACCTCCTCGAGCATCTCCATGTCGTATTTTACGCGCTGCTCGATTCTTTGCGCTTCGATGAGCTTGTCCTGAGATTTGAAGTATTCCACCCGCTCGCGCATCTCAGCCTCGATGTCCTCTATCGCGTCGTGGAGCTTTTCCTTCGACGTAATATAGTGGGACGCGGGGAAAATCGGGACATGGGCAAGCGAGCTTATTACCTCGCCGGTTACGACGTTTATTTCGTTTATGCGGTCGATTTCATCGCCGAAAAATTCCACCCGAACGGCGGTATCGTTTGAACCGGAGGGGAAGATTTCCACAACGTCGCCGCGGACGCGGAAACGGTTGCGCTGGAAGTCTATGTCGTTGCGCTCGTACTGGATTGAAACGAGCTCGGAAAGAAGCTGGTCGCGGGATTTGGTCATTCCGCGGCGCAGGGAAACGATTTGGTCCTTATATTCCTCGGGGTCGCCGATGGAGTATATACAGGAAACCGACGCGACGATTACGACGTCGCGCCTCTCGGAAAGAGCCGCCGTCGCGGAATGGCGCAGGCGGTCGATTTCATCGTTTACGTCGGAATCCTTCTCGATATAGACGTCGGTCGACGGGATATACGCCTCGGGCTGGTAGTAGTCGTAATATGACACGAAAAACTCCACCGCGCTGTCCGGGAAAAATTCCCGGAACTCGGAGCAAATCTGCGCGGCGAGGGTCTTATTCGGCTCCAAGATAAGGGTCGGGCGGTTCACCTCGGCGATGACGTTCGCCATCGTAAAGGTTTTTCCGGAGCCGGTTACGCCCATAAGGGTCTGGTTCTTTTTACCCTCGCGGATTCCCTTGACAAGGGCGGCAATCGCCTCGGGCTGGTCGCCGGTGGGCTTATATTCACTTTTCAGGACGAATTTATCCATACTTCCCCCGAAGAACAAATGTTTTACTTATAGTAGCACATCCGCAGGAAAAAGTCAATATCCGTTGACCCTCTTACGGAAAAGCGGCTCAGAGAGCCTGTTTAAGGGCCTGAGCGAGCTGGTCGGGGCAGGAAGTGGGCTTCATTCCGCACTTTGTATTTTCGAGGCGGGAGATTACGTCCTCGACCTTCATTCCCTTGACGAGGGCGGAAATGCCCTTGGTGTTGCCGTTGCAGCCGCCGACGAACTCGACGCTTTCGACGATTCCGTTCTCGACCTTGATGTTGATCTGGCGCGAGCAGGTGCCGTGGGTGGTGTAATTGATTTCCATGATTGGACCTCCTGTATTTTGTGGGTTTGTTGTTTTTGTTTTTATAGTATAGCGCGTTTTGGGGGAGTAGTCAAGGGGGTAGCGGGGCAGAATGGCTGCTCGGGGTGCTGCTAAGCCCCCGCGCGGCGGAAAAAGCCGGTGCGGTTGGCCCCACCCTCCCGCCCCCGCAGTTTCGCGGTATTTTCCCGCTTTTTCCGCCGCGCTTACAAAGTGCCACTGCCACAATCTTTACAAAATGAACAAGTTTGGGCATTAAGGGCCTTTTTGTTGGGGCTTCAAGAGGCGACCCTTATGCTCCTATAGCCAAATTCAGTAAGAGGCGCATTTGGGTGTCAGTGCCTTCTTTGTTGGGGGAACCAACGCCAGCGACAAAACTTGCTTTTCGGACTTCGCGGTCATAAATGACCGACCGCTCGTCCTCAAAGAGTTTTGTTCCGCTGTCGTAGGCGAGGGTTCCCCCGCAAGAAACAGTACACAGGACTGTTTTTTGATTCCCCTTCCTGCGCTTTTTGTGAGTAAAGAGATTTCGCGGCCTGCGGGCCGCGAAAAGGGACGCTGTCCCTTGACCCTGCAAGCCTTTTGAAAAAGGCTTGAGCGAAAACTTTTTATTTTTTGCAAAAACTCAAGCCCGCAGTTTCCCGCGGGCTTGTATATTTACTTATTCATCGCCGCGTCAATCAGCTCGCTGTAGGTGCCGACCATCGTTTCCGCGTCGTCCGCGCCGAGCTCGAGGGCGGAGATTACGCCCTCACGGTCGATTATTACCGTGTAGGGTATTCCCTCCGACGGGTAGAGGTCGCTTACCGCATAGTCGGGGTCGAGGAGAACCGTGAAGCTGTCATAGCCGTTCTTCTCCAAAAACGCCTTTACGGTGTCCTCGTCCTCGCCGATGTCTACCGCTACAAGCGCGAGGTCGTCGCCGTATTTCTCGACAAGCTGCGGGAACGCGGGCATCTCACCGACGCAGGGGCCGCACCATGTCGCCCAGAAGTTGAGCATTACGACTTTTCCTTTGAGGTCGGACAGCGTCAGCTCGCCGCCGCCGACCTTTGTCGCGGTGAAGTCGCGGATTTCCTGACCCTCCTCGACGGGGTCGTAGGGGCTCTGATGGCCGCACGCCGT
Organism: uncultured Clostridia bacterium; assembly: GCA_947588775.1. GTDB lineage: Bacteria > Bacillota > Clostridia > Oscillospirales > Ruminococcaceae > Faeciplasma. The sequence goes on from CANPZQ010000075.1 coordinate 5,743, forward strand.
CATGCACAGGCACAGAGCCAGAACGATGGACAGGATTAAGATTCTTTTTTGCATTTTCTTACTTCCTTTCCGAAATATATACAGTTTTGCGGGCAGCAGCTTATGCATCTGCCGCAGTGTATGCATTCGCGGTCGCCGACTTTTTTTACGTCCATTTCACACTGCCTCACGCACTTTCCGCAGTGGTTGCATTTCGATTCGTCGACGCGCACGGCGAAAAGCGCGATTTTTGCAAAGAGCGAGTATATCGCGCCGAGCGGACACAAAAACCGGCAGAACGCCCTGTACATAAATATGCAGAGAACGGCGACGGTTATGAGCACGCAGGTTTTCCAGCCGAAGAGAAATCCCGCCCGGCCGCGTAAATCCGCGTTAAGGGCGACAAGCGGAATACCGCCCTCGAGCGTTCCGGCGGGGCAGATATACTTGCAAAACGTCGGAACCGGCAATCCCTTAGAGAAGGCGTACCAGAGCGGCAGCGCGATTACGAATACTGCGAGGATTACATATTTAATCCATGTAAGCTTTCGCGTGAGCTTATTTTTCCTGATTTTGGGGGTCGGGATTTTATGCAAAAGCTCCTGAATAAGCCCGAAGGGGCATAAAAAGCCGCATACTATCCTTCCCAAAATCAGGCCGACGAGCATTATAAACCCGCAGATGTAAAACGGGGCCTTTCTCGGGACGTTTGAAATCGCGTTCTGAAGGGCTCCCAACGGGCAGCTCCCTATCGCCCCGGGGCAGGAATAGCAGTTCAGCCCCGGGGCGCATACGCCCTTTGTTTCACCTTTGAATATTGTGCCGGAAACGTAGCCCGGCAGGTTTGCGTTATAGATTACCGCAGAGGCAAGCTGGATCAGCCTCCTTCTGAAATTAAGCTTATCCAATTCCTATGCACTCCATACATATTCTGACGGCCTTCTGAAGCGTATCGCTGTAGCCGCCCTGAAAAATCCCGATTACGAGCGACAGAACGCCCGCGCAGAGAATTACCGCTCTTACCGCGTTCTTTTTCATGGCGAAAATCAGAGCGCGGCAAGCTTCTTGAAGCTTTCCTTAAGGGCGGGATAGATTTCGGTATAGAGCCGATAGCTGTCCTCGTAGGGCTTGATGTTTTCCGCGATGGGCTGCTGGATTTTGTCGGTCTTTACGACTTCGCGGCAGGCCTCGGGAACGCTCGAGTAAAGTCCCGTTCCGACGGCGGCAAGAAGCGCGACGCCGAGCGCGGGTCCTTCCTTGGAAGAAGCTGTCTTTACCGGGCAGGCGTAGAGGTCGGCGAGCATCTGCCGCCAGAGCGGGGAGCTTCCGCCGCCGCCGCAGGCCATCATATCCGAAACGGAAATATCCATCTGCTTGAACACCTCAACGCAGTCGCGAAGGCTGTATGAAACGCCCTCCATTACTGCTCTCAGAAGGTCGCGCTTTTGGTGCATAGCCGAAAGGCCGAAGAATACGCCTCTCGCGTCGGGGTCGAGATGCGGGGTGCGCTCGCCCATAAGATACGGCAGGTAGAGAAGCCTGTTCGAGCCTATAGGAACCTCGGCAGCTTCCTTGTCCATAAGATAATAGGGGTCTACGCCCATCATCGCGGAGGTTTCCTTTTCGGCTTCGCAGAAGTTGTCGCGGAACCATTTAAGCGAAAGCCCCGCACCCTGGGTTACGCCCATAACGTGCCATGCGCCGGGAACCGCCGCGCAGCAGGTATGTACTCTTCCGAGCCTGTCTATGGAAATTTTCGAGGTATGCGCGAATACTACGCCGGAAGTGCCTATCGTCGTGAAGGCCTTGCCGTCCTCGACAACTCCGGTTCCGACGGCAGCAGCGGCGTTGTCGCCCGCGCCTCCGACTACGGGAGTTCCTTCACAGAGGCCGACCGCGTCGGCGATGTCGGCGGTAAGGCCGCCCGTTACCTCGCAGGATTCGTATACCTTGCCGAGCATCGACTTGTCAAGCCCCAAGCCGTCGATGATTTCGTCGGCCCAGTCGCGCTTCGGGACGTTGAGAAGCTGCATTCCCGAGGCGTCGGAAACCTCGGTGGCGTATTCATGGGTAAGAACGAAGCGGATATAGTCCTTCGGGAGAAGAATATGGCGGCAGCGTTCGTAGTTTTGCGGCTCGTTGTTTTTAACCCAGAGAATCTTCGCGGCGGTCCAGCCGGTTAAAGCCGGGTTCGCGGTGATTTCGATGAGCTTCTCGCGGCCGAGCTTCTGGTTCATCTCCTCGACCTCGTTCGCGGTGCGCTGGTCGCACCAGATAATCGAGCGGCGGATAACCTCGTTGTCCTTGTCGAGCATAACGAGGCCGTGCATCTGGCCCGAAAGGCCGATTCCCTTTACGTCCTCCTTCTTAACTCCGCTCGACGCGACGACGGCCTTGATGGTCTGAACCGCGGCGTTCGCCCAGTCGGCGGGGTCCTGCTCGGCATAGCCGTTTTTGGGCTGATACATCGGGTATTCGATGGTCTTTGAGGCGATTACCGTTCCCCTTTCATCGAAAAGAACTGTCTTTGTGCCGCTCGTTCCGATGTCAACGCCGATTACATAATTCATGTTTGTTTCCTCACTTTCGTGTTTAGATTTTTTATCTTGTCGGGGATTTGCCCCGAATTTATGACTTAAATAAAATATTACTTTTCGGCGGCGTACATTCCGACGTCGATTAAATTGTTGAGCATCTCGGGGTAGCCCTCGTCGTCGACCTCGACGTTTACGCATTCGCCGACGTTCTTTTCGCCGATTATGTCCCATGTGAGCACCGCCTTCGGGCTTCGGACGTAGCCGAGGCTTTCCAAAAGCTCCGAAAAGCGGGATATGTTCTTAGAGCAAACCGTAGCGGTCTGGTATTCCTGCATATAGATTTCGTCGTCGGTCGAGTGTGAGCCGAAGCCGAAGCGGATTACGCCGTCGGCAAAGAGGATTCCGCCGTAACGCTTTATAATCGCCTGAACGACCGGCGCGGTGCAGTTGTCGAGATAGTATGTCCGAAAGGAGTCGTCGCTGTCCGGGATTTCAAGGAAGAAAAAGACGGGTTCCTTTAAAAGCGCGGCGCCCTTGCGGAAAAACGCCGGGTAGTCCTCCGCCGAAAGACTGAAAATTATCCTGTTTTTCGTAAGGCGGTATTCCTTTTTCATGGCGGACGTGTCGGGGACGAATACGCCGGCTATAAGCGAAAAGTCGGAAATTTTTACCGCTCCTTCCCTTTAAGTCCGTTTGTACGGACTCGTTTTATATGATTTTGCCGGACAAGTCCGTATATTCGGACACTTCGGGTAATATAATCGGATTGTAAGAAAAAATTGCGCCGAAAGGAGAAAAAATCATGGTATCTTATCTTTTAGCACTCGCTCTCGGACTTATGGGGGTATACGCGCTTCGCGACGGGCTTCTTATCCTGCAGAACAGGCGCGACGAACACCAACGGCAGGCGCAGGCAAACGCTTCCGGATACATTATACCAAAAAACGGTGAACAATGCAAGAGTTTTGAGCGCGCAAGCTGAGAAATTTTATGGGATTTGACAATTTTGTCCGTCAGGTCGGGCTTAAAGAGGCCGTGCCGGAGGATTCGTACCTCGCGAAGCTGGCCGCGGTAAGAAGCCTTGCGGAAAATCCGATTGTATTCGACAAAAAAATAACGTTTTTCATGGGCGAAAACGGTTCGGGGAAATCAACGCTCGTCGAGGCGATAGCCGCTGCTTTCGGCTTCAACCCGGAGGGAGGAACGCTGAATTTTTGCTTTGAAACAAAGGCGACGCACTCCGAGCTCTGGAAGCACATACGCCTGACGAAGCTCTTTCGGCCGAAGGACGGATTTTTCCTAAGAGCGGAGAGCTTCTACAACGCCGCGACGTATATCGAAGAACTCGACGAAATCGAGGCACCCGCCCCGAAAATTTCCGAGAGCTACGGCGGCGTGCCGCTACATGAGATGTCGCACGGCGAAAGCTTCCTTAAAATCGTGCAGAAGAGGTTTTCGGGGAACGGGCTCTATATTCTTGACGAGCCGGAGGCCGCGCTTTCGCCGATGAGGGTGATGGCGTTGATGATTGAAATCGACCGCCTCGCCGAAAACGGCTCGCAGTTTATAATCGCCACCCACTCGCCGATGCTCCCCGCGCTGCCGGATTCGGAGGTGCTCTGGATTGACGAAAGCGGCATAAAGCCCGTCGACTACCGCGCAACGGAGCACTTTACGGTGACGAAGCACTTTCTCGCCGACCCGGAAAGCGCGGTGAAAAGGCTGCTCATGGGGTAGCTTGTCCCCTGTTTTATAACATACGAATGCCTGCTGCCGTCCCGCTCCTTTTTGGGGGCGGGGCGGCTATATAAAGCGGCGTCGGGCGAAAATCGGCGCCGCAATTTATTGTATGCGGGGAGGGGGAGAGGTGACAGTAGGAG
>CANPZQ010000076.1 GCA_947588775.1 uncultured Clostridia bacterium
ACCCCGGAGGAGGGGAGCGCGATAACTGCGTCGCCCTCGCGCATTCTTTGGTTGTCGATGATTTTGTCCATGTCAACCACGCCGGTGCAGTACCCTGCGAGGTCGTATTCCTCCTCGGGCATCATTCCGGGGTGCTCGGCGGTTTCGCCTCCGATGAGCGATGCTCCCGCCATAACGCAGCCGTCGCATACGCCCTTTACAATCGCCGCGATTTTTTCGGGAATATTCTTTCCGCAGGCGATATAGTCGAGGAAAAAGAGGGGCTTCGCGCCGCAGCAGATAATGTCGTTCACGCACATAGCCACGCAGTCGATTCCGACGGTGTCGTGCTTGTCGAGCATAAACGCGATTTTAAGCTTTGTGCCGACCCCGTCGGTTCCGCTGACCAAAACCGGCTTTTTATATCCCGATAAATCGGGCAGGAAAAGCCCGCCGAAGCCGCCTATTCCCGAAACCTCGCCGCCGGTGGCGGTGCGTTTGATGTCCGCCTTCATCAGCTCGACGGATTTGTACCCGGCGGTGATGTCAACGCCGGCGTTTTTGTAGCTCTCAGAAAAACTTTTTTCCATTATTTACCTCACTTGTCCTTATCGGCGAATTTGGGGTTGGTGGAGATTTTTCTCTCGAAGCGGGATTTATTCGACATTGAAGGCTCCTTCGTAGGATATTTCCCGTCGAAGCAGGCGTAGCAGAAGCCCTCCCCGTCAGTTCCGGCGATTTTTTTAACGTCGTCGATGCTCAAAAAATGAACCGAATCCGCGCCGATAATCTCTGCGATTTCCTCTGTCGTGTGATTTGCGGCGATGAGCGATTCGCGCGAGTCGATATCTACGCCGTAGTAGCAGGGGTTCATGTACGGGGGAGCGGAGGATAGCATATGAACCTCGGTCGCCCCGCCCTCGCGGAGCCTTTTGACGATTTTTGCGGAGGTTGTTCCGCGGACGATCGAGTCGTCTACGAGAATCACGCGTTTCCCCTTTACGACCGACGGAACGACGTTGAGCTTGATTGAAACCATCTCTTCGCGAACGCCCTGTCCGGGGACGATAAAGGTTCTGCCGATGTATTTGTTTTTAATAAGTCCGATGTCGTAGGGGATACCCGACCTTCTCGCGTAGCCGATGGCCGCGTCGGTGCCGCTGTCCGGAACGCCTACGACGATGTCCGCGTCGATTGGGTAAGCTTCCGCCAAAAGCTCGCCGACCCGAAGCCTTGCCGCATGGACGGAGCAGCCCTCGCAGACCGAGTCGGGGCGGGCTATGTAGAGATACTCGAAAACGCAGAAGGATTTTTTAGCAATCCCGCAGTTTTCGCGGATTGAGCGCACGCCGTCCTTTGTGAAAACGACGACCTCGCCCGGCTCAACGTCGCGGATAAATTTCGCGTTGACTGCGTCGAGCGCGCAGGTTTCGGAGGCGACGATATACGCGCCGTCCTCCCGCATGCCGTAGCAAAGCGGCCGGAAGCCGTGGGGGTCACGCGCCGCGATGAGCTTTGACGGCGACATTATAATCAGCGAAAACGCGCCGTCGAGCCTTTTTACGGCGTTTACCACCGCGTCCTCGATGTTTTTGGTTTTAAGCCTTTCCTTTGTGACGACGTATGCGATGACCTCGGTATCGGAGGTCGAGTGGAAGATGGAGCCCTGCTCCTCAAGCTCGGTCCTGAGCTCATACGAGTTTACGAGGTTTCCGTTGTGGGCGAGGGCCATGTTTCCTTTGAGATGGTTTACGACGACGGGCTGGGCGTTTCTGCGCTCGCCGCTGCCGGTGGTTCCGTATCTCACATGTCCGACGGCCATGTTTCCGAGGCCGAGCTTTTCAAGCTTCTCGGCGTCGAAAATTTCGCTCACAAGGCCGGTGTCCTTGCGGTAGGTAAAAACGCCGTCGTCGTTTACGACGATTCCGGCGGATTCCTGTCCGCGGTGCTGTAAAGCGAAGAGTCCGAAATATGTCAGCGAGGCGACGTCCTGTGTATTCGGAGCGAAAACGCCGAAAACGCCGCACTCCTCATGAATAACATTTTCCATAAAATTCTCCTAAAGAATTGATTATTTGCCGAAAACGCGGCGCATCATTTCGTTATAAGCGTCCTCAACGCCGCCCATGTCGCGGCGGAAGCGGTCCTTGTCGAGCTTTTCGTTTGTCTTGGAATCCCAGAAGCGGCAGGTATCGGGGGAAATTTCGTCTGCGAGAACGATTTCGCCGTCGGCCGTCTTTCCGAATTCAAGCTTGAAGTCGACAAGAGTAACGCCGAGGCCCTTGAAGTATTCGCGCATAACGTCGTTCACCTTGAACGCCATAGCCTTGATTTTTTCGATTTCCTCTTTTGTTGCGAGCTTCAGCGCGACGGCGTGATAGCTGTTGATAAGCGGGTCGTGGAGCTCGTCGTTCTTGTAGGAAAACTCGATTGTAGGCTCGTCGAAAACGATGCCCTCTTCTACGCCGTAGCGTTTTGCGAAGCTTCCGGCGGAGATGTTGCGGATAATTACCTCGAGCGGGACGATTGAAACCTTTTTGACGACGGTTTCGCGGTCGTTTAACTCCTCGACGAGGTGGGTTTTTACGCCATGCTTCTCCAGAAGTTTCATAATGTAGTTTGACATTCTGTTGTTGATTGCGCCCTTTCCGGCGATGGTGCCTTTTTTAAGGCCGTCGAGCGCGGTTGCGTCGTCCTTGTAGGAAACGATGACGAGATTCGGGTCCTCGGTCGCGAAAACCTTTTTTGCCTTGCCCTCATAAAGCTGAACCGTTTTTTCCATTTCAAAATACCTCCGTAATATAATAAATAATTTTTAGCGTATCAAAGCGCGTTTTATGCCGGGGCAGAGCGGCGAGGGGTGCTCTGTCGGGGCGGGTGCTTGCCGGAGCTTGGGGGGCGAAGCCCCCGCCGGCCGCAGGCCGGCGCGCCGCCAACGGCGGCGGTGCGCCTTCGGCGCACGGGGCTTCGCCTCCTGCACCCAAACCTGCCTACTGCTCCTCAATCCTCGCCGCTATGCCCCTGTCCTTTTCGACAACGGCTCTCGCGTCGCCCGCGCGTTTTTCGTCGAGCTTTTTTGCAAGCTCCGGATCAGAAACCGCGAGAATCTGCGCCGCAAGTAAAGCGGCATTGACTCCGCCGTCGATGGCGACAGTCGCAACGGGAATTCCCGAAGGCATCATAACTGTCGACAAAAGCGCGTCAATGCCGTCCAAAGTGTTCGATTTGCAGGGTATCCCGATAACGGGCAGGGTGGTGTTCGCGGCAATCGCCCCCGCAAGGTGCGCCGCCATTCCCGCCGCGCATATCAGCACCCCGAATCCGTTTTCACGCGCTGATACGGCGAAGTCCCGGGCCTCGGCAGGCGTCCGGTGCGCCGAATAGACATGCGCCTCGTACTCAATCCCGAGCGAGCGAAGGGTCGCCGCCGTTTTTTTGAGAATGGGAAGGTCGCTGTCGCTCCCCATGACAATACCGACTTTTTTCATAAAAAACCTCCGTAAGTTTTTTGTAAAAAATAAGAGCACCGCAATAATATTCCGACATTTTTCGCAAAATCACAGCGGATGCTCAAAAATAAAATACCTCTTATACTATAGCATTTTCGGACCATAAAGTCAAACCAAAAATAGCTCGTAATATCCGGTATAAATTGGGGCAATTGCCGAAAAGCCGCAGCCTTTGGTTTGCTCCTCACCCGCCCCCGCTCGCCTCTGCGAGGCTCGAGGGGCGGGATTCGTCGCAAACGCGCTCCGGGGAAAGCTGCCTTTGTCGGTCCCACCCTCCCGCCCCCATAGTTTCGCGCCATTTCCCCGCTTTCCCCTCCGCGCTCTCCCTTCCCGACCTTTCATCTGCGCCGCAGCTTGGGCGAAGCCCCGTGCGCCTTCGGCGCACCCGCCGCCTGCGGCGGCGGCGCCGACCCTCCGGGCCGGCAGGGGCTTCGCCCCGCCCCTCACACCCCCAAAAACCCTACCCCTTCTTCCCCTCAGCCTCCTCCGCCGAAGCCTTTGTATCGCAGTAAACGCACCGATAAACCCTTTCCTCCGCGTTCTCAAGCCTGAAAACATGGTCGAGCTCCTGCTCCGTCGAGGTTATGCAGCGCGGATTTTTGCATCTGATAACGTTTCTGAGCGTCGTCGGCAGCCCGATGGACTTCTTCTCGCAGAGCACTCCGTCGCGTATGATGTTAATCGTAACGTTGGGCGCGACATACCCGATAATGTCGAGGTTCACAGGAATGTCCGCGTCGATTTTGATGATGTCCTTCCGCCCCATCGCCGAGCTGTTCGCGTTTTTGATGATTGCGACCGGACAGTCGAGCCTGTCGAGCCCCAAAAGGTTATAGAGCTTCATTCCGCGCCCTGCGGGAATGTGGTCGATGACGGTTCCGTTTTTAATCGAATCTATATTCATACTTTCGCCTCCTCGGTCAGATGGTTCCCGCGTCGCGCAGGAGCATCAGAATCAGAGCCATGCGGATATATTTTCCGTTGAGAACCTGCTTGAAGTAGCACGCCCGCGGGTCCTTGTCGATTTCCACCGAAATCTCGTTCACCCTCGGCAGCGGGTGCATGATTGCAAGGTCGTCCTTCGCGTTTTTAAGCCTGTCCGGCGTGAGGATATAGCTGTCTTTGAGCCTTAAATAGTCCTCCTCGTTGAAGAAGCGTTCCCGCTGCACCCTCGTCATGTAAAGAATGTCGAGCTGCGGCATGTATTCCTCAAGGCTCGTCGTCTGGACATACTCGATTCCCGCCGGTTTAAGCACCTCCGACTTGACGTAGCTCGGAAGCTTAAGCTCCTCCGGCGAAATCAGAACGACCTTCAGCCCCGGGTATCTCGCCAGCGCGCTTATCAGCGAATGTACGGTCCTTCCGAATTTCAGATCCCCGCAGAACCCGACCGTCAGATTCTCAAATCCGCCCTTTTCCCTCTGGACGGTGAGAAGGTCGGCGAGCGTCTGCGTCGGGTGGAAGTGTCCTCCGTCGCCCGCGTTTATAACCGGAACCGTAGAATTGAGCGAAGCCACCAGCGGCGCGCCCTCCTTCGGGTGCCTCATCGCGATGATGTCTGCGTAGCAGCTTACTACCTTCGCTGTATCTGCGACGCTTTCCCCCTTTGAAGCCGACGACGACTGCGCCTCGGAGAACCCGAGGACGTTCCCCCCGAGCTCGTACATCGCCGCCTCAAAGCTCAGCCTCGTTCTTGTCGAAGGCTCAAAAAAGAGCGTGGCAAGCTTTTTTCCGCGGCATGCCTCCGAATATTTCTTGGGATTTTCGATGATGTCGTTGGCCGTCGCAATAAGCTCCCCGATGTCCGAAACGGACAAATCCTGAATGTCAATCAAGTGCCTCATATCGCGGCTCCGTTCACAGAAAGATACTTTCTGATTCTCTCGACGTTTTCGGCGTTCGCGGGATTTTCCTCGAGGTACTCGATGATGTCGTAAACGTCGACGACCGAGTAAACCGGGAATCCGAACTCCTCCTCTACCTCTTTCATAGCGGATTTTTCGGTTTTTCCCTTTTCCCCGCGGTTCACCATTATAAAGCATGCCGCAACCTTAACGCCCTCGAGCTTTGAGAGGATTTCCATGCTCTCGCGAATAGCCGTCCCCGCAGTGATAACGTCCTCGACGATAACGACCTCGTCGCCCGGCTTCGGCGAATATCCGACTAAAACGCCGCCCTCGCCATGGTCCTTGGCCTCTTTTCTGTTGAAGAAGAAGGGAACGTCAACGCCCTCCTTCGCGAGCGCAACAGCCGCCGAAACCGCAATCGGAATTCCCTTGTAGGCGGGGCCGAAGAGCGCGGTTTTCCTGCCGCCGAGGTGCTCGGTATACGCCTTTGCGTAGAATTCCCCGAGCCGAGCAATCTGCGCGCCGGTTTTTATGTCGCCGGCATTGATGAAGTAGGGGATTTTCCTTCCGGATTTAGCGGTGAAGTCGCCGAATTTCAGCACCCCCGCGTCCTCCAGAAATTTGATGAATTCTCTTTTGTAGCCTTCCATTCCGTATCCTCCTTAATAATTTATCCTATAAATTCACGAACGCATCTTTCATATGCCTCCGCGGGGTCGTCAGCCGCCGTAATCGGCCGCCCGACTACGATATAATCGGAACCCGCCTTTTTTGCGTCGGCGGGGGTCATAACCCGTTTCTGGTCGCCGAGCTCGCCGTCCGCAAACCTCACTCCCGGTGTTACTGTCAAAAATCCCGCGCCGCACCTTCCGTGAACGGCTTCGGCCTCGAGAGGGGAGCACACAACCCCGTCAAGCCCCGAATTTTTCGCGTTTTCGGCATATCTCATAACGGTTTCGGCCATCGGCGTTCCGATTAAAAGCTCGTTTTTAAGCGTTTCGGAATCTGTCGACGTGAGCTGCGTAACGGCAATCAGAAGCGGCCTCGTTCCGTCGGGCTTTGTGAGCCCCTCGATTGCCGCCGCCATCATTTTTGAGCCCCCCGCCGCGTGAAGGTTCGTCATGTCTACGTCGAGCCGCGACAGCACCGCCATCGCCTTTTTGACGGTGTTCGGAATGTCGTGAAGCTTTAAATCGAGGAAAATTTTATGTCCCCTGAGTTTGATTTTTTCTACGATTGACGGCCCCTCGGCATAGTAGAGCTCCATGCCGATTTTGACAAACGGCTTTTTGCTGCCGAAGCGGTCCAGAAATTCGAGAGTTTTCTGCCCGCTCGAAAAATCGCAGGCGATAATAACGTCCTTACCCATAATTTACCTCCATATATGAATAATTTTTATACTTAACCTAAAGCGCGGCCCCGACAATATCCCGAAGGCTTGAAATCCCGTATTTTTCCATGGCTTCCGGGAGCTCTGCGATAATATCCCGGCAGGCGAACGGGTTCACAAGGTTCTGTGCCCCGACCTCGACGGCCGTCGCGCCCGCGAGCATCATTTCCAGAACGTCCTCCGCCGACGCGACCCCGCCCATTCCGACAACCGGGATTTTAACGGCTTTCGCGCACTGATAGACCATTCTCACGGCGACCGGAAAGACCGCCGGCCCCGACAGCCCGCCGGTTGTGTTCTTTAAAAGCGGCCTGCGGGTTCTGAGGTTGATTCTCATTCCGAGAAGCGTGTTTATAAGGCTCACGCCGTCCGCGCCGCCGGCTTCGCACGCCTTCGCGATTTCCGCGATGTCGGTGACGTTCGGCGAAAGCTTGATTATTACCGGCTTTTTGACGGCTTTTTTCACTGCTTTTGCGACCTCTTCGGCGGATTTCGGGCTTGTCCCGAAGCTCATTCCGCCTCCGTGGACATTCGGGCAGCTTATATTCACCTCGAGCCAGCCGACCTCGTCGCATTCGTCGAGCCGCCGGCATATATAAACATAGTCGTCGATTGAAAAGCCGCTGACGTTCGCCATGACTTTTTTTGAGAATACTTTTCGCATTTTCGGAAGCTCCTCCGAAATCACCTTTTCAACGCCGGGATTTTGCAGCCCGACGGCGTTAAGCATTCCGGAGGCGGTTTCGGCGATTCGCGGGGTTGGATTTCCGAAGCGAGGCTCGCGGGTCGTTCCTTTAAAAGAAAATGTCCCGAGAATGTTGATGTCGTAAAGCTCCGCGAACTCATAGCCGTAGCCGAAGGTTCCGCTCGCCGGGATAATCGGGTTGTCGATTTCAACGCCGCAGAGTGTTACCGAGGTGTTCACCATTTTATCTCCTCCTTTTTAAGAACGGGGCCGTCGCGGCAGATTCTCTTGTATCCGGTAAGCGTTTCGCAGCTGCAGCCCATGCACGCCCCGAAGCCGCAGCCCATTCTTTCCTCAAAGCTAAACTGGCCGGAGGAAGTTGTATTTTTATAAACCGCCTTAAGCATGGGCTCCGGCCCGCAGCAGTAAAAGTATGTATATTCAAGCCCCGCGAGCGCGTCGGTTACAAAGCCTTTGATGCCGTATGAGCCGTCGGCGGTCGTAACGAAAACCTCGCAGCCGAGCCCGCGGAATTTATCCTCATAGAAAATTTCGCTTTTTGTGTTGAAGCCGAGTATAACAGCGGCTTTTTTGCCCTCAGAAAGAAGCTTTTTCGCGAGAAGATAGAGCGGGGGAACGCCGACCCCTCCGCCAATCAGCAGGGGAGAGCCGCCCGAAACCGAGGTATCGTAGCCGTTTCCGAGCCCTGTGAGAAGGTCGAGGGAGCCCGAGGACATCTGCGACATTTTTTCGGTGCCTTTTCCGACGACCTTGTAGATAAGGGTAAGTCGGTCGCCGCATACGTCGCAGACAGAAATAGGCCGCCGAAGATAGAACCCGTCGAGGCAGATATTCACGAACTGCCCGGGGCGGGTGATTTCGGAGCAATCCCCGCGAAGCGTCATTTCATAGACGTTTTCGGTCAGCGGGTTGTTTTTTTCAATTTCAAATATTGTTTGCTTCATTTTTAATCCTTTCCGATACAGAGAATGGAATTTGTTTAACGGAGTATCGCGCTTTGCGGAGCTTTTTCGGCGGAACGCCGAGGGCTTTGCGCAAAATCCCGGGTAAATCTCCCCCGAAGCTTTCAGCGCGCCGTAGTGTCGCTGCCCCACCCCGGGGCGAAGCCCCGTGCGCCTTCGGCGCACCGCCGCCTGCGGCGGCGCGCCGGCCTCCGGCCGGCGGGGGCTTCGCCCCTACCCCCGCCGGTAAACAACCCTTCCCCCCATAACCGTCATATAATTAACCCCATAAACCTCCCACCCCTCAAACGGCGTCGCCCTGCCCATCGAGAGAAACTCCGAGGGCTTAACCGTATATTTTTCGTCGAGCCGCCATGCCGAAAACCCGTCCCCGAGCGGAAGCCCGAACCGCCTGCGCGGGCAGTAAACCATCATCTCCAGAAGCCGCTCAAGAGTGATGATTCTCTCCCGAACGAGCCGCGTATAGAGAACCGGAAACGCCGTTTCCAGCCCGACAATCCCGAACGCGCTTTTTTCAAGCCCCCGCGACTTTTCCTCCGCCGAATGGGGAGCGTGGTCGGTCGCAATCATGTCGACGGTGCCGTCGATGACGCCCGCCAAAAGTGCCTCGCGGTCGCGCTTCGAGCGAAGCGGGGGATTCATCTTGAATCGTCCGTCCTCGATAAGGTCCCCGTCGTCTAAAACAAGGTAGTGCGGCCCCGTTTCGCAGGTAACGTCAACGCCGTCGGCCTTCGCCTGACGGATAATTTCAACGCTTTCGGCCGTCGAGATGTGGCAAACGTGATACGCGCACCCGGTTTTTTTCGCGATGGCGACGTCCCGCTCAATCTGCTTCCACTCGCTTTCGGAGGAAATCCCGCGGTGGCCGTGCGACCTTGCGTATTCCCCGTCATGGATATATCCGCCGTTAAGGAGGCTGTTTACCTCGCAGTGCGCGGCGATGATTTTACCGAGCCGTTTCGCCTCCGTCATCGCCATCTCCATCATTTCGCCGCTCTGAACGCCCCTGCCGTCGTCCGAAAAAGCGACGGCGTTTTCGGCCATTCCCGCCATGTCGGAAAGCGTTTCGCCCTTTTCTGAAACGGTAATCGCCCCGTAAGGGTGAACCCCAATGACCGCGTCGCGGGAGATAATATCGAGCTGAGCCTTTAAGTTTTCAACGGAATCGGGAACGGGGGAGAGGTTCGGCATCGTGCAGACGTCGGTATATCCTCCGTGCGCGGCGGCCTCGGAGCCGGTTTTCACCGTTTCCTTATAAGAAAAACCCGGCTCGCGAAAATGTACGTGTACATCGCAAAAGCCGGGTAAAAATGTAAAACCGTCAATGTCGCCGCAAAAGCCGCGGCCGCCAAGCTCCGCAAGCAACTCGGGATATTTTTCTTTAAGCATAGATTTCAGCATAGCCTGTCCTTTCTCAAAAAAAGCCTGTCGCACAAAGCGGCAGGACAGGTCGTCCGGGGGGAGCCCCGGCAAAATATAAGCTTCTCGACCTCACTGTGCCGCCCTTAAAGAATCATCGCTCAACTGAGCCGAGATGATTATATCACAGCCGGGCGGCGTTGTCAAGGTGTTTTTTGGGGTTGGGAGCGAAGCGCGGCGGGGAAAGCGAGAGTATAGCGCGAAATGGCGTGGGCGGGCGGGTGGG
>CANPZQ010000077.1 GCA_947588775.1 uncultured Clostridia bacterium
CATTTATGACCGCGAAGTCCGAAAAGCAAGTTTTGTCGCTGGCGTTGGTTCCCCAACAAAAAAGGCACAGCACCCAAATGTGCCTCTACCAAAATATTACGATAGGAGCATAAAGGCTGCCTCCAGAAGCCCCAACAAAAAGGCCCCAAACGGCTAAGCTGCGACATCAGCCCGAACTTTCCGTTGCACTCCCAAAGGAGGCGCGGGGACGGAGCGGGCGGAAAGAGCGAAACTGTGGGGGCGGGCGGGTGGGGCCCGGGAAACCAGCTCCGTCCCCGCGCCGCTCGGTTCCGCAAACCCTTCTTCCGCACCCGGTTTCCCCAAATTCCACCCTTCGCGCTTTTTCCCCACACATTTACGCTATCATGAAAGGAGCGGCCCGCTTATGTCCGCGTTTTTGGAGCTTCTGCTCGCAGCCTTTGCCTCCGTAACCCTCGACAACGTAATCTTCGCCTCGGCAATAGGCACCTCCACGCTGATTGAATGCGCAAAATCGCCGAAACAGCTTTGGTCGTTCGGCTTCTTTATAACCGAGTTCTCGGTGCTCTCAAGCGGCCTCGCCTACTTCGCCGAAGGTTTCCTTAAAACCCCGGCCGCAAGGCTCTTTCTCGCGAGCGTCTATGTTTTGTGCCTCGGAATCGTCTATATCGCTACCCTGCTTGTGATGTGGTTCGCGGGACGAAAATATTTCAAACGCTTACGCAAATACGTTCACCTCTCGGCCTTTAACTGCGCGGTTCTCGGCTGCCTCTTCAATAACGGCATCGCCGCCGGGAGCCTTCCCGAAAGACTTCTCTACGGCGCGGAGATCGGAATAGGCTTTCTTCTGGCCGCATATCTTCTTGCGATAAACTATCCGAAGCTCTCCGGCGACAAGGTTCCCCTGTCGTTCCGCGGATTTCCCGCCTCGGTGCTCTATATCGGAATAATCTCAATGCTGATTTACAGCCTTAATTTAGGATAATTTAACTAAATATATCAAGGACATTTAAGGAAGTGGCATCAATGCGCAAAAGAAAAATCAACTCCAAAAAACCGATGTTCAAAAAGCGGCGTTCCCCCGCGCGGACGGTTTTAAACGTTATTCTGGTGATACTTTTGCTCGGCGCAATCGCTTTTTTGGGATACAGCGTCGGCAAGCCCATTACCGAATATCTCGGAAACCGTGATTCAAAGCAGTCGGAGCCCGTCGGCTCGGAGCCGGAGCAGGATTCGTCCCCGAAAACCGCCCCGACAAGCGAAAAAACGCCCGAAACAACCGCCGCCACCGAGGCTCCCGCGCCGCCGGAGGCCGAAAAAAAGGGAATCCTCTTTGTGGCCGCGCCGACGACGAAGGGCTTCGACGAATGGCTCGACGAGTGGATTGAATACGCGGTTTCGGGGGATTATTACGGCCTCGCGCTCGACCTTGTCGCCGACGGCGGAAAAATCGGCTTCGCGACCCAGAATACCCTCGCCGTAAGCTCGGGAGCCGTCGCCCAGAACGGCATCGCCGACCTGAGTGCCGCCGCCGACAGAATCTCCGAGGCGGGGCTTCTGCCATATGCGCGGGTGTCGCTTTTATCCGACCATATCGCGAGCTGGTTCGATAAGAGCGTCTGCTACCTCTTCGACAATTCTACGAGCACATGGCTCGACGATTCCGTTTCAAACGGCGGAAGGCCGTGGATTTCGGCGTTCTCGCAAAGCGCGAAAACCTATATTTCCTCCCTCGTGACCGAAATTTCAGGCGCGGGCTTCGCCGGGATAATCGCGGGCGAGGTCGAATTCCCGCCTTTTCGCAGCTCCGACCTCAGCTACATAGGCCAAAGCGTTAAAAATCCCGAGCGATACCTTGCGCTGGCGGAATTTTCCAACGCCGTTCAGGACGCCCTCGGCTCCGCAAAGAGCTACGCTGTCGAAATAGACGCCGAGGACATAATTTCCGGAAAATCCGAGCTTTTAAAGGCCCTTTCCACCCTTAATGCCCAGACGGTTTACGTCAGATACGATTCCGCCGCCGTTGGCCTCAGAATCGAGAAATCCGACGACACAGCCGCGTCGTATGAGGGGCTCAGCGAGAACGACAAAGTGACGGTTGTAATGCGAAGCGTCCGGGAGATTTTGGGCGACGGAAAAACCGTTCAGGCGGCCGTAACCGGCGAGGATTCGCTCGAAGCCGCCGAAAAGCTCGGCTTTGATTCAAAAGGAGTGCTGATTTACAGATGACGGAGCAAAAAAACATCGAACGGCTCGCAGAACTTATTAAGAAGAGCAAGAGCACCGTATTTTTCGGCGGCGCAGGGGTATCCACCGAAAGCGGCGTCAAAGACTACCGAAGCGAGGACGGCCTTTACAACACCGTACGCGAATACGGCGTGCCGCCCGAAACGATTCTCAGCCGCAGCTTCTTTGAGCGAAACCCCGAAACCTTCTACGACTTCTACCGAAAATATTTCATCGTCGAAAAGGTTAAGCCGAACGCCGCCCATACCGCCCTCGCGGAGCTTGAAAAGCGCGGGCTTATGTCGGCGGTTATCACCCAGAACATCGACGGGCTGCATCAGCTCGCCGGCTCGAAGAACGTCTTAGAGCTCCACGGGACGATTTTTAAGTATCACTGTTCGCGCTGCCAAACGGAATACGGAATCGACTTTCTTGAGCGGACGGAGGGGGTGCCGCGCTGCGAAAAATGCGGCGGAATCGTAAAGCCCGACGTGGTTTTGTATGAAGAGCCGCTCGACGGCGACATTATGTCCCGCGCGGTCCGGGAAATCTCGAATGCGGAGCTTCTGATTATCGGCGGAACGTCGCTTGCGGTATATCCCGCCGCCGGGCTCCTGATGTATTTCACCGGCAAAAACATCGTCCTAATAAACAAGGGCGAAACCCCCTACGACGGCCGCGCCGACTTGGTTTTCCGCGAGAGCATCGGCGGGGTTCTCGGCGAAGCGGCAAGGCTCGCGATTTTGTAAATAATAAAAATAAAACGCCCGGCACAGCTCTTTGCGCCGGGCAATTTTATGCTGCAAATCAAACGTTAAACCTGAATAAAATCACGTCGCCGTCCTGGACGACGTAGTCCTTTCCCTCGGAGCGCACGAGGCCCTTTTCCTTCGCGGCGTTCATCGAGCCGCAGGCCTTCAGGTCGTCGAACGCGACCACTTCGGCGCGGATAAAGCCCTTTTCAAAGTCGGTGTGGATTTTTCCCGCCGCCTGCGGGGCCTTTGTCCCGCGCTTAATCGTCCATGCGCGGCACTCGTCGTGGCCGGCCGTCAGAAACGAAATCAGCCCGAGGAGCGAATAGCCCTCCTTGATTACCCTGCCGAGGCCGGATACCTTAAGGCCCATTTCCTCTAAAAATTCCTGCTTGTCGGCCTCGTCGAGCTCGCCGATTTCCGCCTCTATCTGCGCACAGATTGGAAGCGCGACCGAGCCTTCGCCGTCAGCGATTTTCTTGACGGTCAGGAAATTTTTGCACCCGCCGATGTCGGAAAAATCCTCCTCCGAAACGTTTGCGGCGTAGATAACCGGCTTCTGAGAGAGAAGCGGCGTAGATTTTATCATTTCAAGCTCGTCGTCGGTGAAATTGTAGGAACGCGCGGGCTTTCCGTCGCTGAGATGCGCTATCAACGCCTCGGTCATGTCGATGTCGGACCGGAATTTTTTATCGCCCTTCAACGCCTTTTTCGCGCGATCGAGGCGGCGTTCCAGAACCTCCAGATCCGCAAAAATAAGCTCCAAATCTATGGTTTCGATGTCCCTTTTCGGGTCGACGGAGCCTTCGACATGGATAATGTCGTCCGATTCAAAGCACCTAACGACGTGGATAATCGCGTCGCACTCGCGGATATTCGCCAAAAACTTGTTCCCGAGGCCCTCGCCCTTCGACGCGCCCTTGACGAGCCCCGCGATGTCGACAAATTCGAGGGTCGCGGGCTTGAAGCTTAAGGTGTCGTAGAATTCGGCGAGCCAGTCGAGCCGCTCGTCCGGCACCGAAACAATTCCGACGTTCGGTTCAATCGTGCAAAACGGGTAGTTCGCCGATTCCGCCCCGGCGTTTGTGAGCGCGTTGAAAAGGGTGCTCTTTCCGACGTTCGGAAGCCCTACCATTCCTAATTTCATATGTTTTTATCTCCTTTTGTCTGTGATTTCCTCATTCCGGGGAAAACTCCCGCAAAAATTTCATGTTGTCAACAGCGATTATCGCCTTGCACCAGTTCTCCGCGACAAACCATTCCTCGTAATCGCTGCCCCACGTCCACGGGACATAAAACGAGCCGTCGGGGTTTTGGTATGCCGCGAGCGCGGTTATTATCTCGTCGGCGGGGCCGTTTTCAAATGCGTGGCGAAAAACAGCGAGGTCGATGGGTCTTGCGCAGCGGTAGACGAACGCGCGGGATTTTTCAAAGGCAGTCATTTTAAAATCTCCTTTAATGTAAAATTTTCGGAAGGAATGTCCTTCCGATTAAATTTTACTCGCCCCGCAGAATCCTGTCTTGTAAAAATCCGCCGCGCGAAAATTTTAACGCCTGCGCCGGGGTCATGCCGTGACGCTTCTTAAAATCGTTGAGAAGGTGCGGCTGGTCGAAATATCCGTATTTATACGCAAGGTCGAGCGCGTTAAAACTGCCGGAAAAGCATATCTCCTGCCACAGGAGCTGATACCTGACAAGCGTTATAAACGTCTTTGGAGAAACTCCGGTATTTTCGGCGAAGAGCCGTTCAAGCCGCCTTTCGGAGAGAACGTTTCTTGAGCAAATATCGCCGACCGTTATTCTGCCCTTTGAATATACGACGTCGTAAACCGAGTTCATCAGATTTACGTCAAACCTTTTGAGGTCGAGCTTTTTTAAAAGATACTTCTCCGCTATAACGGCTCGCTTTTCAAGAGAATCGGTTTCAAAAAGCCTTGCGCCGAGATTGCGCATTATTCCGTCAAAAAAGCTGTCCGGCTCAAAAGCTCTGTTTTTGCTTCCGCTGAAATCGCTTCGCGAAAAGAGCGCGGCGGTCCATGAATAAAAGCGTATCGCAAACGTCGAGCAAAAAGAGGGCTCTTTTTTTGCGTCCGTCCCGTAGGAGTTTTCGTCAATCGCGCAAAACCTGCCCGTAACCCTGCCGCTTTGGCAGGCAAAGTCGAAGATTATATCCATGCAGGTGTCGGGTATCACGATTCCGTGGCTGCCGTCGCCGTGGCCGCGCGAAAGCACGCGCCCCGGCGTTCCCCAAAAACAGCGGATATACGGACGGAGCGCGTCGCACGGCAGGCACTCCGCATAATAGTCCGAGCGTTCAAAGGGCGTTGCGGTTATCGGGAAGTAAAGTCGGGATAAATCCTTTTGCATAATTAAAATTTTTCATCGCTCGTATTTGCGGCTGTATAAAGGCAGTCATAAACGGCTCCTTTACAGGTTGAATCTCTCTTTGATTATTTTGGCGGCCGCGTCGGGCGGAAGCTCTGAGTTGTCGATTTTTATATAGTTTTCAAACCGAATCTCACCGTCATAGCTTTCAAAGCGGTGGTTTCTGTCAGCGTTCAAAAGCCGCCGGTTTGAGATTTCAACATCTCTTTTTGAAGCCTTGTGCAGAAGCCGATTTTCGGTTGCGTTTCGCTCAAGCCTGATTTTCTGAGGCGCGACAAGCTCGACATAGTAAAACTCGGTTCCGTAGGGTCTGAAAATATCCTTGACGCGTTCCAAAGATTCCCAATCCGACCGGCTGTCAAACGCAAACATGAATGTAAAAATCATACCCGTAGTTGTCGGTCTTTGCAAACTCCTCGAATATGACCTGTCTGAGCCTGTCTATCGCGTCGGGGTTGAAATATCCGAAAATCTCGATGACGGGTTCAATCGTCATATGATTGTGAAAAAGCCTTAAATCGGTGATTTTCATAAGCTCCTGCCCAACCGTCATCTTCCCGACGGCCGCGTCGCCGAATAAGAACAGAAGCTTCATAGAATCATCTGTAATCCACAAATCCGACCTTTCGGCAGGCTTTCGCGAAAATTCTGTTGGAGATGCGGAATGCGCGCTGCGCGCCGTCGGTCCAGCATTCCTTTAGATAGGTCTTGTCGTCTAAAAGCCGGGCGTACTCGGTTCTTACGGGTTCGAGGTAATCCGCGACTGCCTCGCCGACAGCGAGCTTGAAGTCGCCGTAGCCCTTGCCGGAAAATTCCTTCTCGGCTTCCTCGATCGTCTTTCCGGTCGCGCAGGAATAAATTGTAAGAAGATTATTTATTCCGTCCTTGCCCTCGGCGAAGCGGATTTCGCTGTCGCTGTCGGTGACGGCGCGTTTGAACTTGCGCATGATTGTGTCCTTGTCGTCGAGAATGAAAACGGTGGCGTTGGGGTTTTCGTCCGACTTCGACATCTTCTTTGTCGGCTCCTGAAGGGATTTTATCCTTGCGCCAACCTTCGGGTAGTAGCCCTCCGGGACTGTGAACATCTCGCCGTAACGCTGGTTGAACCTGACTGCAATGTTTCTCGCAAGCTCGAGATGCTGCCGCTGGTCGTCGCCAATCGGCACGACGTCGGCGTTATAGGTAAGAATGTCCGCCGCCATGAGCACGGGATAGGTGAAAAGCCCGGCGTTGATGTCGTCGGCATGCTTCGCGGCCTTGTCCTTGAACTGCGTCATGCGCGAAAGCTCCCCGAACTGCGTTACGCAGCCCAAAATCCAGCTGAGCTGGGAGTGGTTGGGGTTATGGGACTGAATGAACGCGATGGAACGCTTCGGGTCGATTCCGCATGCCAAAAGAAGCGCGTAGCTTTCAACCGTCTGCTTTCGGAACGCCGCGGGCTCCTTTCTTACGGTGATTGCGTGCTGGTCGGCTATAAAATATATGCAGTCAAATTCATCCTGCAGGGGTCCCCAATTGCGTATAGGCCCCATGTAGTTGCCGAGTGTGAACACCCCGGTCGGCTGAATGCCGCTGAGTATGACCTTTTTTCTCTCTGTTTCCGACATAATTATCCTCCTTCTGAGCGAAAAAATCAGATGGGGATATTATAGCATGATGAAGGGGAAATGTCAATGGAGGGGGGTGGCCGGGAGTGCCCCAAACGGCCACATTTATGCCAAAAGCTGTTAATGGAAAGCGGTTAGTAGCGGCGAATGATTAAGCAAAAAATTTTATGATGTGGGTGAAATGAGCACTCCAAGCCGAAGCAGAAGGCTGAGAAAAGCCTGGAATTTCAGCTCTCGCTCTCGGTAAATTGTGAGGGTGTTTTTGGGTTTTGACTGTTTGGATTTTGGTATAGGCAGCGGCGGGAAAAGCGGGGAAATTGTGCGAAAGGGCGGGGGGCGGGCGGGTGGGACCGACGCAGGAGCTTTTCCCGCCGCGGGGACATGATTTCTCCCGTACCGGCAATTGCCGCACCCGCCGCAACCCAAAAACCAAAATTGCCCCCAAAGCTATAAATCAAAATTCCGTTTTCCGCCCTCTGACATCTGTCATCTGATTTCTGACCTCTGACCTCTGCCCGCCCTTGAATCCGTCAAAAAAATCCCCGAAACATGTTGACAGTGGGCGTAAAAACGTGTATTATATAGTTAATCTTATATGCAGGAGGTTATGTTATGACAGCTTTGAAAATGACAGTCGACAAAAACAACAGAATATCCAAAATCAATAAGGAAATCTACGGCCACTTCGCCGAACACCTCGGAAGGTGCATCTACGGCGGAATCTACGTCGGCGAGGACTCCCCTATCCCCAATACCAAGGGTATCCGCAACGACGTCGTCGAGGCCCTTAAGGCCATCAAGCTCCCCGTCCTTCGCTGGCCGGGCGGCTGCTTCGCCGATACATACCACTGGCGCGACGGAATCGGCCCCAAGGAGAACCGCAAGAAAATCGTAAACATTCACTGGGGAGGCGTTACCGAGGACAACTCCTTCGGAACCCATGAATTCCTCGACTTCTGCGAGATGGTCGGCTGCGAGGCCTACGTCGCGGTCAACGTCGGCTCGGGAACCGTTCAGGAAGCCGCCGAATGGATGGAATACATGACCTCCGCAAACGAATCCCCGATGACGGAGCTTCGCAGGAAAAACGGCCGCGAAAAGCCGTGGAAGGTTAAATATGTCGGAATCGGCAACGAAAACTGGGGCTGCGGCGGCGAAATGAACGCGGACTACTATTCAAGCCTCTACAAGCAGTTCCACTGCTTCACGCGCGGCGCGGAGCAGCAGATTGCCTGCGGGCCGAACGGCAACGACGTAAACTGGACCGAAAAGATGATGAAAAACGTCGGCCCGTGGCAGATGCAGGGGCTGTCGCTCCACAATTACACCGTTCCGACAAACCACTGGCAGCATAAGGGCGATTCCGTTAAGTTCGACGAGGCGGAATACTACAACACCCTACAGCACACCTGGTTCATGGAGCGCATTTTAAAGGATCAGGAAGGCATAATGCAGCGTTACGACAACGAAAAGCGTATCGGCCTTATCGTCGACGAGTGGGGAATCTGGACCGACGTGCTCGAAGGCACAAACCCCGGCTTCCTCTATCAGCAGAACTCCATGCGCGACGCGATTCTCGCCTCCATCAACCTCAATATCTTCAACGAGCACTCCGCGCGCGTAAAGATGGCGAACATCGCGCAGATGGTGAACGTCTTACAGGCGGTAATTCTCACCGAGGGCGAGAAGATGATTAAAACCCCGACCTACCATGTCTTTGACATGTATAAGGAGCACATGGAGGCTGATTTGGTATACTCCAACTGCGACAACAGGGAGCTCGAGGCCAAGGACGGCAAGTTCCCGGCGGTTTCTCAGTCGGTTTCCGTCGACGCGGAGGGAAAAATGCATATCACCGTTTCAAACGCCTCCCTCGAAGAGGACTTTGAGATTGAATGCCTGATGCCCCGCGCGGAATACAAGAACGCCTCCGCGAAAATCCTCACCGCGAAGTACGACGCTATAAACACCTTCGACAACCCCGACGCGGTCGCCCCGAAGGCCTACGACGGCGTTGCCCTCGACGGCGAAAAGCTTACGATTAAGCTTCCCGCCTGCTCCGTCGTCGCAATCGAACTTTGCTGATTAAAGATTGCTGATTGAAGATTGATGATTCAGGGAAAGCCGGTCTGCAAGCGGTGCCTGCTACTCGAAATCGACCCGGAAGGGCTTTACAAAAAGGTTTCGGATTTGATTGAGGTAATGCCGGAGGACGTTAAGGCGAGCCCTGCCGAATATTCCCGAAGGCTTGAAATATGCCGAAAATGCGAATGCCTCGAAAACGGCATATGCCGCGAATGCGGGTGCTTTGTGGAGCTTCGGGCGGCGGCGAAAAAGAATTACTGCCCCTCGGCGAGGCACTTCTGGACGGCGGAATAAGACGCCGCAAAAAACACAAATACAAAAATCGCGCTGCGCTGCCGAAACCGGCAAACGCGGCGCGTTTTGCTGTTTAATTCAATATGCCTCAAGGGCTTCCGACGACTAATATTCGCTCTCCGGCACCACTATCGCGCAGACGAGGTAGGCGAGGATTCCGGTGCCGAAGAAAAGCGCGGCGACCGCCCATATCACCCTTATTATCATCGGGTCGATTCCGAGATATTCCGCTATTCCGCCGCATACTCCGCATATTTTTCGGTCGTCGCGGGATTTATAGAGCTTTTTCGCGAAGCTGTCGGTTTCAACCACCGAAAATCCGTCCGGAACCTCGGACATCGCGAGCGCGAAAACAAGGTAAATCAAAACCCCGGCCCCGGCGCAGCAGGCTACTATCGCCCAGATTATCCGAACGACCGTAGGGTCGATTCCAAAATACTCCCCCACCCCGCCGCATACGCCGCAGAGCTTGCGGTTATAGCGCGATTTATAAAGCTTTTTGCCGTTCATAAAATCACTCCTTCCGATAAGGGTATTATAGCACGGTTTGGGGGAAAATGCAAGGGTATAGG
>CANPZQ010000078.1 GCA_947588775.1 uncultured Clostridia bacterium
GACGAGCGGTCGGTCATTTATGACCGCGAAGTCCGAAAAGCAAGTTTTGTCGCTGGCGTTGGTTCCCCCAACAAAAAGGCCCTTAATGCCCAAACTTGTTCATTTTACAAAGCTAAGATAGTGTCACTTTGTAAGCGCGGCGGAAAAAGCGGGAAAATCGCGCGAAACTGCAGGGGCGGGCGGGTGGGGCCAACCATACCAGCTTTTTCCGCCGCGCGGGCGAGCAGAAAGCCCCTGAGCAAGCCGCCAACATCAAACCCCACCCTTCCCCCTCCCCTCGGGGGGAGGGGGATAACCCAACCTTCACAGTGCAGAAGCTCCGCAGGGGGTGAGGGGAACTTAAAATAGCACGAGCGAAGCGAGTACCTTATGAAAACCCCCGGTCAAAGAAAAATTACGTTCAACGCAGCAACCTCTCCCCCGCCTGAACCGAATCCCACCCCCCGAGGCCGCAAGCCGAGCGGGGGTGGGTGAGGTTTAGGCCTTACCCGTCAGCGTATCCGCCCAACCCATACCTTTTCACTCCCCCATCAACACATAATCTCCCCCTAACCACCCACACAACCCATAACCCCCATACTTATCCAAAAATCAGCCTCCTGCTTTCCACCGTCTGCGGAGATAGGTATGGCTCACCACCCCCCAAATTACCCCGCGGGCGGCCTCCAACCAAGAAAACCGCCCGCGCTCATCATTTAAAATTCAATTTTTGAATAGAGCCCGCTGTTGCTCATCTCGTCCTCCGGCTTCGGTTTCTTATAGTCCTTCTCGAAGCTCGACGAAATGTCAAGGCTCCTCGCCTTGAAGTCCTCCCTGCGGCGGCCGCCCTTTCTGCCGCCCTTACCGTTGTTGTAACGCCCGTTGCGGCCCTTGTAGCCGCCCTCGCGGCGTTCCGGCCTCTCGGTCGAGGAAATCAGTACCTTCCTGTAGGGCTCCTCGCCGACCGAACGGCTTGTCGCATTCTCGATTTCCGCTACCGCGGCATGGATAATCCTTCGCTCGTAGGGGTTCATAGGCTCGAGAGCGACGGTTTTGCCGATTCTTTTGGACTTCGCGACCATCTTCTTAGCAAGCTCCTCGAGCTGGACCTTTCTCTTCGCCCTGAAGCCGCAGCAATCGGTTGCGATTCTGTAGTATGTCTTGTCGGAACGGTTCGCGGCAAGGGAAGCGAGATACTGCAGCGCGTCAAGGGTTTCGCCCCTGCGGCCGATTATCCCTTCAACGCCCTCGCCCTTTATTTCAAGAAGCGAGCCGCCCTCGATTTCGGAAATTTCCACCTCGGGATTCTCAAAGCCCATCGACTTCATTACCGTGACGATATATTCAGCGGCGACCTCGGGCTTCGACTTCTCATATTCCGCCTCGACCTTGGCCTCGCCCTTCATTCCGAAAAGCGTTTTCTTGGGTTCCTCAAGAACCGTAAAGCTGATTTTTTCAGCCTCCACATTGAATTCCGCGGCCGCCTGCGCCTTGGCCTCGTCTACTGTTTTTGCGGTGAAGATTTTTTTCATGTTGCATCCTCCTGTTTTTGCTTGCAATACTTCTTTTATCCTGAAAATCCTGTGCGGGCCGGATTACAGATTGTTGATTAAATATTGATTATTACCGTTTGTCAATAATCGTCGCCGTATTTTTCGGCAAGCTTCTTTCTTGCCTCAATAAGCCTCGGGTCCTCGTCGGCGTCATCGTCCTCGCTGACAAGCCGCTTTCTCGCCTCGTTTATTTTCCTGCGCTCGATTTCCTTGCGCTCGTTCTTAGAAAGCTTGACCTCCGGCGCGTCCAGATCGTCTATAAGCGAAGTCGAGCTTCCGCCCTGCTGGGCCTTCTGCTGCTCAAGAGCGAGCTGATAAATCGACGGCTTGCGCTTTTTCTTCTTTGCCTCTTTTTCGAGGATTTTATCCATTCGCTCCGGCGTAAAGTAAAGCTGGACCGCGACCGTCTGGACAAGCGCGAGCACCGACGAGAATATCCAGTAGATACCGATTCCCGCGGGGAAGCTGAACGCAATCCAGAAGGAAACCAGCGGCATCACATAGAGCATACCCATCATCGCGCCGCCCTGCGAAACGCCCTGACGCTTCATCATAAGGCCGCTTATAACCGTAAGAATAAGCTGTGAAACGAGCGAAAGTATCGGAATCAGGATATAAATCGTCGACCAGCTCGGGTAGTTTCCGAGATAGAGCCCCATGAACTCGTAGTTGAAGCCGTCGCAGAAGTCCGCGACCTCGCTGTCAAAGAGCTGAGGGTAGTCCTTCGCGACCGAGAGAACCAAAAGCTGGACCCTCGAGGTCGCTCCGCCAGCGACAAGCCGGCTCGAAAACTTCTTTGAATCGTTGAAGTATTCGTCCATCGTCGGGTCGGCCTCAAATCCCGCGGTAACGGCCGCGAGCCTCTCGTCGGAGAGCTTTAATTTGTCGCTGAGCTTTTCGTTATATCCCTTTAAGAGCTCCTCTAAGTTTGTCCCCTGCGCAAGGCGTTCGGAGAGGGTCAAGGCTTCCGTTTCGCCGTCGGCTTTGTCGTTTTTAACCGAAACCGACATGTTGTAGTAGTCGACGACAGTCTGGACCGACGCGTCGATTTTATCCGCCGGAAGCCCGGAGATATAGGTAAGCGGCGCGTAGACGACCTCGATAACCGCGAAGAGTATGACGTACGTAAGAACCATTCCCAGACAGCCGTTGGTGGGGCTTACGCCCTCGTCGTTATAGACCTGCATAGTGGCTTCGTTGAGCTTATCGCGGTTATTCGCGTATTTTTTCTTTATCTGGTCAAGCTTCGGCTGAAGCTTGCGGAGCCGAGCCGAGGATTTCTGCTGCTTTATGCTCGACGGGAGCATCACAAGTTTTGTGACTATCGTAAACAGAAACAGCGCGACGCCGTAGTTTTTAACAAGCGTATAGCAAATTTTCAGAATCCATCCGAAAGGAATGGCGATTATTTTCATCATAATTAAATCCAACCTTTTACAGGGCCTTGCGCCCGTTTACACTGTACTCTTCCTAAATTCCGTCCCGCCGGCTTTTTAACGTATAGAGATAAAATTTTTCCGGGACATAGTCCACCCCGCCGTTTGACCACGGGTTGCAGCGAAGTATCCGCCAGAGCGCGAGAACGCTTCCCTTAACTGCGCCGTGCTTTTCGATTGCGGTTATCGCGTATTCCGAGCAGGTGGGGTAATATTTGCAGCAGGGCCTTTTCAACGGGGAAATATAGCGGCGATAGACGCCTATAAGCGCGATTAAAAGCTTTTTCATTGCTGCGTGCCGGGTTTATTTCGGCGTTTTTCCTGTTTTTTTGCCGTGGAAGGTTTTTCGGGGGCTTCCGATACGGCTCTTTCAAGCTTTACAAAGAGCCTGTCGAATTCCGTGGATTTTTTGCCGTTGATTTCCTCTCTTGCGACGAAAACTATGTCGCAGCCGAGCGGCACCGAAAGCTCGTTTTTACGGTACGCGGCGCGAAGGATTCTTTTTGCGCGGTTTCGTTCAACGGCTCCGCCGATTTTTTTGCCGGCGGTTATTCCGAAGCGGTTATAGGGGCGGTTATTCCGAAGAAAATATGCGGTTACGCCGGGGCATGATGCTTTAAAGCCTTTTTTATAGAGGCGGGCGAAAACCCTTGCGTCCTTTAGAATCTCGGTATAGAGCATAGAACCCTCCGGTACGGATTTGTCAAAAGAAAATCCGGCAATTTAAAATAAACGACCACATTTTATTCATGCGGTCGGTTGCCGTCAGGTAAATTTCAGAGAACAGAGATAGCAATTAACTGCCATCTCCATCCCCTTTACCGCTGAGCCAAGATGGGCAAATCAAACTACCGTAACCGAAAATCAATAGGTAAGTCTGGCCCTGCCCTTTGCGCGTCTGCGAGCAAGAACCTTGCGGCCGTTTTTGGTAGCCATTCTCTTGAAGAAGCCGTGTTCTTTTTTGCGATGAATCTTCTTAGGCTGGTATGTTCTTTTAATCTGAGCCATTTTTGACCCCCCTTTATCAATTATCAACCTGAAAATTTTCAGATAGTCTACAAAGTCATATTATATAACACAGAACGGCGGCTTGTCAATAGTAAAAACGCGATTTTTTTAAATTTGTCGTCCGTTTTTTCAACATCTGCCCGCGGTATTGTTGAAATATACAAAAATTTCGGCTTCGGGGGTATACTATTATATAATATAAAACGCTTGAAAAAATCGGGGTTTTGTGGTATAATGGGTTTTGAATGGAGGGGTGAGGGGTTGGGGGAGGGGTGGGGTGTTGGTTTGGCTGTTTTCGGAGGAAGGGCGCGTTAAGGACGGCGCGGGGACGGAGCTGGTTTCCCGGGTCCCACCCGCCCGCCCCCGCAGCTTCATCAAATCTTCCCGCTCCGTCCCCGCGCCTTGAAGGGCTGATGTCGCAGCTTAGGTATTAAGGGCCTTTTTGTTGGGGCTTCGGGAGGAAGGCTTTATGCTCCTATCGCCAAACTGCAAAAGAGGCAGGTTTAGATGTTAGTGCCTTTTTGTTGAGGGAACCAACGCCAGCGACAAAACTTGCTTTTCGGACTTCGCGGTCATAAATGACCGACCGCTCGTCCTCAAAGAGTTTTGTTCCGCTGTCGTAGGCGAGGGTTCCCCCGCAGAAAACAGCCCACCGGACTGATTTCTTGGCTCCCCTTCCTGCGCTTGCTTACGCATAAGAGTTTCGCGGCCTGCGGGCCGCGACAAGGGGCTCCGCCCCTTGACCCTGCGGCCTTTGGAAAAGGCCGGCGAAACTTTTTAGTTTTTTGTTTTTGTTTTTGGGGTGGGTGTGTCTTTTGGGTATAATTCTCTTTAACATATATCATACTCATATCGAAAGGATGTCAATATGGATTCGTTTTTCGAGGTCTTTGAAAATGTAAAACGCGTTCTCCAGTCCGACCCAAAGGTCAGCGAGGTCGGCTTCAACAAGTGGATTAAATGCCTTGAGGCTCAAAAATTTGAAAACGGCGTCGCCGTCCTTGCGACGGCTAACGATTTTATGCGCCGCACTACTCAGGAGGCCTACGGCGATACCCTGAAACGTGCCTTTGAACAGGTCCTCGGGTTCCCCGTCGAGGTCGAGTTCGTCGTTTCCGGGTCGGTTAATCCCCCCGAAGAGGCCGACGGCTTCACAGAAATTGAACAGCGTATGGCAGATTTGCTCTCAAGCCATCAGCGTTCGGATTATGAGCTTACTTTTGAAAATTTCATCAAGGGAAAGTCAAACGAGCTCGCCTACGCCTACTCCATCGCCGTTTCACGGAAAAATAATCTCTCCGGCCAGGGCGGAAGAGTTGTTTTTAACCCGCTGTTTATCTACGGCGATTCCGGCCTCGGGAAAACTCATCTCCTAAAAGCCATCGAACACGAGGTAAGAAAGAATTTCCCGGAGCTCACGGTTATTTATACGACCGGCGAAAGCTTCACAAACGAGCTCGTAAAGTCGGTTTCCGATAAGGACACATATTCGTTCCACGAAAAATACCGCAAGGCCGACTACCTCCTTATGGACGACGTTCAGTTCATCGCCGGAAAGGAAATGACGCAGGAGGAATTCTTCCATACCTTCAATGAGCTTTACAACGACGGTAAACAGATAGTAATAACTTCGGATATTTCTCCTAACCGTATAAAAAAGTTGGAGGAAAGAATAAAGACAAGGTTCACGTTAGGCGTTCAGGCGGACGTTCAGCCGCCAGATTTTGAAACGCGCGTAGCGATTGTAAAGCGGAAGGCGGAGCTTTTGGATTTAAACCTTCCCGATCCGGTCGCGCGGATTATATCCGAAAAAATCAAGAACAACATACGCCAGCTCGAAGGCGCGGTCAGCAAGATTAAGGGGCTCACGATGTTCTCGAACGAAAGCCCGTCGATTTCGATGGCGCAGAGGGTTATTAAGGAAACGCTGATTGATTCGCAGCCCGCAGAGATTACGGTTGACAGGATAATTAACGACACCGCGGCGGCGTTCGGGGTACAGCCGGACGACTTAAGGGGCGTAAACCGCAACGCGCAGATTTCGCTTGCGAGGAAGGTTGCGATATACATAATCCGCGAAGTAAAGGGCCTAAGCTATACGGCCATCGGCGAGGAATTCAAGAGGAACCATTCGACGATGACGATAAGCCACGGCGACGTAAAGGAAATGATTAAGAAGAACGCGGACATCAGGGACACGGTCGAAGAGATAATGAACAACCTGAAAATAGTATAACCTCCCACCCCCAACCTAAAAAACTAAAAAGTTTCGCCGGCCTTTTCAAAGGCCGCAGGGTCAAGGGGCGGAGCCCCTTGTCGCGCTCCGCAGAGCGCGAAATCCCTCTACTCAAAAAAAGCGCAGGAGGGGGGAGCCAGAAAATCAGCCCAGCGGGCTGTTTTCTGCGGGGGAACCCTCGCCGGGGGTTCCCCCCACAAAAAAGGCCTGACACCCAAACGCGCCTCTTCCCCCATATGACGATAGGAGCATAAAGGTGTACTCCAGCAGCCCCAACAAAAAGGCAAATAACCCAAATGTGCCTCTTAATAAAACGCCGCAATAGGAGCACAATGCTCTCACAAGACAACAACAAACAAATTCACCCCCTTTCAACACCCCAACTCCCCTTCCCACCCGCATTTCAACCGTTTTGTCCGCGATTTTTTCAACATTTCAACATACTTTTTAACACTCAACGGACAATCTTTCAACATTTCAACCCCGTGATTTCCTTTCAACAAAAGCGGGGTTGCGCCGTTAAAAACGCTTTGAGAAAAATCTGCGTTTGACGGGCGGGTTTTGGGAGTGTTTCAACAAATCAACGGGGCCTAATACTAAAACTATAATTATTGCTTTGCTTTTATTTATTTGGAGGGGAAAGCGAGGAGTTTTTGGACGGGGTTTTAACGAGTGGGTTGTGGTTGGGGGATTTTGGGGGTATGGGAAGTATGGGTGGTGGAGGACGCGCGGGGACGGAGCTGGTTTTGTGGGTCCCACCCACCCACCCGCATAGCTTTGATAAATGTGTTCGCTCCGTCCCCGCGCCTTGTTTGGGTGGGTAACGGGGAGTTTGGGCGGGAGATACAAGTTGAGGTATTAAGGGCCTTTTTGTTGGGGCTTCTGGAGGACGCCTTTATGGTTCTATCGCCGAAATGCGATAGAGGCGCGTTTGGGTGCTGTGCCTTCTTTGTTGGGGGAACCAACGCCAGCGACAAAACTTGCTTTTCGGACTTCGCGGTCATAAATGACCGACCGCTCGTCCTCAAAGAGTTTTGTTCCGCTGTCGTAGGCGAGGGTTCCCCCGCAGAAAACAGCCCACTGGGCTGATTTCTTGGCTCCCCTTCCTGCGCTTGCTTACGCATGAGAGTTTCGCGGCCTGCGGGCCGCGACAAGGGACGCTGTCCCTTGACCCTGCAAGCCTTTTGAAAAAGGCTTGAGCGAAAACTTTTATGTTTTTGTTTTATTTGCCTTTAAACCGACTTTATATAAATTTCCGCTAAGGAGGATTACGAAATGAAATTTACTTGCTCAAAACAAAGCCTCTATGAGGCCCTCGTCAATGTTTCAAAGGCCGCCGCCGATAAGTCGACTATCGTCGCGCTTCAGGGCGTTAAATTAAGCCTCGGAAACGGCGTGCTCTCGCTTACCGGCTATGACCTCGAAATCGGTATCCGCACGTCTATTCCGGTTATTTCCGATGATTCCGGCGATTTCGTTATGCCGACAAGGTTCTTTTCCGAAATCGTCCGCAAAATGTCGACCGAGGAAATTACCGTCGTTATCGAGGATAATCTTAACGTAACCGTTACCGGCGGCGCGACCGAATACGGCGTAAGCGCAATCAGCGCGACCGAGTATCCGGCAATCCCCGAGCTTGACAGCGGCGAGAGCTTAAGCCTCCCGCAGGGCGTATTAAAGAGCCTGATAAACGAAACCGTTTTTGCGGTATCCCAAAATGACACGAAGCCGGTTTTGAAGGGGGAGCTTTTCGAGATTGTCGATTCGGTGTTGAACGTAGTTGCAATTGACGGTTTCCGGCTTGCCGTAAGGACGGAAAGCATAAAATCCGCCGGCGACATGAAATTTATCGTTCCGGCAAAGACGCTTACCGAGGTTTCTCGTCTTTTAAAGGACGAGGAGGACGCAGTCTGCGAGATTCGCGTGACGAAAAAGCAGGTTGTGTTTGAGTTTTCGGGATATTTTGTATTTTCCCGTCTTATTGAAGGGGAATTTCACAACTACCGCGGCTCGATTCCGCAAAACTGCGTGACGGAGGTCGTAATCGGAAAGCGCGAGCTTATTGACTGTCTTGAAAGGGCGTCGCTTCTCATCAACGAGAGGATAAAGATGCCGGTCCGGTGCCTGTTTGAGAACGATTCTTTAAAAGTGAACTGCAAAACGTCGCTCGGAAAGATTTCGGACGAGATTCCGGCCGACGTATCGGGGCCGAAGATTGAGATGGGCTTCAACTGCAAATTCC
Organism: uncultured Clostridia bacterium; assembly: GCA_947588775.1. Lineage (GTDB taxonomy): Bacteria > Bacillota > Clostridia > Oscillospirales > Ruminococcaceae > Faeciplasma. Next base: position 8,455 of record CANPZQ010000078.1, read on the forward strand.
TTCTCGACCCGTTAAAGGTTATTCGCGATGAGAAGATAAAGCTTGTGATGAACGGCGGCCTGCTCCCGATGAAGATAGTCCCGTTAAAGGATAATTCATATACATATCTTGTTCTGCCGGTAAGGCTTAAAAACGACTGAACGGGGGAAGCTTACGGAGATGGAAAGCGTTGAAATCAGGGGCGAATATATCAAGCTTGATTCGCTTTTGAAGTTTGCCGGCGTAACCGAAACCGGGGGAATCGCGAAGGAGATAATCGTTCACGGCGCGGTAAAGGTGAACGGCGAGGTATGCCAGATGCGCGGGAAAAAAATTCGCGACGGGGATTTGGTTGAGATTGAGGGGGTTGGGGAGATTAGGGTGAAGGCGGCGCGAACAGAGGACAGATAGACGAAAAGCAGAGGGCAGAATTTGGGTGAGTATAGGGCTGCGGCTCTTTCGTTCTGATTTCTGACTTCTGAACTCTGCGGCTCTTACTGGATTCGTTCCTCACCAATCCCCGCTCAGCCCGTTGGGCTTCGGGGGACGGGTTCGTCGCGAATGGGGGCGCGGGGACTGCGCTGGCTGGGTTGGCCCCACCCGCCCGCCCTCCCACCTTAGCAAACTGTTCCCGCTCCGTCCCCGCGCCCCTTACAAAGTGCCTCTTTTAAAACTTTGCAAGACGAGCAAGCATGGGTAAAATGGCCTTTTTGTTGGGGCTGCCATGTGCAACCTTTATGTTCCTATCACCAAATGAGTAAAGAGGCACCCTTGGGTGTCAGTGCCTTTTTTGTTGGGGGGAACCAACGCCAGCGACAAAACTTGCTTTTCGGACTTCGCGGTCAT
>CANPZQ010000079.1 GCA_947588775.1 uncultured Clostridia bacterium
TGATGTTCATAACGCGGTTGACAGCGTTTCCGTCCCATCTCAGGTATTTCTCCAAAACGTCCTCCATGATATAGCTCCGCAGGTTGCCGATGTGCGCGTAGTGATATACCGTCGGCCCGCAGGTGTACATTTCCACCCGCCCGGGGGTATGGGTTACGAATTCGTCCTTGGTTCTTGTAAGACTGTTATAAAGCTTCATTTTCTTTCACCTTTTCTTTAAATTGTTTGATTTCCTTTTCAAGCTCTTCGATTTTCGCGCGCTGGCGGCAGAGCTCCTGAGAAACGGGGTCGGGGATATGGACCTGGTCGAGGTCGTTTACCCTTACGCCGTTTCGTTTTACTACCCTTGCGGGAACGCCGACGGCGGTGGCGTTCGCGGGAATTGCCTCCAAAACGACTGCGTTCGCCGCGATTTTCGCGTTGTCGCCGACCTCGAACGGCCCCAAGACCTTCGCCCCGCAGCCCACCATGACGTTGTTTCCGAGGGTGGGGTGGCGTTTGCCCTTGCCCTTGCCGGTTCCGCCGAGGGTTACGCCCTGATAGAGGGTGCAGTTGTCGCCGATAATGGCTGTTTCGCCGATTACGACCCCCGAACCGTGGTCAATGAAGAGGCCCCTGCCGATTTTCGCGCCGGGGTGGATTTCTATCCCGGTGAGAAGCCTCCCGAGCTGGGAAAGAGCCCTTGCGGCGGTTTTGTGGCGATTCACCCAAAGTCTGTGGGAAATCCTGTAAATCAGCACGGCGTGAAGCCCGGAATATGTGAGCAGGATTTCAAAGTCCGAGCGCGCCGCCGGGTCGCGTTCGCGGATTGAATCGATTTCGCGGCGGATGTGTTCTCTTAGGTTCTTAATTTCCAAAATAAACCTCTTTTCTGAAAAAGCCTCCCCCGCCCGCAGGCAAGGGAGGCGCAGTTTTGCGCGGTTCCACTCCGATTTTCTCTCAAAAACGCCTTAACGCGGCGCAAAACGCAGCGGGATACTGAAATTTTCCCCCGCCGGGCTTCCGGACGCACTTCGCGGACCTGCGCGGGGCTTGCACCTTTCCCCGCTCGCTGAAAAAACCGGCCGCTACTCTTTCCGTTCACTGCCTTTAGAGTATATTATGCAGTATAGCACAGTCGCGTGAAAAAATCAAGAGGCGCGTACAGAAAACAGATTGGCAGAAATCAAAGGTCAGAGGTTTCGAGTACAGAAATCGGTTTCGACGAAAATTTGAAGCCGACTGCAGAGGCCTGAACCTCACCCGTCCCCGCTCTGCCCTGCGGGCTCCGGGGGACGGGATTCGGTTCAGGCGGGGGGAGAGGGGGCGCGCTGTAATCCGATGTTTCCTGCGCAGCCCCGGCGCGGCGAATGGGGCTTCTTTCCTGCGCCCACCCACCCGCCCGCCCAACCTCCCCTCCGATTCCCCGCCCCATTCGCCGCGCCTTCCTCCAAAAGCCGGCCCTCGTCCCCCCCAAATGCCGTCTGCGCCCGTTTTCCATCGTAAACAACACATCTATCCCGCCGAAATTATGCTATAATAGAATCAAACATTTTTAAGGTTAGGATGATAGGAATGTCAAACCAAAAACGACTCTCCACCGCCATAATCAGGAAGCAGTTCGCCGGAACCTTCATGGTGATGACAATGGTGGAGCTTGCAAACGCCGTCACCGCGCTGATTGACGGGCTTATGACCGCGCGCCTCCTCGGACCTACCGAGATGGCCGCCGACGGCCTTACGCAGCCCTATTTCACCGTTGCGACGATTATAAGCGGAATGCTGATGGTGAGCTGCCAGACGATTTGCGCAAAGAGCATGGGCAGCGGAAAGATGGACGAGGCAAACCGCACGTTTTCCTTAACATGCGTTCTCGCGCTGATTGCTTCGACCGCTATGGCGGTTCTCGGAATCATCTTCGCGACCCCGATTGCCCAGTTTCTTGGCGCAAGGGGCGATTCGGCCGAGCTTCTGCCGTATGTCCGCCAGTACCTCATCGGCCTTCTTTTGGGAACCCCGTTTAACGTAATGATACCGATTCTGGTGCCGATTCTGAGGCTCGACGGCGACACCGGCCTTGCGAACGCCGCCGCCGCTGCCGTTGCTATAGGCGACGTAGGCGGAAACGTCCTCTTCGTCGTCGGGTTCAAGCTCGGGCTCTTCGGCTTCGGCCTCGGAACCTCCTTCAGCTATGTTCTCGGCTGCGCTGTGCTTATGATTCACTTCCTGAAAAAGGACAGAATGTTCCGCTTTTCTCTTAAGAAGGCGGATTGGGGCCGCGTTCCGGGAATCCTTTCGGCAGGGCTTCCCCGCGCCGTCAGCAAGGTCGGCCGCACGCTTGCCCCGGTAATCATCAACTCGATTATTCTTGCCGTCGGCGCGACCGCCGCGATGACCGCGGCTTCTATTCAGAACAACACCCGGCTCCTTATATTCACCCCCGCGACGGGAATAGGCTCGGCGGTGCTTTTAATGGCGGGAATCTTCGCCGGCGAGCAGGACGTCGAGGGAATCCGCGCGATGTTCTCGATTGCCTTGCAGAGGATATTTACGGTAATTCTCGCAATCGGCATAGGCGTATTCATCGCCGCGCCGCTTATAGTCGGCTTCTATCTTCCGGACGGCGGCGAGGCGGCGAGGCTTGCCGTAGCGGCGATGCGCTGGTACGCGCTTTTGGTGCCGATTAAGCCGGTGAACATGGTAATTTCAAGCTATCTTCAGGCGATGGGCTTCAAGAAAATTACATACTTCTTCACCCTCGCCGAGGAATTCGCCTGCCCGGTTCTCTGCGCGTTCGTTCTCTCAAGGCTCTTCGGAATAAACGGAATCTGGGCGGCCCCGGCAGTCGCCGAGCTTCTGGTGCTCCTTATCTACGCCGTGATGGCGATAGTTCGCAAAAGCCCCGGCTGCGGCGGCGCGGATAAGCTCTTGTTCCTCCCCGCCGGCTTCGGCGTTCCGAAGGAGGACAGCATGTCGATTACCGTCACCGAGATGGACGGCGTAATCGGCGTTTCGCAGCGTGTAGAGGAATTCTGCACCGAACACGGCGCGGACCGCCGCAGGGCCTATCTCTCCGCCCTCTGTATTGAGGAAATGGCCGGAAACACCGTCCAGTACGGCTTCTCTGACGGCAAAAAGCACACGATTGACATTCGCGTAATCAAAAAGGGCGACGACATACTTCTGCGCCTGCGCGACAACTGCGCCCGCTTCGACTTAAAGGAAAAGGTCGCCCACTGGACCCTCAACCCCGACCACCCCGATTCTCGGCATGTCGAAGGACGTGTCGTATACGAATACGATGCAGACGAATAACCTGCTGATTACGGTTTGAGGAGAATTTAAGGGAATAACGGCGTCCGGGGGAGGACGCCGTTTTTGCTTGTGAAGGAGGGGAGGCGTATAGCGGCTCCGTCCGCCTCGCCGGATGTGTCCATTCCGCGTACATTATCCGCACTATGTGAATTTGTCACCGAAGGTGCCGCCTTGTAATTCCGACATCTGTCTTCTCACTTCTGTTTTCTTGATGTGCCCGCCCCCAGCTCTTGACATTCTCCCCCCAACGCGCTAAAATAAAACTATCCTTATTTTGGGAGCAAAGGCCATGAAACGTAAATTCACACTGACAACTTCGCAGATAATTCTCCTCGGGTTTTTGATAGTCATTCTTTTGGGGGCGTGCCTGCTCACGCTGCCGTTCGCGACTAAAAGCGGCAGGAGCGCGCCCTTTCCCGACGCGCTTTTTACCGCCACCTCGGCGGTATGCGTAACCGGGCTCGTCGTCCATGACACCGCGACCTACTGGAGCGGCTTCGGGCAGGGGATAATTCTGCTGCTTATTCAGATAGGCGGAATGGGGGTCGTAACGCTCGCCGTGGCGATTACGGCGTTTTCCGGAAAAAAGATAAGCCTCAAGCAGCGTTCGACGATGCAGGAGGCGATTTCCGCCCATCATGTCGGCGGAATAGTCCGTCTTACGGGATTTATTCTTCGCATGACTGCGATATTCGAGCTTGCCGGCGCGGTCGTGATGGCTCCGGTATTCATAAAAGAATTCGGCGTCGGAAAGGGGATTTGGTACAGCGTTTTCCACTCGGTTTCGGCTTTTTGCAACGCGGGCTTCGACCTCATGGGTGTGAATTCCGAATATTCCTCCCTGACCGGCTTTGCGCGAAGTCCGGTTATAAACATCGCCGTTATGGCGTTGATAATTATCGGCGGAATCGGTTTTTTGACATGGGAGGACGTCGGCACGAACAAATTCCGCTTTCGCCGCTACAGAATGCAGTCGAAGGTGATTTTAGCCACGTCGGCGTTGCTTATAATCGTTCCGGCAATACTCTACTTTGTCTTTGAATTTTCGGACATGCCGGTCGGGGAGCGCGCATGGGCGGCGATTTTCCAGTCCGTAACCGCGAGAACGGCGGGCTTCAACACCGTCGACCTCAACCTTCTGAGCGGCGCGGGGCTTACGCTTATGATAGCCTTGATGCTTGTCGGCGGCTCCCCGGGCTCGACCGCCGGCGGCGCGAAAACGACCACCCTCGCGGTGATGATTTCCACCGCGTTTTCGGTATTCCACAACCGCGAGCACACCCATTTCTTCGGCCGCAGAATCGGCGAGGAGGCGGTGCGCCAGGCCGGCAGCATCGTGACTATGTATCTCACGCTGTTTTTGGGAGGCGGCTGCATAATCAGCCGAATCGAGGAGCTGCCGCTGCGCGAATGCCTCTTTGAAACGGCCTCCGCCGTCGGGACGGTCGGCCTTACCCTTGGAATTACGCCAACTCTCGGGCATGTTTCCCGCGCAATACTGATACTGCTTATGTATTTCGGCAGGGTCGGCGGCCTTACGGTAATTTTCGCCGCGCTCTCGAATAAACCCGCCCCGCCGTCCACCCTTCCGCAGGAAAAAATCACGGTGGGGTAGGGGAGATGGGGCGCGGGGACGGAGCGGGGGTGAGCCGCCGAAGTCGGGTGGGTGGGCGGGTGGGACAATCCCAACCAGCGTAGTCCCCGCGCCCCCATTCGCGACGAACCCGCCCCCGGAGCCGCAGGCGGAGCGGGGTGGGTGAGGAACGAATCCGGTCAGAGCCGCAGAGCTCAGAAGTCAGAAAACAAAGTATTTGAGCCACAGCTCGGTGCCGTGTTAAAGGGATAGGGAGCACAAGTATCCGGTTTCAGCAAAAACTTACCTTCTGCTGAAGCCTGACCCTCACCCACCCCCGCTCCGCCCCACAAGGGGGCTCCGGGGGACGGGATTCGGCTCAGGCCGGGGATTTGGCGCGCGGCTCGCCGAAGTTTCCCACGCAGCCCGACCGCGCGGCGGGGAAAGCTCCTGCGTCGGTCCCACCCGCCCGCCCCCGCCCTTTCGCTCTCCCTCCCCGCTTTCCCCACCGCGCTTGCCCCATCAAATAAACCAAAATTTCTCTCAAGGAGGCCCTCACACCATGAAATCAGTACTCTTAATAGGACTCGGAAGGTTCGGCAGGCACATCGCCGAAAAGCTCAGCGACCTCGGCCATGAGGTCATGGCGGTCGACGTAAGCGAGAAACGCGTAAATTCCGCGCTGAGCTTCGTAACCAACGCTCAGATCGGCGACAGCACCAACCGCAGCTTCCTCGAATCCCTCGGAATCCGGAATTTCGACGCATGCATAGTCGCCATCGGCGACGACTTCCAGAGCTCCCTCGAAACCGCTTCGCTTTTAAAGGAGCTCGGCGCGAAAAGGGTAATCGCCCGTGCGTCGAGGGGCGTTCAGGAAAAATTTCTTCTCAGAAACGGCGCGGACGAGGTCGTCTACCCCGAAAAGCAGCTCGCCTCATGGACCGCAATACGCTGCACCTCCGACCACATCAAGGACTATATCGAGCTCCAGGGCGACATCGACATCTTCGAGCTCTCCGTCCCCGATGAATGGAGCGGCAAAACCGTCGTCCAGCTCGACGTCCGCAAAAAGTACGGCATAAACATAATCGCCGTCCGCGTCGGCGGCGTTTTGAGCATGATAACCCCCGACACCGTGATGAGCCCCTCCTGCCCGATACTCGTCCTCGGCACCCTCAAAGCCGTCCAGAAATGCTTCAGGATTTAGGGGCGGGAGATTTCGGGATAATTATGAAAAAAGCAGGCGGTCAACCTGCTTTTTCTCTTTTTTTGGGGATTATTTAAGCTCCACTTCCGCCGTTATCTTTTCATCGCTTAGGCTGAAGATTTCGGACAACTCAATATTTACTGCCGATGAGGTGTCCGGAAGCTCATAGGCTTCGACCACTTCAATTCCCGCGCCCGGCTTGACAAACAGGGTGCCGGATTCGTTGCTGTCGGCGAAGTATGCCCGTTCAAGCTCTACGCCGTTCTGGAAAACCTTGGCGGAAATTTCAAGAGAGAAGCTCGCTTCTTTTTTACCGTTGTTAGTAAATCCGTAATGCACGATAAGTACGTCTGTATCGTCGTAATTATCGCCGATTTCGCAGGAAACCACGGAAACTTCGTAATTCCCGAGATTGCCGTTCGTTGCGCCGACGGGTGCGGACGGATATTCCGTTTTGCCGCTCGGGTCGATTTCAAATGTCTTGCCAAGCATGTCGTCGTTAAAGGAAATTGCCTCTGTGACCTCAAATTCAACGGGAGCCGTCGGACTTGAAAGCAGGTAGCCCTGTTTTATTTCGAGGCTTGCGCCGGGCTGTACGTTCCTCATGTTTGCCGAGGAATCCACAATGCTGTCGTCTGCAAAGATGGCGGGTTCAAGGCTTACGCCGTTCTGAAATGCCTTTTCACTGACGGCAAAGGTCGCGCTTTGGGCTTCGTCGTCGTTGTTGGTAAAGGTATAGCTGACGACTATTGCCTGTCTGCCGTTGTAGTCCTTTTCGAGTGTGTAATCTCCGATGTCGACATGGTATCTGCCGAGATTGCCCGAGGATTCAAGCGGCGCAGCGTCTGGGCGTTGAGCAGTGAGTGGCTGATTTGCTGGGGCGTCTTCCCCGCCTCCCGCCGCCTCGTCTGAGCTTTGGTTCTGCGCCTCGTTCGGCTGATTGCCGCCGGCCTCGCTGTCCTCCGAAAGACAGCCCGCAAGTGCTGTGATAGCGACAATACATGCGATGGCAACCAAAAAGATTTTTGCGATTTTTTTCATTTTATCTTTTCCTTTACGAATAAAGTAATGATATTATAGCACACTTTTATATATTACGCAAGTGCGTATACGCATTTGCGCAAAAAAATTTACAATTGTCCTTGAGGTGATATTATGTCTGTCAAGGACGCAGTAGCGGAGAGATTTCTTGAGATTCTCAGAGAACGCAACATGAAAATAAACGAACTGGCCAACCGCTCGGGAGTTACTCCGTCGACGGCGTATTCTATGTTCGACCGAAGAAGGCGGGAGGTTTCAATTACGACGATAAAAAAATTCTGCGACGGGCTGGATATTTCCCTGCGCGATTTCTTTTCCGACGAGATTTTTGACAGACTGGAGCAGGAAATTTTCTAAGCACCAACGGAGCATCTGTTTAACCACACTTAGCGCATAGTCCCCGGCGCGGGGCCTCCGCTCCTTTCCTGCGCCCCACCCGCCCGCCCCCGCCATTTCCTGCCATTTTCCCGCTCCGCCCCCGCGCCTCCCCATCATACCCCCCACAAAAACCCCGCGCCCCGTATCACACGGCGCGCGGTTTTTTTCATTTATTCCCCCACCCCACCCTTACCGTCAGCCTGTCCCCCTCGGTTTCGGCGGTGATTCGGCCGCCCATCTTTTCGACGAGCGTTTTTGAAATCGAAAGCCCGAGGCCGGTGGAGTTTCGGGCGGCTTCCACCGAAAAGAAGCGGTCGAAGAGCCTGCCGACGTCGACGTTTCCTAAGTTTCGCGCGATGTTCGTGAAGCTCGCCGCGCCGGTATTCGTTGTTATTCGCGAAAAAGTGCTTGAGCGTCGGCACCGTCCGCATGTATTTCGGGTCCCTGCCCGCCATTCCGAGGGTGTAGGCCTTGCTTAAGGCACCGGTCAGAAACGGGTCCTCGCCGTAGCCCTCCTCGTTGCGTCCCCAGCGCGGGTCACGGCATGCGTCCACCGTCGGCCCCCAGAGCATAAGATTTGTTTTCGGATTTTCGGCATGAAGTATCCGCGCCTCGCGGCCCGCGATTTCGCCGAGCTTCTCCATAAGCCCGGAGTCGAACGTTGCGGCGAGCCCTATCGGCTCCGGGAACACCGTTGTCGGCTTCTCGGGGTTTCGGGAAACATATCCCCGCGCGACCTCCGCGCCGATGTGCCATTCGCCGATTCCGAGGCGCGGCACGGCCTTCTGCCACGTCGTCAGCATGGAAATTTTTTCGTCAAGCGTAAGCCTTGACACAAGGTCGTCCACCCTCAAATCGAGCGCGAGCGACGGCTCCCTGAACGGATATTTCATAAAATCTCTCCTTTCGGTTAAGTAAGGTTGACGGTGATTGATGAGGATATTATACGGGATTCGCGGCGGGGTGTCAAGGGGAGAAAAAACGATATTTTTTAAGGGGTAGGCTCGCTCGTGGCAGAGGGTTTTGCAAACGATAAAATCCCCCGCCAAGGCAAAATGCCCGGGCGGGGGGAAATTGTTTCAAATAAAGCTTACGCTCTTCTCAAAGCTGTAGCCATGCGGCTCTTTGACCGCGTTTTTGTGTCCGACGGCTATCGCAATCTTAAATTCATAGCCCTTCGGGAAAGCCAGCTTTTCTGCGAAATAATCCTTCTTAGGGCCGTTGAGCGCGGCCTTGATGCAGCCGATTATAAGGCTTCCGAGGCCCATTCCCTCAGCCGCGAGGGAGATATTTTCAACGGCGATTCCCGCGTCGACCTCCGACCAGCCGAAGCCCGCCTCCGCGCTCAGAATTATCACCGTCGGCGCGTTGTAATAAAAGTTTACCGGCGCGGACTTCCCGCCGTTTTTCTCGGCTTCAATCTCCTGAACGAGCCGGCTTGAGCCGTCGAGAACGGTGAAGTGGATTTCCTGCCTGTTTGTCGCCGTCGGAGCCTGAAGCCCGGCGTTCAGGAGCTCTTCAATCTCCTTCGGGGTCAGCTTTTCGTCGGTGTACCCCCTGACCGAATATCTTTTGCGAATGGCGTCTGAAATTTCCATAAGATGGCCTCCTTTTTATGATTATAGATTGTTTTTGGGGGGATGTCAAGGGGGAGCAGGTAGCAGGAATGTCCAAAAACCCGCATTAAATGAAATCAACCAACCCGAAAGGCAACTCGCGGGAGTGTCCAAAGCGACCACATTATAAAAATTTTTGCTT
>CANPZQ010000080.1 GCA_947588775.1 uncultured Clostridia bacterium
CTTGAACAGCTTGTCTTGACGAATATGCAGGTTGTAATCTCATACGTTACGGCACATGAGAACTATTTTCGGCAGGTTATGACCGAAAAGATGTCGCTCAAAAGTGCTGAAATAATCAAGTCAGCTAAGAGAAAACTCGTGCAAAAGGAAAAGAGGATTGCCGAACTTGACTGCCTATTCATCAAGATTTATGAGGACAACGTGGCGGCAAAGCTTAGTGACGAGCGGTTTGCGATGATGAGCGAGCAATACGAAGATGAGCAGGCAATGCTCAAATCCGATATTATTTCTTTGCAAGCCGAAATTGCAGAACAAGAGCGGCAAGCGGAAAATCTTGAACTGTTTATCAAAAGGGCTCGGAAATATGAGGGACTTAATGAGCTTACTCCTTATGCCCTGCGGGAACTTGTAAAGGCGATTTACGTTGAGAAACCCGATAAGTCAAGCGGCAAGAAGAAGCAGAAAATTAGGATTCAGTATGACCTTGTGGACTTCATACCGATTAATGAGCTTTTGCAAGCGGAAAATCAAAGAGAAACGGCATAACCGAAATTATGCCGTTTCAGAAAAATTAGTTTCGACTTCCTTATGACACCCCATCTAATGGCGGGAGCCGGGGTTTTTGATGGGATGGGAGGCGCGGCGAAGGGGGCGGGGTGGGCGGGCGGGTGGCGGGCAGTTGCTTTGAGGGAGCAGAAGGGAGCCCCCTTCGCCGCGCCGGGGGCTTAGCAGAAAACAAGCGGGCGATAGTCTGAAGTCAGACGATGCCTTTACCGAAAGCTTTGCGCGAACCGGAGGGAAAATTCGTTCCTCACCCACCCCCGCTTCGCCTGCGGCTCCAGGGGGTGGATTCGTCGCGAATGGGCTTGCGCCCAAAAGGTACTCGCTTAAGCTCGTGCTATTTTAAGCACCCCTCTCCCCCTGCAAAGTCCCTGCGCACCCAAAGTAAGTTCGTCCCCCCCCCCAAGGGGAGGGGGAACATAGCTTGGCATAACTCAAAGCGTAACAGCCCGAAAAATTCCCTGTTTAGCAAAAAAGCCTGACCCTCACCCATCCCCGCTCAGCCCCGCAAGGGGGCTTCGGGGGACGGGATTCGGCTCAGGCAGGGGCGCGGGGACTCCGCTGGCTTGGTTGGCCCCACCCGCCCACCCCCGTAGTTTCTCGGCTTCCCCCGCTCCGTCCCCGCGCCCCATATCACTCCTCGCTCGCCTCAACTGCCTCCACAATCCGCTCAAAAGCGGGCATAGCCTTGTCGATTTCCTCCTGCATGTCCTCCTTAGAGGCCGAAAGAAGCCGCGCGGGGCTGCGAATGCCGATGTAGAGCGTGTCGGGCATGGCCTCCCACTTAAGCTTTTCACGGGTAAGGGCGCAATTCAGAAGCAGCCCGTTTTCGGTGAAGCGGTCGCTGTCGGGGTATATTTCCCGGAAATCCGTCATCTCAAAATCGGTGTCGGCGTCCGAAATTATAATCACATTCTCGCCGCTTTGCAGCTGGCTCATAATCTGCGCCTGCGCCGCCGTGGCGGAGTTCGGGTCCTCGTAGTTCGTCGTGATGTTGTATATCAAAACGTTTACCTCGCCGTCGCCGTTCACATCGTCGCAGTATGTTTCCATAAATTCCTCAAGCTCAACCGTGCGGTAGTACATCGCGGTGTCGGAGGAAATCGCGAGAACCGTGAAATCCGGCCGCTCGGCCGTCACGGAATCGTAGATTATATAAAGGCACGCAAAAACCATCACCACGATAAAAATAATCAGCCACTTTGAGCGATACCACGCGCCAGAGATTTTCTGGCCGACGGTCAGCTTCACAGGCTCGGAATGCTCTTCTTTTATCACGTCGGAGGATTCTATAACGCCCTGACGGAGCTTCATCAGCTCGATTTTTTTGTCTTGAAGATTTTTTTCATATTCGGCGCGTTCCTTTTCCTCGGCTTCGCGCCGTTCGGCCTCGAGCCTCGCACGCTCGGCCTCCTGCTCCGCCTCGCGCTGCCTCAGCTCGCGTTCAAAGTCAATGTCGTCCTTCGGGATAAATCCGTCGCGTTTTTCCATAAACAACCATCGCCTTTCGGAATGCTTTTTTAATAGTATATCACGGTTTTGCGGAAAATTCAAGGTGGGGCGAGATGTAGGGAGAGGCCGAAGCAGCCGCATCAAGAAAACAGAAGTGAGAAGTCAGACGTCGGAATTACAAGGCGTCGCCTTTGGTGACAAATTCAAATTGTGTGGATAATGCATGCGGAACGGACGCTCGCGGGAGCAGGGGTAATCGAAGTCTGACTTCTGATTTCTGAATTCTGTTTTCTGATAGGGGCGCGGCGGGAAAAGCGGGGAAATGGCAGGAAATGGCAGGGGTGGGCGGGTGGGACCGACGCACCAGCTTTTTCCGCCGCGCGGGAGTCAGCGCAAAGGTTGGGAGGTGGACGGTATACAGCAGAGCTGCGCCTCCCCCTCCCCTCGGGGGGGAACCGGTTTTGGGTTCGCAGAAACTTTGCAGGGGGTGAGGGGTACTTAAAATAGCACGAGCGTATGCGAGTTCCTTTTGAGGTTTGGGCGATACGCCGAAGCTTTAAGCCTGACCCTCACCCACCCCCGCTCCGCCTGCGGCTCCGGGGGGCGGGGTTCGGCTCAGGCCGGGGCGCGGGGCCTCCGCTGTTTTCGTCAGTTCCCCCCCCCCCCCCCCACCCCCGACCCTTCTCCCCGCCACAACATGCACCCCCGACGCTCCATCATTCTCGCCCTCCCCCTGATAAACCACCGAATATCCCCTCGCGGCCACCCCGAACCTCCCGTCGATCGGCTCGATTCCGCGCAGGACGTTTGCAAAATACCTCTCCCGGTATTTATCGTCCGACATTTTTGACGGCTCCGCCGGACAAATCACGCAGTGAACCTCCTGACAGGGCTCCGGGTGCTCAAAAATGCGGATAAATTCATCGGCATAAAACGCCGGCGCGGGCTCGCCGCACTCTTCAACAACTTTGCGGCCGGTGAACATGTGAACATGCACCTTGCCGGACCTCCTGCCGCTTTCCGCCGTTTGCGACAAGAGTAAATTCCCCGCCGAATTCGGGATATGTTTCGCGAATGCTCTCGACTGCGCGGCGGATTTCCGCCAAATACTCGCCGTTTTCGGGCATGGCGAGCTCGCGAAGATTCCGAATCGGCTTCTTCAGGGAAATTATCAGATGGTTTTCGTAGGACGGCTTCGGGTGGCGAAACGCGATTGCCTCGCGGCTTTCATACACCTTTTTCACGGGTATCAACCCGCTGCAATGCCGGAACCGCCCGCCCACAAATCCTCCCATAGCCGGGCTTTTCGCCATCTTAAAAAGAAGCTCTTTAATCATTTCAGCTCCCGATTTCGACAACTTCTCCCTCGCCGATTGCCTCCGCGGCGACGGTTTCAACGCCGGAATTCTGCTCGACTGCCTCCCCGACGGCGACGCCGAGGGATTTTTTCTGCGCGGCGGATTTCGCCGCCTTGTATACCATCGGCAGGAGCAGCAGCGCGAGCGGCTTTTTCTTTTTGCGCTTTGCGCCGGCGCGCGACGGCTTTTTCGAGCCGAAAACGCCCATTGCGGCCGAAACGGCGAGCGCGGTCGCCGCCGTTATCGCGCCTGCGGCGATTTTGTCGGGCGTGAGGCTGTTCGAGCCGACGACCACGCCTTTTTTCAAATCCTTTGAAAATTTTTGGATAATCATTTTGCACCTCCGGGGTGGAAATTTTTGGGGTGATGGGGTGGGGTGAGTGAAATTTTGGGGATTGGTTTGCGGCGGGGTTGGCTGATGTTTGGCTGTCAAGGTTTTCTGCTAACTCCCGGCGCGGCGGAGAAAGCTCCTGCGTCGGTCCCACCCGCCCGCCCCCGCAGTTTCCTGCCTTAACCCCGCTTTCTCCGCCGCGTCTGCTCTTAGAGCGTTAGAAAGATAGACGGTTAGAAGATAGAGTTGGAAGAGAGGGGCGCGGGGACGAAGCGGGGGAATGCGGGGAAGGTTGGAGGGCGGGCGGGTGGGGCCAACCAAATTAGCGTAGTCCCCGCGCCCCCGTCTGAACCGAATCCCGTCCCCCGAAGCCCCCTTGCGGGGCGGAGCGGGGATGGGTGAGGGTCAGGCTTTTGCTGCGCCCCTGTTTTTCAGCAAATCGCCCGGCGCATCTGAATTGCGGAAGCTTTGCTCCCTCTCCCCTTGGGGGGCGGGGGACGAACCAAATTTTGGCGGCGCAGAAGCTTTGCAGGGGGAGAGGGGTATTTTAAATAGTATGAGCGTAAGCGAGTTCCTTTTGGGCGCAAGCCCATTCGCGACGAACCCGCCCCCGGAGCCCGCAGGGCGGAGCGGGGGTGGGCGAGGAACGAATCAGGTCAGAGGCACAGAGAAGTCAGAAACAGAACGATGGAGCCGCAGCTCTGTGCGAGTTAAAGGATAGAAGGCGCAAATATCCGGCTTCGGCAAAAACACCGGCCTCCTGCTAAAGCCCGACCCTCACCCGTCCCCGCTCCGCCTGCGGCTCCGGGGGACGGGATTCGGCTCAGGCGGGGGATTGGGCGCGCGATTCGCCGAAGCTTCCCGCGCAACCCCGGCGCGGCGGAGAAAGCTCCTGCGTCGGTCCCACCCGCCCACTCCAATCCCGCTTTCTCCGCCGCGCCTTACTTCCCGTCATTCAACTCCCAATAAGTATAATACCCATACATATTCAACGCCTCGTCCTCGTAGCTGTCGAGGCGGCTGTTCCATGTGTAGAACCGGTCGTAGTAGCCCCATGTCGCCATCGCGGGGGCGATTTCCTCCGCCTCGCGGAGCATCTGGTACTTCGCCGAAAGCGGAACCCCGGCCGCCTCGAGCGTTTTTAGGCCGAGGAAGTTCGCGCTCGTAACTCCGAACGGGCTGAATTTAACGCCGGTGTCGTAGTTCGACCAGACGATGAACGGCGTTTCAAAACGCGTGAGATAGGAGTTGACAAAGAGCTCCCGGTCAGGGTTAAGCGCGTCAATCAGCTCCGCCTCGACGTTCGGCTGATGGTCCCCGAAGAAAACAATCAGCGTCTTTTCGTCGACGGTGTTGAAGTAGTCTATAAGCTCTTTAAGAGCCTCGTCGGAATCCTTTATAAGCGAAAGATATTGCTCCGCGCGGGGGAAATCCCCCTCGGGGCGTGTGACGTGGACGTCGGTTTCAAAGTCGTCGCCGGTATATTCGTAGGTCGAATGATTCTGAACCGTAACGCCGAAAACAAACAGCGGGCGGTCTTTGTCCCTTTCCTCAAAACGTTTGATAATCTGTTTATAGAAATAGCTGTCGCTTATAAGCGTTCGGATATATTCGACGTTGTCGCCGAAGCCCTTTTCCCACCTGTCCGCGCTGACGTAAAGCCCCGCCTCGCCGGCGGCCATGTCCTCGCCGCTGATGAAGTCGTCGAAGCCCATGAACTTATACACCGAATTTCTCTTCCAGCAAACCTCGTAAAACGGGTGCATCGCGACGGTGTCGTAGCCGAAATTTTTCAGGTATGACGCCATCGAATCAACAGGCTTTCGGATATGCTGCATATACGCATAGCACCCCGACGGCATGTACATCATCGACATTCCGGTCAAAAATTCAAACTCGGTATTGCAGGTTCCCCCGCCGAGGACGCTTACAAGCACCCTTCCGTCGTCATAATCGCGGCAAAGGCTCTCGAAGTTTTTCAGATACGGAGTGTCGGTGCGGAGCCTTCCGTTATAGGCGAGGTCGGCAAAGCTCTCGTTCATTATTACGATTATGTTCGGATAGTCCTCCGACGCGCCGGCTTCGACGGCGTTTTCGTATTCGGTTTCGTCAAATTTACCGAGATACTCCTTCAGGGCCTTTTCGGAATATCCCTCGGGGACCTCGAATTTCATTTTTCTCGCGTTTATGTAAAAGCTCAGCGCGGTGCCGTTGACGTTGTTGGTGGATTCGGTGTCAAAGGTCGATGTGGAAAAGCTCTCGTAGTCGATGTTATAGATACCGACGCAGCCGACGGCAAAAACAGCGGCGGCAGCGGCGGCGGCGCAGGGACGTAGCCACTTCTTCGGAAAAACAAGCTTAAAATTCATAGCGAGCGCGACAAACATCACGCAGCATTCAAGCCCGATCATCATATCGGCGTTGAAACGCCAGTCGCCGGTGGTCGTGACCTTCATAGCGGTGGAAATCGCGTACAAATCGGTCGGCACAAGCGGCGTGCCGCGTATCAAAAGAACAATCTGGTTAGCGAAATTGAGCCCGCAGCCGATAACCATCGCCGCGCAGACGGAAATCCTCGCGGATTGCGTTATCATAAAGATAAAAACCTGCAAAACCGCGTAAAACAAGAGGTTCAGCCAGTAGATGCGGTCGGCGTAGCGTTCCACGCCGATAATCAGCTTAACCGTTTCAAACGTTACCCACGGCCCGATTATAAACGCCTCGATTGCGGCGACGGTTTCCGCGGTCTTTGAAATTTTAATCTCCGTCAGAAGCGCCGCCGCCATCGCGACGAAAAACGCCGCGGCTCGGATAGCCTTGTCCCACAAAACGCCGCCGCTGTAGAAGGAGCGTATGTTATATGCTCCCAAAAAAGCGACGGCAAGCAAAATGCCGACACAAAACCATAGCTTCCTGCCTTTTTTGAATTCAATCATTTTAATACCTGCCTTTGAATGTGTAGAAGTAGAAGGGGAATGATGCGGGTGGGCGGCGGAGGGGGCGGGCCGCCTTCGGCGGCCCGGCTCGCGCCCCGCAGGGGCGCGAGCCCGTGCGGCTTTGCCGCACGGGCGGCTCCGCCGCCCACCGTTCGCGACGAATCCTCCCCCCGAAGCCCCCTCGGGGGGCTGAGCGGGGGAGGGTGAGGAGCGAACCTTAAGCCATAGGTGCGAAAAACGCGCCGGGCTTTGTCCGTTCGCTTTTTGGGGAAAAAGCGGGTTCGCGTGCCGCCCGAAGTATGGTGCTTTCGCCGGGCTTTTTCGCGGGCGGGCGCGCCCTCCATGGGCGCGCCGTAAGCCGGGGTCGGGCGGAGCCGGAGCCGCCGCAGGCGGCGGCTCGCGCGCCCCTTCGGGCCGCGCGGCGTGAGCTCCGCTCACGCCCGGCTCCGCCCCCCTGCCTCACTCAAACTCCGCCGAAATCTCCGTCGTCCCCTCCGGCTCAATCTCAACCCTCGCCCCGTCGGCGTCAATCCCACCCCAGCCCGCAAATTCCGCTCCCTCCGCCGCGACGGCCTCGGCGGAAATTTTATACCCGCTGATATATTTGCCAATCCATTTACCGTCTGTAAACGTTATCGGCAGCCCGTTCACAAAAACCGTGCCGCTTCCGCTTCCGGTTTGCGAGATGATAAGCTCCGCGTCGGCCTTTTCGGGTGTGGAGGCGACTTTGGCGAGCTGCTGCGGGAAATATTCCCGCCGGTTTTTGAGCCAAGCCTTGTAGCCGTCCCGGTTTTCCTCGATTCCCCGAATGCTCTGCCATAATACAAAACGTTTAAAGTGCTGCGGAATATACGGCGCGTATTTTTCATGAAACCCGTCCATAATCTCCGCCGCCGATTCGGGGTTGAACGCTATATTCATCATATCCTCGCACGCGAGGACAAATTTTTCCCGAAATTCGCCGTTTTTAAGAAGGGATTTGAAGGTCGGCCCAAGGTGTCCGTCGCCGCCGGCAAGCCCAGTTAAGATGTCATAGCGAAAATCCTTTCCATGGTCGTAGAGGTCCATCGAAAACTCGGTGTCGTAGCACATAAACCGCCATTTTCCGTCCTGATACGGCCTCTCGGAGGGCTCGCGAACGCGCCATGCCGCCCAGTTCCCCCAAAGCCAGTCCTGATTCCCGATATAGACGTTCATCGCGACGTACTCGGCGAAGCTGTCAAGGTCGATAAGCTCCCCTGCCTTTTCGTAGTTCTCGGGATTGCTCATGTCGTTTCGCGAAATAAAGCGAAGCGCGTCGTCCCAGAGCGCGAAATCCGCCTCCTCGCCCTCCTCCAAAGAGCCCGCTTTTATCATAACCGCGTTGTCGGGGTCAACGCCGAAATGCTCCTCGATATAGTTGTCGTCGTAAAGCTCGGTGAGCGTGTATACGCCCCAGTATTCGCCGTCCAAAAAGGCTACGGCAAGGTCGGTCGCTTGGGTCGCAAAAGGGAAATCCTTAACGCAGGCCTGCGTCCACGCGTCCTTGTATAAAAGCAAAAACGAATCGTTCCCGCCGTTGCGAATCATAAAGCGTCGGTACTCGTTCACCTTTCTTCCGGTGGAATAGCTGTAGCTCCCGTCAAAAAGCTCGTAGGCGAGGGTCGATTGGCCGTAGTCCTTCCGGAAGTAGAATTTCAGGGATTTTTGCTGACTGTTCCTCGACCAGCCGCCGTGAATCCGCATTCCTACGTCGGCGGAAAATTCAAGACTGCCGGAGCCGAAAAGGTCGATGTGCGCCTCGCGCTCCCATTCCCGCCCGCGTTGGTTGAAGTTCGCCGGTGTCGAGCCGTCGAGAACGCCGGTCGGATTTTCGCCGCGCCATGCGGAAAAAACATCTCCCGCGACATAAATCCCGTCCTCCTGATTGTAGAGCCCGTCGGGGTCGGATACCACCGAAATTACCCGAACGTCACGGTACTTTTTCGCAATTTCCCCGCCGATAAAGTATGTCGCCGTCGAAACGGGGCTTCGGTTCCCGTCGCCGTCGATTGCGACCGCGCGGATTATCGCCGCCTTCTCAAACTCCTCGCGGGGAAACTGTTCGGAGGCGGAATCTACCGTCGTCCCGCGAATATATGTCAATACCGCGTTTTCGGAGGAGGGGTCGGAAACATGAATCGGCGAAGAAAATTTTTCCGAATCGCTTGTCGGAAGGCTTCCGTCTGTGGTATAATATACCATAGCCCCGTCGGCGCAGCGAATATCGAGGTCGAAGGCATCGGGATAAAAGCCGCTCGGCATACTTAAAACCGGCGCGGAGCCGGGCTCAAGAGGCGGTGGGGGAGGGGGCGGAGCCTCGGTTGCGGGGGCGGCTTCGGTAAGCGCGGGCGCGGGCGGATTCGGCTGATTTCCGGAATCGGAGCAGCCGAAGAGAAGGAGAAAAGCGAGGGTCAGTGGGATTATACGGGATTTCATAGCGCGCCTCCTCGGGGATAACGGGTCATTTCGCGGGTTTCGGATTGCTATAGCAACTTTAACAAAAAAATTTAAAAGTTTTCGCTCAAGCCTTTTTCAAAAGGCTTGCAGGGTCAAGGGACAGCGTCCCTTGTC
>CANPZQ010000081.1 GCA_947588775.1 uncultured Clostridia bacterium
TTCCCTCCCTTAGCCGCCATGGGGCGAAGGTATTTTACATTTCACCGCAATGTACAAATTGATTATATACCATTTTCGCCAATAAGTCAATACCCAAAAGGCAAAATTCTGTAAGTTTTTTATTTTGCGACGATATTGACAAGTCTGCCCTTGACGTAGATGGCCTTGAGAACGGTTTTTCCGGCGATTTCGGAGGCTACTCTCTCGCAGGCCTTCGCCGCGGCGATGACCTCGTCGTCGGAGGCCGACGCGCTTACGGTGATTTTGTCGCGGATTTTGCCGTTTACCTGAACCGCAACCTCGACCTCGTCGTCGCGGCAGAGGCTTTCATCGTAAGACGGCCACTTCGCGTCGTGGATATATCCGCCGAAGCCCTGAGCCTCGTAGATTTCCTCGGTTATGTGCGGCGCAAACGGGTAAAGAAGCAGGCAGAAATCGCGAAGCTCGCCCTTTGTAACGGAACCGGAGGCCGTGAAGTCGTTTAAAAGCGTCATCAGCGCGGCAATCGCGGTGTTGTACTTGATTGAGTCGATGTCGGAGGTGACTTTTTTGATGGTTTTATGCATCTTCGCGACAAATTCGGGGCGGTAGCCCTCGTCGGGAGTAACGGCGTCCTGGAGGCCCCAAACCCTGTCGAGGAAGCGTTTACAGCCGGTAACGCCGCTTTCCGACCACGGTGCGGCCTTCTCATAGTCGCCCATGAAGAGGACGTAGGTTCTCAGGGTATCCGCGCCGTAAACCTTTATTACGTCGAGCGGGTCGACGACGTTGCCCTTCGACTTCGACATTTTTTCGCCGTCGGGGCCGAGAACGAGCCCTATGCAGGTGCGCTTCATATACGGCTCGGGAGTTGTTACCTCGCCGATGTCGTAGAGGAAGCGGTGCCAGAACTGCGAGTAAATCATATGGCGGGTGACGTGCTCGTTTCCGCCGTTGTACCAGTCGACCGGAAGCCAGTAGTCCTTGGCTTCTTTGGAGGCGAATTCTTTGTCGTTGTGGGGGTCGATATATCTGAGATAGTACCAGCTCGAGCCCGCCCACTGGGGCATCGTGTCGGTTTCGCGCTTTGCGTCGCCGCCGCACTTCGGGCATTTGCAGTTGACAAATTCTTCTATTCTCGCAAGCGGGCTTTCGCCGTCGGTGCCGGGCTCGAAGTTTTTGACCTCCGGGAGCCTCAGCGGCAGCTCGTCATACGGAACGCCGACAAGGCCGCAGTGCGGGCAGTGGATAATCGGTATCGGCTCGCCCCAGTAACGCTGGCGGTTGAACGCCCAGTCCTTCATACGGTACTGAACGCCCTTTTCGCCGATTCCCTTTTCCTCTAAAAATTCAAGCATCTTCGCGATGGAATCCTTTTTGTTGGACATTCCGTTCAGAACGCCGGAATTAACCATCTCGCCGTCGCCGGTATAGGCTTCCTTAGAGATGTCGCCGCCCTTTATAACCTCGATGATGTCGATTCCGAACTTTTTCGCGAATTCCCAGTCGCGCTGGTCATGAGCGGGAACGGCCATAATCGCGCCGGTGCCGTAGCCCATCATTACATAGTCCGATATGTAAATCGGGATTTCCTTGCCGTTTACGGGGTTTACCGCCGTAAGGCCGCAGAGCTTTACGCCGGTCTTGTCCTTTACAAGCTGTGTCCGCTCAAATTCAGTCTTTTTCGCGCATTCGGCCCTATACGCCCTTACCTCGTCCATATTCGAAATAACGCCCTCGCTGCGGTCGATTACCGGGTGCTCGGGGGCGATTACCATAAACGTAACGCCGTAAAGGGTATCGGGGCGGGTGGTGTAGATGCGAAGCTTCTCGGACGAGCCCTTAAGCTCGAAGTTGACGAACGCGCCGGTCGATTTTCCTATCCAGTTTTCCTGCTGGGCCTTGACGTATGGCGGATAGTCGACGCGTGCGATTCCCTCAAGGAGCTTTTCGCAGTATGCGGTTATTCTTAAATACCAAACCTCTTTCGGCATCTGCACGATGTCGCTGTGGCATACGTCGCACTTGCCGCCCTGGGAATCCTCGTTCGAGAGGACGACCTTGCAGGACGGGCAGTAGTTTACAAGCGCGGTGTCGCGGAAGGCGAGGCCGTTGTCGAACATCTTCAGGAAAATCCACTGCGTCCACTTATAGTATTCCTCCGAGGAGGTGTCGATTACCCTCGACCAGTCGAAGCTGTAGCCGACCTTTTTCATCTGCTCCGAGAAGTGGGCGATGTTCTTATCGGTCGAAACCCTCGGGTGAACGCCGGTTTTTATCGCGTAGTTCTCGGCGGGAAGTCCGAACGCGTCGAAGCCCATCGGGAACAGCACGTTATAGCCCTCGAGCCTCTTTTTCCTCGAAAGTGCCTCAAGGCCGGTATACGCCTTTATATGGCCTACATGAAGCCCCGCGCCCGAAGGATAGGGAAACTCTACGAGAGCATAGTATTTCGGCTTCGAGCGGTCTACCCTTACCTCGAAGGTCTTATTGTCCTCCCAGAATTTCTGCCATTTCGTTTCAACGGCGGAAAAATCGTATTTCATTTATAATCAGTCCTTTTCGTGAATTGAATTCCGCGTTTAATTGTATCACAAGAGCGTCGAGATGTCAACCGCTTCGCCGTCGCTCCAGAGCTTTTCAAGGTTATACTGCTCCCTGACGTCGCGGTAAAACACATGAACCACTATGTCGCCGTAGTCCATCGCTATCCAGCTCGCGCCGTCGATTCCCTCGACGTGGCCGACGTTTATTCCCTTCTCGGCCATGCGAAAATCCACCTCGTCGACAAGACCGCGGGTATGGGTCGTCGAGGTTCCGTTCGCGATTACAAAGTAGTCGGCGATAATCGTAAGGTCGCCTATTCTTATAACCCTGATGTCCTGCGCGTTCTTTGAGTCGAGTGCCTTTACTATCACCGACAGCTTTTCAAGTTCCGTCATATTTTTCCTCCTTGGTCAGATTATGTCCGTTACCCTCGCCGAAAGCCCGGCGTAGGGAAATTCTTCACATTTTACTTCGGGTATGCTGAGGCTCTCGCGGGGGTATTCCGCTCCCCTCGCCCGAAAACGTTCGTTTAATAAGTCCGCAACCGCCTCCGAATCGAGCACCCAAATCACCTCGCCGCCGAATTTTGCGGCAAAGCCGGGCGCGATGTGAATCTGCATATTTTCGGCGGTAACGCCCTTTGCAAAATTCGCGGCTTCGGCGATGTCGCGCACCGACATCCGGGTATCTACGCAGTTTGCGATTAAATTCATTAAAAGCGTAAAGCTTTCAAGCGCGCCGCGCTCCGGCATTTCGCAAAGTATTTTTGAAAGATATTCGCGGTATTCTTTAACCGCATTGACGTCGCCGCGGGAATACGAGCCGCCGTCTAAGGCGGAGCGCGCGGCGTTTTCCTGCTCCGATACCCCCAAAAGCTCGGCGCAGCCGCCGAATGCTTCCGCCGAAAACGAGGCGCAGCCGTCTATCTTTAAACATAGGCTCATGCTGATGATGTCCTTATAAACCGGCGTTTTAAACGCATCGCGGAGCGTCCCCGAAAAGCCGTCTGCAATCGCGAACGAGTTCGGCGGAAGCTCTAAAACGTCGAGGGTGTGCTTGTTTACGTCGAGGGTCAAGAGATGGATTCTCACCGGAAGCTCTCCGTCGGTTACGGTTAAAAGATATGTCTTTTTCGTCGTAACGGTGTCGAAGGCGTAGCCCTGGGAGAGGTATCTCACGTAGTCGGGGGTCACATGGGTCCCCGCAAGCCGCATTTTTGCCGTTTCGGCGGCAAAATTCAGTATTCCGACAGTCACGGCCGCCGCTATTACGCAGGCGGTTACGGTCGTTAGGACGTAGTTTGTTTTTCTCAGCAATTTTTCGGCCTCTTCGGGCGATGAATCCGATTTCTCCTAAAATTACGTCGCCTGCCGCCGCGTCTGCGCGTCGGTGTATTCGTTATAGGCGTCGAAGGTGGACTGCGGTATTGTTCTTTGCTTGTTCAGGCTCTCCTGAAGCATCCACCGAAAGCCCTCGTAAAGCCCGCAAGGAAGGTCGCGGTATGTAAGCTCGCGAAGCTCCTTTGCGCCGCTGTAGCTCCGTTCGTCGGAGATTAAATCAGCCATGAAAATTATCTGCTCGTATATTGTCATTTTGCCCCTGCCGACGGTGTGCCAGCGAATCGGGTCGACTATATCGGGGTCGGTGATGCCGTATTTCTCGCGGACAAACTGCGCGCCGGCGACGGCGTGGTGGGTCTTTTTTGCGCCCCACTCGACCGGCTGGATTTCATAGCCGGAGCGTTTCATAAGCTCGAGCTGCTCCTCCGGCGGGATTTCCTTGCAGATGTCGTGCAAAAGCCCGGAAAGATAGGCTTTGTCCGAATCCGCGCCGTTTATTCCGGCGAGGCGTTCCGCGGCAGAGGCGACGTTTAAGCTGTGTTGAAAACGCTTTTCGGAGAGATTTTCTCTCAGATAATTTATCATTTCGGGAATTCGTTCATCTTTCACGGTAAAGTCCCCTTTTTTCGATATATTCCGAAACCGCGCGCGGCACAAGCTCCGTAATCGGCTCGCCGCGTTCGATTTTTGCCCTTATGTCGGTCGATGAGCATACAAGCGGGTCGCAGTTTGTAAGTATGCACCTGCCGCCCTTGGCCTCAATTCGGGACTTCGCAGACCGAATCGCGCTGCGGTCGGCCTCGTCGCGGCAGTTGCAGACAAGCGTCGCAAGCTCCATTATTCTTTCGGGGCGAAACCAGCTCAGAAAGTTTATAAGCATGTCGCTGCCCATCGCGAAATATAGCTCGTCCTGCGGCCAAAGCGAGTGAAAATACTCGAGCGTATAGACGGTGTAGCTCTTTCCGCCGCCGCGTATTTCAAAATCGCTGACTTCGGTTCCGGGGCGGCCGCTGATTCCTAAACGGCACATTTCAAGCCTGTCCGCGTCGCTCATAAGCTCCTCCGCGCTCTTATGAGGCGGGATATGAGCGGGTACCAAAATTAAGCGGTCGGGCTCAACCGCCTTGGCGACTTCGTCTATAAGCTTAAGATGCCCCAAATGAAAGGGATTAAACGAGCCGCCGAAGATTACGGTTTTCATAGGTTTTGGCTCACAGACGGCTTTTCGGGGTTTCGGCGGAATAGAACCGCCTTTGAACCGATTACGATTACGACTTCCGAGCCCGTGGCCTCGGCAAGCTCCTCGGCCGCCTCGCGCGCGGACATCAGAGAGTTCTCCAAAACCTTTACTTTTACGATTTCATGGGCGATTAAATATTTTTCAACGCCCTCGGCCTGTTCCGGGGTCACGCCGCCCTTTCCGACCTGAAAAGCAGGGTCGAGGTTCGCCGCCACGCCCTTTAAATAGGCGCGCTGTTTTGAATTAAGCATAGCTTCCTCCGTTTTATTTGTTTTCGGATATGAATTTTGCAAGCTCCCTCAGAGCCTTTCCGCGGTGGCTCACGGCGTTTTTTTCCTCTGGGGACAGCTCGGCGGAGCTTACGCCGCCGACCATGAATATAGGGTCGTAGCCGAAGCCGTTTTCGCCGCGCTCAGAGTAACCGATTCGCCCCTCGAATTTTCCCAAAAAGCAGTGTTCCCCGCCGTTTTCGTCGATGTATGTTATCGCCGCTACGAAGCGGGCGGTTCGCTTTTCGTCGGGAACGCCCTCGAGCTTTTTCAGGACGATTTCGTTGTGGATTTTGTCGTCGCGGGTGCCGCCGTAGCGGGCGGAATGAACCCCGGGTTCTCCGCCGAGCGCGTCAATCTCAAGGCCGCTGTCGTCGGCGATTACGGGACGTTTTGCTATCTCAAAAATCTTTCTCGCCTTAATCGCAGAGTTTTCCGCGAAGGTTTCCCCCGTTTCATCGGGCTCCAAATCGATTCCCGCTTCGTGCTGAGAGATTATCCGGCAGCCCAGAGGCTCCAGAATTTCCCGGAACTCGCGAAGCTTATGCGGGTTCGAGCTCGCAAGTATCATTTCAGTTTTCATCTTCCGCGCCGTCCTCCTCAAAGAGTGCCTCGACGAAGTCCTGCGCGACGAACGGCTGGAGGTCGTCGATTTTTTCGCCGACCGACACAAGCTTTACCGGAACTTTAAGCTCGTTCGCGATGGAAATTATGATTCCGCCCTTCGCGGAGCTGTCGAGCTTCGTGAGAATTATTCCGGTGATGTCTGCCGCGTCGTTGAAGGCGCGCGCCTGATTTACGGCGTTCTGGCCGGTCGTCGCGTCGAGTGCGATAAGAACCTCCAAAGCGCAGCCCTCCGCCTTCTGATGGACGATTCTCGATATTTTCGCAAGCTCGTTCATGAGGTTCTGCTTGTTGTGAAGCCGCCCGGCGGTATCGATAATCACAACGTCGGCCTTTCTCGCCTTCGCCGCGTCCAAAGCGTCGTAGACTACCGCGGCGGGGTCGGAGCCCTCGTTATGCTTGATAATTTCAACGCCCGCGCGCTCCGTCCAGACGTTAAGCTGCTCGATTGCGGCCGCGCGGAAGGTATCCGCCGCCGCGACGATTACCCTCTTCCCCTGCTCCTTGAGCTGATGGGAGAGCTTTCCGATGGCGGTGGTCTTTCCTACGCCGTTTACGCCGATTACCAGAACAACCGACGGAGTTGTCGAAAGGTCAAGGGGGCTGTCCTCGCCGAGCATCTGACGTATCATTTCCTTTAACTCCTCGCGGACCTCGGAAGTCGCGGTCAGCTTCTTTTCCCTGACGCGGTCGCGAAGGCCGTTTACTATGTCCTCCGAGGTCTTTGCGCCGATGTCGGCAAGAATCAGCGTTTCCTCGAGCTCGTCGTAGAACTCGTCGGTTATCTCGGAGGAGGAAAACAGCCCGCTCAGCCCTCCGAAAAGGTTGTCCTTTGTCTTTTTAAGCCCCTGTTTAAGCTTTTCAAAAAATCCCATGTCGCCTCTCCTTCCTTAATTGCTCATGTCCGCCGAAACCTCGCTTATATCCATCCGAAGAAGCTTCGACACGCCCTTCTCCTGCATAGTAACGCCGTAGAGAATGTCCGCTTCCTCCATCGTTCCGCGGCGGTGGGTGATGAGTATGAACTGCGTGGTGTCGGTGAAGTTTCTGAGATACTGCGCATAGCGGGTTACGTTTACGTCGTCAAGGGCGGCCTCTATCTCGTCGAGAATACAAAACGGCGACGGCCGAAGCTTAAGTATCGCGAAGTAAATCGCTATCGCGACAAACGCCTGTTCTCCGCCCGAAAGCAGCGAGAGGTTCTTTATTACCTTGCCGGGTGGCGCGACGTTTATTTCGATTCCAGATTCGAGGACGTTTTCCGGGTCGGTGAGGGTAAGCTCTCCCCTGCCGCCGCCGAAAAGCTCGACGAACGTTGTCTTGAAGTTTTCGTTTATTTTATTGAAGTTTTCGGTGAATATCTCCCTCATGCTCTTTGTAAGGCTCGCAATCAGCTTTTCAAGCTCCTCCTTGGACTGCTTTACGTCGCCGAGCTGCGCCGACAGGAATTCATACCTCGACGAAACCTCCTGATATTCGTCGATGGCGTCGGTATTAACCGAGCCGAGGGCGCGGATTTTCCCGCGTATTTCGTTAAGACGCTTCTGCGCGTCGGCGATGTCCTCGACCTCCTCGGCCTGCTCCGCCGCCTCCGCGACCGTCAGAGAATAGCTCTCCCAGAGCTGGTTAATCATTCCGTCGCATTCCTTTTGCATAGCGTCGCGTCGTTCGGTAAGGCGGGAAATTTCGCCGTTTACGGTTGTTTTTTCGTCGGATTTTGAACGCTGGAGGCTCATAACCGCCTGCGTGCGGCGTTCGTAGTCTATTCCGCTCGCGGCCTCGGCCTCGATTCTCTTTTTATAGGCTTCGACAGCGGTCTTTGAATCCTCGTTTTCGCGCTTTCTGTCCTCGATATTGAGCTTTTCAGCCTCGATTTTTTCCCGAAGCCCGGCGATTTTTTCGTCAAGCTCCCTGCCCCTTCCCACAGAATCGCGAATGCTTTCAAGGGTTCGGGCGATGAATTCCTCGTTGGCCTGAACGTCCTTTTCAAGCCCGGCAAGCTTTAACCGGCTGTCGGAAATTTCCGCGGAAATTTCCTCGCGGCGTTCGCGTGTTTTTCCGCTTCGCTCCTTAGCCTCGGCGGCCTCGTCCTCGAGCGCGGATATTTTCATCTCGCAGTCGGCAAGCTCCTTTAAGCTATCCTCGCGAAGTGCCTTCGCCGCTTTAAGCTTCGCCTCGCCGTCGAGCCGCGATTTTTCAAGCTCGGCGATTCGCTTTTTATATTGCTCCGCCATCGACGAAACGGTGTTTCTCTCCCCCTCGAGGCGGACCTTCTCGGTTTCGGCGAGGGAAATCATCTCCCGCTCGCCGTCGATGTCGAAACCGAGCTTTTCGGCCTCAGCCTTTACGGCTTCGAGCCGCTGCTTCGCGGCCTCGTGGCCGGAAGTAAGCTTTTCAAGCTGCTCCGTGACGGTCTTTATCTCGTTTTTGCGCGAAAGCACGCCCGAGGAACGCTGCGAGCTTCCTCCCGTGAAGGAGCCTCCGGCGTTGATAACCTGACCGTCGAGGGTTATTATTCTGAACTTATATCCGTATTTTTTAGCGATGTTCGTCGCAAGGTCGATATTCTCGGCGACTACGATTCTTCCCAGAAGGGAGTTGACAATACCCCTGTACTCGGAATCGAAGCTTACAAGCTCGCAGGCAAGGGCGACGTAGCCCTCCTGCATGTCAAGATTATTCTCCGTAAGGGTATTCCCCTTTACAGACATCAGCGCCGAGGGCCGTTTCAATCGCGAGGCTGTACTTTTGGTCGGCGGAAACAAGCTGCGCGACCGTTCCCCGAACGCCCCGAAGCTGTCCCGAGCGGCCCGCCTTGACAATCTGACGGACGCTCCCCGAAAAGCCCTCCATCGAGTTTTCGAGGTCCGTGAGCATTTTGCGGCGTTGGGTTAGGTTTCTTATATTCAGCTCCGCGTCGTTGAATTCTTCGGCGAGGCGTTTTTGCTGCTCGTCCTTTTTTCTGAAGAGCATCGTGTAGCCGTTGAGGCGGTTTCGGTGCTCCGAGATGTCCTTTTCGGCGGCGGCGATTTCGGAATTGAGCTCAAAAATCCTCTTTTCCGCGTCAGCGACCGCTGCGCGG
>CANPZQ010000082.1 GCA_947588775.1 uncultured Clostridia bacterium
CTCGGTTATCGCGCTCATTCCCGCGAATACCTTTTCGTCGAGGTAGTCCTCAAGGCTCCTGCCCGCGCCGTCGGCGGCATATTTCGCCAGAATCGCCATTCCCCACGCGCCGCCTTCGCCCGCGGTTTCCATCACCGAAACGGGGGTGCGCATCGCCGCGGCAAGTAGCTTCTGGCCGACGCCCTTCGTCTTGAAGTAGCCGCCGTGGCCGAGGATTTTGTCGATTTCAACGTTCTCGGCGAGCAGTATATCCAGCCCGATTTTTAACGTCGCGAGCGCGGAAAACAGGTTGTTTCTTATAAGATTTGCGAGGTTGAACTCCGAATCCGGCCGTCTTAAGAGCATCGGTCTGCCCTCGTCGAGATGGGTAATCGGCTCGCCCGAGAAGTAGTTGCAGGAGGTCAGCCCGCCGCAGTCGGGGTCGCCATTCATCGCGTTCATCAAAAGAAGGTCGTAGAGCTCCGGCTTGCGCATCGGATGTCCCGAAAGCTCGGCAAATTCCATAAAAATCTTCATCCAGGCGTCGAGGTCGGTGCAGCAGTTGTTGCAGTGGACCATCGCGACGGGCGCGCCGCTCGGGGTAGTTACCATGTCGATTTCGGGATAGAGCTTCGAGAGCGGTTTTTCGAGAACTATCATCGCGAATACCGAGGTGCCGGCGGAAACGTTGCCGGTTCTGATTCTTACGCTGTTAGTGGCGACCATTCCGGTGCCGGCGTCGCCCTCGGGAGGAGCGACAGGCGCGCCCGGCCTAAGCGTTCCGCTCGGGTCAAGGAACTTTGCTCCCTCGGCGGTAAGCGTTCCGGCGTTTTCCCCGGCGACGGCGACTTCGGGAAGAATGTCCCCGAGCTTCCAGCCGAAGCCCTTGTCCGCGACGAGATTGTCAAACTGCTCAACCATTTTCGCGTCGAAGCGGCAGGTGTCGGAATCGATTGGGAACATTCCCGAAGCCTCGCCTACGCCGACGACCTTGCGGCCGGTAAGAAGCCACTGTATGTATCCCGCGAGGGTAAGGACGCTTTCGATGTCCTTAACGTGCTCCTCGCCGTTGAGAATCGACTGATAGAGGTGCGCGATTGTCCAACGCTGCGGAATGTTGAAGCCGAAGAGCGCGGAGAGCTTTTCCGAAGCCTCGGCGGTGATGGTGTTCCGCCATGTTCTGAACGGGGTGAGAAGCTTTCCGGACTTATCGAAGGGCATATAGCCGTGCATCATCGCGCTTATTCCGAGGCCGTCAAGGGAATCGAGCGGCTCGCCGGTTTTCGCGCAAAAGTCGGCGGCGACCTTCGCGTATGCGTCCTGAAGCCCCTCGCGAATGTCGTCGAGGGAATATGTCCACACGCCGTTTTCGAGGCGGTTTTCCCAGTCGTGCGCCCCCGTCGCGACGACCTCCGCCCCCTCGCCGATTAAAATCGCCTTAATCCTCGTCGACCCGAACTCAATGCCAAGATATTTTTTCATAATGAAACCTCCCTGTATTTTGGTTTATTTTATTATATACCATTAAGGGGCGGGGTGTCAAGGGGGAGATGCGGGGGGAGTGTCCGAAGCGGCCACATTTAAGCAAAGAGTGTGAGGCGGAAAGCGGTTAGTAACGCCGAACCATCAGGCAAAGAATTTTTATGATGCATGCGGAATGTATACTCCCCACCCCCCCATTGCATTTTCCCTTCACATATGCTAAAATAACAAAAAAGCAATTCGGAGGAAAGCTATGAAAATCGGAATGATAGTCGCAATGCGGAGCGAGGTCGAGGAGCTCCTGAAAAAAATCGGAAGCCCGCTTAAAACCGAAACCCACGCGGGGTTTGAGATATTCGCCTATACGGTCGGCGAAAACGAGCTCTACGCCGTTCGGAGCGGCGTCGGGGAGATTTACGCGGCGGCGGCGGCGCAGATGCTTATAACCCGTTACGGGGTCGGAATGCTTGTGAATTTCGGAATCTGCGGCGGGCTGACGGCGGACATGTCGCTGAAAAAGGCGGTGGTGGTGGAAAAAATCGTCCACTACGACTACGACACCTCCGCGCTCGGCGACGAACCCGCGAGATACCCCGAATACCCCGACGTCTATATCCCCGTTTCGGAGGAGCTTGTCGCGGCCGCTCTTGAGGCCGAGCCGGCTCTTGAAAGGGTTATATGCGCGTCGGCGGATAAATTCGTCGGCGACCCCGAAAGAAAAAGCGAGCTCAATCGCCTCTACGGCGCGAAAATATGCGAGATGGAGGCCGCCGGAATCGCGCTTACCGCGAACCGCGCGGGCGTTCCCGTTCTGATGATTAAGGCCGTTTCGGACAGTGCGACGGCGGGTGCGGACGAATTTTCCGCGATGGTGAACGAGGCCGCCGGGGCGTGCGTTTCGGCAATGATAAAGGCACTCGGGGCTCTGAAATGACGGTCGGGTTTTCATATGTCGGCATAATCTGGCTCGTTCTTCTGTTTGTGCCGAATATTTTGTGGATAAAGCGAAAGCCGCGCGGCTGCGAAAGCCTGCCGCCGGAGGACAGAATCCTCGGAATCCTGGAGCGAATCGGCGAGGTCGGCGTGACGATGATTTCGCTGCTGAATAAAGACCTGAACCCGCGCCCGGGCATTCGGCTTGTTTGGCTTACAGCGTCGTTTGCCTGCATGGTTCTCTACGAGCTTTGGTGGGTGAAATATTTTCGCTCGGAGCGAAGGCTCGAGGATTTTTATTCGGCAATTTTGGGAATACCCCTTGCGGGGGCGGTGCTGCCCGTGGCGGCGTTCGCGCTTTTGGCAATTTACGGGAAAAGCCCTCATCTTGGGCTCTTTGTGATACCCCTTGCAATCGGACATATCGGCATACACCGCAGACACATGATTGAAGCGCGTGAAATAAAGAAAAAGGAAAGCGAGGAATAATTTATGTCATCAACCTTTGGAGAGCGGCTCCGCAGGGCGAGAAAACGCCGCGGAATGTCGCAGATAGACGCGGCGGAGGCCATCGGCCTTTCAAACAAGAGCCTTTCGAGGTATGAAAAGGACGACGGCACCCCGAACCCCGAAACGCTGATGCGTTTAAGCCGACTTTACGACGTTTCGAGCGAATACCTTCTCGGGCTGACGTCGGATATGGGCCGCTCGTCGGACAACGCGCAGGAGGACGAAAACCTGATTGCGATGACCGACAACCGCGAGAGCGCGGAACGGCTCCTCTCCTTTATTTCCTCGAGCCCGACGATGTTCCACGCCGTCGAAAACATCTCCCGGACGCTTTTAAACGCCGGCTTTACGCAGCTTAACGAGTGGGAGAACTGGAAAATCGAGAAGGGCGGAAGCTACTTTGTAACAAGAAACGGCTCGTCGATAATCGCGTTCAGGGTCGGAAGCGGCGACCCGCAGGGCTTCAATATCTACAGCGCGCATTCCGACTCGCCGATGTTCAAATTAAAGCCGAACGCGGAGATGCTGACGGCGGAGCACTATATCCGCCTGAATACCGAGCGTTACGGCGGAATGATTATGCCGTCGTGGCTCGACAGGCCGCTTTCGATAGCGGGAAGAGTTGCCGTTTCCTCCCGCGACGGAATTAAAACCGCGCTTGTAAACCTCTCGGAGGACACCCTTGTAATCCCGAACGTCGCGATACATCTTCAAAAGGACATAAACGACGGAAAGAGCTACAACCCCGTTTCGGACACCGTGCCGCTCTACGGTTCGGAGAAGGCGAAGGGAAAACTTATGGCGAAGGTCGCCGCCGCGGCGGGTGTTAAGGAAAAAGACATAGTTTCAACCGAGCTCTGCCTCTACTCAAAATCCGAGGGGGCAATCTGGGGAGAGGGCGGGGAATATGTTTCCTGCCCGAGGCTCGACGATTTGCAGTGCGCCTATGCTGGCGCGCAGGCGATTCGCTCCGACTGCCACCCCGACAGGATTTCTCTGACGGCGATTTTCGACAACGAGGAGGTCGGAAGCGGCACCAAGCAGGGTGCGCGCAGCGATTTTCTTTCGTCGGCCGCAAGAAGGATTGCCGCCGCCCTCGGCAAGGACCTCTCGGTTATTTTGCCGCAGAGCTTCGCGGTTTCGGCGGACAACGCCCACGCCGTCCACCCGAACCACCCCGAGCTTTACGACCGCGGCAACGCTCCGTTTATGAACGGCGGCGTTGTAATAAAGCATTCCGCGCGGCAGTCCTACGCCACCGACGCGGTTTCTGCGGCGATTTTCTCGAAGATTTGTTCATCGGTCGGCGTTCCTGTCCAGAATTTCGCGAACCGCTCCGACATGCCGGGCGGCGGGACCCTCGGAAACATCTCCACCGCGCAGCTCTCCGTTTCGACGGTCGACGTCGGCCTTGCGCAGCTCGCGATGCATTCGGCATATGAAACCGCCGGGACGATGGACACGCTATACCTTATACGCGCGGCGGCGGAGCTTTTCAGGACGAAGATAAGCCGAACCCCCGACGGCGGTTTCCGGCTTGAAACGGGGGCGTGAGATGGACGGGGTGACAGTCCGCCGCGCCGTCCCCGGGGACTACAGGGTTATCGGGAGGCTTCTTTCGGAGCTTCTTGAAATGCACCGCGCGGGCCGGCCGGATTTATTTGAGGACGGCGCGGCGGCGAAGAGCAAATATTCCGAGGAGGAGTATCTGGAGCTTCTTCGCGACCCGAAAAGCGTGATTTTTACCGCATGTATCGGCGGCGAGACGGCGGGATATTTAATCTGCAAGATTATTGACAAAAAGGAAAACCCGGTGCTTAAAAGCGTCAAGACGCTCTATCTCGACGATTTGTGCGTTTCGGGGAGCGAGCGCGGAAAGGGCGCGGGGCGCGCGCTTATGGCGGCGGCGGAGGAATATGCGCGAAAAAACGGGTTTCATAACATCACGCTGAACGTCTGGGAGTTCAACGAAAACGCGAAGGGCTTCTACGCCGCGATGGGCTATAAAACCCAACGCCGCGAGCTGGAAAAGGTGCTTGAACAGCTGCCGCCGACAGGGGGGAACGGTTAAATGGGTAAAATTTATCTGCTACAGTTTGTTTTTATAATTATTGAGGTCTTCGCAGGTATTCTGCTGACGGTCGAGGTGTTCGGGGATATGAATCCCGACGTTATCACGGCTTCGGCGGCCGCGATTTGGGTCGGACTGATCGGAAACGCGGTATGCGCGGTTATAAAGGCCGTCCGGGAGCGGGAAAAGAAATGACGGGCGGGGCAATGAGATGAAGCGGGATTTGGAGGAAATTGATTATGGCTGTTTCAAAGATAACGGCAGTATTTACGGTAAACATACAAAAGGTTTGGAACGTTGTCACTTCTTTGGAAAATTATCAATGGAGAAGCGACCTGAGCAGAATAGAGGCTATAAACGAAAAACAGTTTGTCGAATATACGAAAGAAGGATTTCCCACAACATTTACAGTCACCGCAGCGGAGATGTATAAGCGTTGGGAATTTGACATGGAAAACAGCAATATGTATGGGCATTGGAGCGGTGCATTTTGCGAAACAGACGGAAAGAGCGAGATTGTTTTTGCAGAAGATGCGACTGCAAAGAAACTGTTCATGAAGCCTTTTGTAAAATTATTTTTAAAAAAGCAGCAGAACCAATATATAGCCGATTTGAAAAAAGCGTTACAGCAGTAAAATCCCGATTTATCCGTCGCACATCTTTTAATTTGCGCGCTTCTATACTCAAAAAGCAGGCGGGAAACCCGTCTGCTTTTTCGTTTTGTCCTATACCGTAAATTCCGCCGTCCAGCTGCCGCTGACGTCGAGGTCTTGGTCGCCCTTGCTCGATACCCGAAAGCTTTCAAGGTGGAGCGTGTATACGCCGCTTCGGAGCGTTTCCTCCGATTCGGTGAAAAATACCTCTCTCATGTCCGGCACGGCGTTTGGGTTTACGTATTTTCGCCGATGGGTGACGACGACGGTGTATTCGACGCCGCCGTCATCGGTTCCCGAAAAACGCTTTTCGATTAAATCCGCCCTGTCGTCGGTCGGGGTGTAGCCGGCGGGAATCGCGCTTAGGAATTTTTCGTCGGGGGCGGCGGTAATGACGGTGTTGCCGTCGGAATCGCTCACGGAATAGCTCAGAGCGGTTATAACGCTGTTTGAGAAGTCGATTTTAGAGGTCGGGTCGGTTTTTTCGACGGAAAGCTCGATGCCGTTTGCGCCGAGCCGGAGCACGCTAACAATAAAATCCTCCGAAGCGTCGCCGACGTATTCCTGACCCGTGACGGTACCGAAGATGTTTTTAACGTCGATAAGGCCGCCCGCCTGCGCCGCTGCGGCCGCCCCGCAGAGAACGACGGCCAAACATGCCGCAACGACGGCGGGTTTAATGTAAATTTTCTTTTTTCGGGAAGGGCTCTCCGCCCCTGCGGCGGCGTTTGCCGAAAGAAGATTAAGGGCTTCCTCAAGATTTTTTCTCGTCATATAAAATTCTCCTTTTCAAGATAGGTTTTCAGGCTGTTTCGCAGGCGCATGAGCATGCTTTTGAGCTTTGAGCGGCTGAAGCCGGTGCTTTCGGAAATCTTCGATATTTGGCGGCAGAGGTAGTACCTTTGCAGGAACACCGCGCGCTGCTCCTCCGAAAGCCCGAAGAGCCAGCGTTCTACGCATTCGGCGAGGGCTTTCGCGTCGACCTCGGCTTCGGGAGCGTTTTCCGTAAGAAGCGTGTCGCCGAGTTCTTCCAGCGAAACGGAATATTCCGAGGAGCGGCGTTTTTGGCGCGTCCGCCTCCGCAGAATATCAACCGCGCTCCGCCGTGCGAGCATTATGAGATAGCTGCGAAGGTTCTCGGGTGCGGGCGGCTGCGCCTCCCAGATTTTCATTAAAACGTCGTTTAAGCATTCCTCGCTTTCGCCGACGTCGCCCAAAATGTTGTACGCGATTTTTTTGAGATACGCGCCGTACCTTTGGCCGATTCCGGAAAGCGCGGCCTCGTCGCGCTGCTCCAAAAATGCGGTTATTTGTTTGTCGTCCATAGACGCCTCCTTTGGTGGGATTGAGTACTCGGTATATATATCGTCAAACGGAGGGGGCGGGTTGCGGGGATTGCTTCGGTTTCCTGCGTGAGCCCGGCGCGGCGAATGTGGCTGGTTTCCCGCGCCCACCCGCCCGCCCTCTAAGGTTTCCCGCTCCCCTTCCGCCCCATTCGCCGCGCCTCGATGGCAGCAGCACAGGCAGCGCGGCGGGAAAAGCGGGGAAAAGGCGCGAAATGGCGGGGGGCGGGCGGGTGGGGCCGACGCACCAGCTTTTTCCGCCGCGCGGGGACATATCAGAAAACAGATGACAGACAGTCAGACGGCAGAAACTTTATCCCGTATCCCGACAATACGACTTTCGGCTTCCCGATATAAGCTCCCCTACTCTTGATTTTGTACGAAAAATGTGCTATAATCGGGTACCGGGTACAAATTCAACAGTTGAGGAGAATTGACATGCCTATAAGGATACCGAATTCACTGCCGGCGGCAAAGACGCTTGCCGAGGAAAATATTTTCGTGATGAACGAAGCCCGCGCCGCCTCTCAGGATATACGCCCGCTGAGGATACTCGTTTTAAACCTCATGCCGACAAAAATCGACACCGAAACGCAGCTTGCGCGGCTTATCGGAAATACGCCGCTTCAGGTTGAGATAGAGCTGATTCACACCGTAAGTCACCGCTCAAAAAACACCTCCGAGGAGCACCTTCTTTCCTTCTACAAGTCCTTCGAGGACGTCCGCGACGGCCGCTTTGACGGAATGATTATAACCGGCGCGCCGGTCGAGCTTATGGAATTTGAGGACGTAGAATACTGGGAAGAGCTCTGCGGGATAATGGAATGGTCGAAAACGCACGTCCATTCAACGCTCCACATATGCTGGGGCGCGCAGGCGGGGCTTTACTACCACTTCGGCATTCAGAAAAAGCTCCTCCCCGAAAAGCTCTTCGGGGTATTTGCGCACCGCGTCGCATATAAAAATCCGATACTTTTCCGCGGGTTCGACGATGTTTTCTATGTCCCGCATTCAAGATATTCAACAGTCGAGCTTTCCGACGTTGAGAAGGTCCCGGAGCTCAAAATACTTTCGGTGAGCGACCGCGCGGGGCTTTACTGCTGCATGACGGAGCACGGGCGGCAGATTTTCATCACCGGACATTGCGAATACGACCCCGACACCCTTGCCAAAGAATACTTCCGCGACGAGGCAAAGGGCCTCGGCACCGCGGTTCCCGAAAACTATTTTACCGACGACGACCCCAAAAAGCCGCCCGTCGTGAGATGGCGCGGACATGCGAATCTTCTTTTTGCGAACTGGCTTAATTATATCGTATACCAGAACACCCCATACGACGTTGCGAAAATCGGGTAGAGCGGAATATTGCCGGAAAACCGGGGCATAATAGACGTATCTTAAATGAAAGGTTGTGTTTATTATGACTCTGACGCCAAAGGAAACATCGCTTTTAAAGGATTTGAAGGGTCAAGAGAGGCTCTGCTGGGAAAAGTACGACAAGTACGCCTGCGACGCATGCTCTCAGGAGCTCAAGAACCTTTTCAGCGAGATGGCGATGACCGAAAAGCAGCACTTTGACTCCATCAACCAGATGCTCAAAGGAACCGTTCCGCAGATGCCGACGGGGCTCCGGAACGAGAACAACAGGTGGTGTACTCGCGTTCAGTACGCCGACGAGCAGTCGCGAAACATCGACAGGTTTCTCTGCACCGACATGCTCGCCTCCGAGAAGCACGCTTCGAGCCTCTACGACGTGAGCGTGTTCGAGTTCACCGACCCCGCGGCGCGAAAGGCCCTGAACCACATTCAGGCCGAGGAGCAGCAGCACGGCGAAAAGCTCTACGCGTATATGTCGCAGAACGGAATGTACAGCGCGGAATAATCAGAGCGTTCCCCCGACGATGGGCGTCGGGGGGATTTTTTTGGATGAGCGGGGGGGAGGAGAGGGGGCGCGGGGACGGAGCGGGGGGATGCAGGAAAAGCGGGGGGCGGGCGGGTGGGGCCAACGAAAGTAGCGGAGGCCCCGCGCCCCCATTCGCGACGAACCCGTCCCCCGAAGCCCCCTTGCGGGGCTGA
>CANPZQ010000083.1 GCA_947588775.1 uncultured Clostridia bacterium
GACGGTTAAAGTCCTTCCCGGATTGCTTATCCATATAAACGTTTTCCGGAGGAACGTTCGCTCCCCTCATCGCGATGATCTGCCTGTCCTCGTTCTGCTCCCTTGTGCTGACCCGAATGTAGCCGTAAATTTCCATTTTGTATCCTCCTTGATGATATTTTGCATCAATAATTATACAAAATTCAAATTCCCCGGTCGATACCAAATGATACCGAAATAGGGGGAATTCTTTTGGAAAATGTATGCTCCTGACGGATTTTTTGGAGTGCTGAAACCCGCGCGGCGGAAAAAGCTGCCTTCATCGTCCCACCCGCCCGCCCCCGCAGTTTCGCGCCGTTTTCCCGCTTTTTCCGCCGCGCTGCCCCATTGATTTTTCCCCCGAAATATGCTATACTATCCCCGCAACATTCAATAATTTAAGAAAGGGAAATGATTATGCGTACAAGCGGCTTGATGCTCGGGGTGAATTCGCTGCCCGGGGAGTACGGAATCGGGAAAATGGGGAAGGAGGCGCGCGCGTTTGTCGACCTTCTGCGCGAGGCTCGCCAGAAATATTGGCAGATTCTGCCCCTGTCGCCGACCGGCTACGGCGACAGCCCCTATCAGTCCTTCTCAATCCACGCCGGGAACCCCTACTTCATCGACCCTGAAATTCTCGAGGCGGACGGGCTCCTTCGGCCCGAGGACTACAAAACCGTCGCTTTCGGCGACAATCCGCGTTACATAAATTACGGAATGCTCTACGAAACGGTTTACCCCGTTCTGAGAAAGGCTTACGCCCGCTTTTCGGAGGACGCATCATATCGCGCGTTCATCGAAAAAAACAGCGGCTGGGTATTCGACTATGCCCTCTTTATGGCCGAAAAAAACGCCCACGGCGGAAAACCGTGGTACGAGTGGGAGGACGACCTAAGAATGGCCCGCCCGCAGGCCGTCGAGCGCGCCCGCGGGGAGCTTCGCGATGAAATAGGGTTCTATGTCTTTTTGCAGTATGAATTCTACCGCCAGTGGTTCGCGCTTAAAAAATACGCCAACGATAACGGCGTTGAAATTATCGGCGACATGCCGATTTACTGCGCCTACGACAGCGTCGAGGCATGGCTCACGCCGGAGATTTTCGAGTTTGATTCCCAAAAACGGCCTCAGTTCGTCGCCGGCTGCCCGCCGGACGGCTATGCCGCCGAGGGACAGCTCTGGGGGAACCCTCTATATAACTGGAAAGATATGGAGCAAAACGGCTACAAGTGGTGGATCGACCGCATAGCGTTTGCGA
Organism: uncultured Clostridia bacterium; assembly: GCA_947588775.1. Lineage (GTDB taxonomy): Bacteria > Bacillota > Clostridia > Oscillospirales > Ruminococcaceae > Faeciplasma. Next base: position 1,274 of record CANPZQ010000083.1, read on the forward strand.
CCGAAATTTACGACGTTCTAAGAATCGACCATTTCCGCGCCTTTGCGGGATTTTACTCGATTCCCGGCGGCGACAAAAACGCCGTGAACGGCTTCTGGCGGGAGGGTCCGCGCATGAAGCTCTTTAATTCGACAAACTATTGGCTCGGCCCGAAAAAAATCATCGCCGAGGACCTCGGATTCGTCACCGAGGACGTTGTTTCGCTGCTCCGCGACACCGGCTATCCGGGAATGAAGGTGCTTCAATTCGCTTTCAGCCCCCGCGCGGACAGCGTTTACCTGCCATGCAACCTCGAAACGACCCACTGCGTGATGTACACGTCGACCCACGACAGCGACACCGCGAAGGGCTGGGCGGATAAGCTTTCGGGCGCGGATTTGCGCTTCTGCCTCGACTATTGCGGCGTAAAGTCGCGCGGGGAGCTCCCCGACGCGCTCCTGAGAATGGCATGGTCGAGCGCGGCCGAAATCGCCGTAACCCAGCCGCAGGACCTCCTCGGCCTCGGCAACGAAGCGCGAATCAACACCCCGTCGACGGTCGGCCAAAACTGGCGTTGGCGGCTCATGCGCGAGGATTTGAGCGGCGGAATGATGTCGAAGCTGCGCCGCCTCAGCGAAACCTACAACCGCCTCGGCGCGCCCCCGCAGATATGCCCCGACCACGTTTCGGGATATGTTTTCAGATGAAAAACGCGCCGTGGAAGGGCGCGCTTGACGGTACGGCGGTTGATGCGATAAAGGTGGTAAATAATGAAGAAAATATATTGTATAATACCTTAGATATTGCTTCTTTTCTGGTTTTTCCTCGATATGACAGGCGTCAGCTTCGGTAATGCCTGTTTAGTAACACGCTCATATAAGGATGACGGAATATTTTTTCTTATTTACTTAGCCGTGATGATATTATTTATATTTAAGGAAAAAGCAGGAAAATGGGCTGCTGCGATATGGACTTCAATGTGGTTTATAATCCAATTCTTGTGTCACGAATGGTATACTGTTTTTGGCAAAGGGATAATGGGCTCGCTTGAAGGCAAGATAGAGTTTTTTTCTGGGACTATAAAGTGGCTTGAAATTGACGGAAGATATATACCCGATGTATATCATACCGTTTTGCATATTCTCATTTTAACGGTTGCTATAACGTCGGTAATCTATATCATGAAATCTAAAAAAGAAATATAGATGTAACGTGCCCAACTCAGTACTGCTCAAAGCTCTCGGCCTCAATCCTCCAGCCGCCGCCGCTCTTTTTGAAAACGACCTCCTGCGCGTAAAACGACGTGTCGCACTCGCCGTAGCCGCCGGTGAGGAGTCTGACGGTAAAGCTGTCCGCCGAAGCCGCCGTCACCTGCCAGACGGCATTCTGCCGAACCACCCCGTTGCCGCCGGCAAAGTCGGTCGTATAAAGCTTTCCGTCGATGTCGGCGTAGTATTCAAACTCGCGGTATTTCCCGGCAAGCTCTCCGCCGAACGTCGCGTCGATGAGGCCGTACCAGCTTTCCGCGTCGGCAAAAACGGGGTCGGAAACCGCGTAGAACGGGTAGACGTTCCCGTCCGGGCTCATTCTCTCGACATAGTTTGCGGGGTCGGATAAATTGAACTCAACGCCCGGCGCGCCGACGTTGAATGAGCTGCCCTCGCTCTGAATTATAAACCGCCTGTTCATAAGCAGGTTGATAATATCATCTGTAGAAATATCCGGCTTCTCATCAAAAGCCCCGAAAGGCTCGTCGTCGACGCATAAGAGCTGCGGCGTCTGAATGTCACCTGAGAAATAGTCAAAATATGGGACCATGTTGCGGTCGGCATACGCTATCCGCCAGCCGTCCGTGGTGTTCATGACGGTATACCAGCAGACGAGCCTTGTGTGAAGCGTGAGTTTGTCGCCTTGATTGGGAGCAAACCGCGCGATTACGTCTATTCTGCCCTCCTCGGGGGAGCAGTTTCTTATGGCCGCGCCCTCTAAACGGTATTCGGCCTCAAGGCTTCCGCCCAACGGGGAAACATAGATTTTTCCGTCGCTTTCAACCGCATTCTCCCGGAAATCTTCAGTGTAAATTTCGTCCTCTTCGGCCAAAAACGCCGCAAAATCGCCGTTAAACGGGTCGTTTTTAAGCTGCGTGAATACGCCTTCGGTTTCGTGAATGAGAAGCTCGTCGGGGTCGAGGTTGCCGGAATAGTGAGTGAGATTGTAAAAGTCCGCCTCGCGCCTTAAAAGCTCCGTGAGAGAATTGTCGTCGAGCATTAGCATTTCGGTTGCGGAAGTGTTAATATCATAAATAAAGTAAAACTCCGCCCCTTCCGGGTCGAACGCCGTGAATAGCAAAGTTGAATCGTTTAACCATTTGAAGCCGTTAGCGTTGACATTATAGCCATCGGGCGGGGCGACGCGGGTTTCTTCGGATGAGGATAAATCAAAAAGCCATATCGCGCCGAGCTCGTCACAGTTAGAGCTATTACTTATTAAATCGCCGTCGCAATATTTGTTTGAATAGTAGGCGAGAACCGGCCTTTCAACGCGGCCGCGCTCGCCGTTCAGAACGCAGTTCTCGCACCAGCTGAGCACTGTGTATTTGGCCGTTATCGAGGCGGAGAATTCGGCGGCGGTGTGGCCGGAAAGCTCCTCCGGAAGCAGCGGGCGCACCGACATGTCGCCGAGGTCGACGAGGTAAAGCTGCGTCATTCCTTGGATTTCGGGGTCGTCGGAGCTCACAATCAGCTCGGAATCGGATAGTTTAATTACATTATTTTTCGAGGCGGCATGGTAGATTTCGCCGTAAACGTCGCGGTAAAGCGTCAAATCGGCAGCCGCCCCGCCAAGGTCGGCGGAAACCGTTTCAGAGGTATAGCTTGGCATGGCTTTTTCGGCCGTAGCCGCTTCGGGCGGGGATTCAACGCCGTTTTCGGCGGGCTCGGGGGTCTTTTCGGCGCAGGCAGAAGCAAAAATCATGGCTGCGCAAAGCGCAATCAGCAAAAATTTTTTCATGTATAAAACTCCTTTCGCGGCATAGTTGCCATGGCTGATTATACATTACCGCAGAAATTTTGTCAAGTGATTTGTTGAAATTGTTACCGTTTTGTAACATAGAGGAGGCTGGATTTTGAACTTTTCCCAAAGGACAGGGCTTTTGCTCGGCGGCGACGCTTTGGCGCGGCTTTCGCGGTCGCGTGTGGCCGTTTTCGGAATCGGCGGGGTGGGCGGATACGCCGTCGAGGCCCTAGCAAGAGCCGGGGTCGGCGCGCTCGATTTGTTTGACAATGATACTGTCAGCTTAACTAACATTAACCGCCAGATTATCGCGCTTCGTTCGACTGTCGGGCGGTATAAAGTCGACGTCGCCCGCGAGCGGATTCTTGATATAAACTCAGAATGCTCCGTCACGGCTAACCGAATGTTTTACTGCCCTGAAAACGCGAAAAACGTCGATTTCAGCGCGTTTGACTATGTTATAGACGCAATCGACACCGTTTCCGGGAAGCTGAGTATTATTGAACAATGCTGCGCAAGGGGCGTGCCGGTAATCAGCGCGATGGGCGCGGGAAACAAGCTTGACCCGACCGCATTCGAGGTCGCGGATATATACAAAACTTCGGTCTGTCCGCTCGCGAGGGTCATGCGCCGGGAGCTTAAAAAGCGGGGCATAGAGCATCTCAAAGTCGTGTACTCAAAGGAAGAGCCGCTTCGGCCCGATGAAGCGGCGGCGAGGGAGTGCGTTGAGGCGGGCGATACAAAAAACGGAGCCGTCCCGCCGGGGAGCATATCCTTTGTTCCGTCTGTAATGGGGTTAATTATCGCTGGCGAAGTCATCAAGGATATAATAGGCAAGTAACCTAAATATAAAAGTTCCGTAGGCTGATTAAGTCTTTCGGGGGAGCAGAGTCATGTCAAAAAACCATGTGAAAATTTGCTAAAATATTTTCAAAAAGCCTTGCAAAATTTAAAATTTCTGCTAAAATATAAGGTATAAAAGCCGAAAACGGCGAAATTGTAAAGGAGATTTTGTTATGGCTAACCGCATTGTTCTGAACACGATTTCTTACCACGGCAAGGGCGCGATTAAAAATATCCTGCCCGAGCTCGGCGCGAGGGGCTTCAAAAAGGCCTTCGTCTGCACCGACGCCGACCTTCTTAAATTCGGCGTTACCAAAAAAGTTACCGATTTGATGGACGCGGCCGGATACCCCTACGAGGTATACAGCGACATCAAGCCGAACCCGACGATTGAAAACGTACAGCACGGCGTCGAGGCATTCGGACATAGCGGCGCGGACTGCATCGTCGCGGTCGGCGGCGGCTCGGCGATGGACACAGCGAAGGCAATCGGGATTATCGTCGAAAACCCCGAATTTGCCGACGTTCGCTCGCTCGAGGGCGTTGCCCCGACCAAAAAGCACGCCGTTTTCACGATTGCTGTCCCCACGACCGCCGGCACCGCCGCCGAGGTTACGATTAACTATGTTATCACAGATGTTGAGAAAAAGAGAAAATTCGTATGCGTAGACGTCAATGATATTCCGGAAATCGCCGTCGTCGACCCGGATATGATGGCGACGATGCCCCGTAGCCTCACCGCCGCGACGGGTATGGACGCGCTCACGCACGCGATTGAGGGGTATATCACGGCGGGACACTGCGCCATCAGCGACATGTTCCACCTCGAGGCGATTCGGCTTATTTCGCACAGCCTGCGCGGCGCGGTCGCGAACACCGACGAGGGCCGCGAGGGAATGGCTCTCGGGCAGTATATCGCGGGAATGGGCTTCTCGAACGTCGGGCTCGGGATTGTTCATTCGATGGCGCACGGCCTCAGCGCGCTTTACGACACCCCGCACGGCGTTGCCTGCGCGATAATTCTGCCGACGGGGCTCGAATATAACGCTCCTGTTTCGGGCGCAAGATACCGCGCAATCGGCGCGGCGATGGGCGTTGACGGCCTCGACAGAATGAGCGACGACGAAGCCGCAAAGGCGACGATTGCCGCCGTCAAGAAGCTCTCCGCCGACGTCGGAATCCCCGCCGATTTGAAGGGAATCCTCAAGGAGGAGGACATCGACTTCCTCGCCGAAAGCGCGTACGCCGACGCCTGCCGCCCCGGCAACCCGCGGGAAACAAGCGTTGAGGAGATTAAGGAGCTGTACAGAGGGCTGATGTGATTAGTTAAGGGTATACGGAAAGGCTGCCGGTGGGGCAGCCTTTTTAAATGCAATATAAGTGATGTAACAAACGTTGATTTTCTCATAAAGACCCGCGCCAACGCCCCCCGTCAGCGCGGGTTTTATTCATTCACAATCTCCCTCAATTATCCGGCACGTCCGCGTAATAGTTCTCCAGAAGCTTATGGCACCGGATGAAGTACTTCTCAAGCTTGGGGTCGAAGTGGGTGCCCATCGAGCTGATGATGACCTCGTACGCCTGGTCGAAGGACATCTTATCCTTATAGCAACGCTTGGAAACGAGGGCGTCGTAGACATCGGCGATGGCCATGATTCGCGCTTCAATCGGGATTGCGTCGCCCGCGAGGTGTTCGGGATAGCCCTCGCCGTTCCACTTTTCGTGGTGGTAGTGGGCGATATTCTCCGCAACCTTGACCACATACTTCTCGTTTACGTTTTCAAGCACCGAGTCGACGAACTTTGCGCCCATCGTGGTGTGGGTTTTCATGATGTCGAACTCCTCGGGGGTGAATTTTCCGGGCTTCAGGAGGATTTTATCGTCGACCGCCATCTTCCCGAGGTCGTGCATAGGGGCGGTTTTAATCACCGCGTCGTAGAACTCGTCGCTGAGGCCGAATTCGTTGTCCTCCATCATCGAGGAAATAAGTATCGCGACGACGTCGCTGGTGCGCTTTACATGGCCGCCGGTCGGGTTATCGCGGTTTTCAATCATGTTCGCGATGTTTATAACAAGGCGGTCGCGCATGTTTTCGATGTCGGTAGTCTTGATTTTTACCTCCTGCTCAAGCTCGGCCTGATAGTTGGACATGAGCGCGAGGTGTTTTTTATGTTCGGTGATGTCCGCGGCCATTATAACCGTTCCTTCGACGGATTTTTTGCCGTAGGCGTCGTTTTCAACGCTCTTTTTCGTGATGCCGTAGGTTCGGTCGCCGATTTTGACTTCATACAGAGAACCGTCGGCAATCTGTCCGAGGCGTTCGGAAATATCCGCCATTTTGGCGTTTTTGTTCGCCTTTTTAAGCTCTGGGAAGATTTCCGTCGCGCGTTCGTTGCAGCTGTTGAATAAAAGGTCGTCGTCGAGGATTATAATTCCGTCTTCGATGCTCTTGAAAACGAAGTCGCGGGCGAGGTCGGCGATGTCGTGTATTTTTTCCACACGAAGAAGATACATCAGCAAAACCTCGCAAATCGCGAGCCCGAACGGCACGAGGTCATATTGCCGCTTAAAAGCCATGTCGAGGGTGAACGGAAGCGCGGGGCAGAGGATTGAAACCACCAAAAGCATTGTCGAGCGGACGCGGCGGGATTTTTTCCTCGAAGCCATGAAATTCCATATTCCGAAAACAAGAAGCGCGACGCTGTAAAACACTATCATGAAGAGATAGAAGTGCATAAGCGGGCCGAATTCGGGGTTGCAGTCGTAGTGGCCGTTTTCGGCGATGAACGGCTCGAAGCTTTTATATATCAGCTTATGGCGGTTGAATGTGAAGGTGAACGCGCCGAGCGCACAGCAAACCATCGCGCAGCCGACAATCAGCCAGCGCGGCATTTTAACGGCGAGGAAGCGGCGGTAGAAGCTGAACAGGAAGAAGTAGAGGAAGCTTCCGCCCAAAAGAATGAGCTTTTCGCCGAACATGTACTCCTCGGGGTTCGCGGCGATTGAGCGGAGGGTATAGCCGAGAATCGAGCAGCAGATGAAAACGATTACCATCTGCATGGTGCCGGAGAGGGTGTGGCTCTCGGAAATCCGCTGGCGCGTGGTGATGACGAGGAACATGCACGCGATGGAAATCATCAGTATTATAAAGTAGGACAGGCTGAAAAATTCAAACATACGCGTCAACTCCTCGGAAACTGTGGTGCGGTTCTGTGAAAACCATGTGAAATTATTGCCATATTAAATATACCACAGATTTAGGAAAATTTCAAGCTGAAATGTCAAAATTTTTTGTGTAATTTTGCACAATCTTTGAGGAGATTTGTAGGCAATAAAGACGGGAAGGGGGCGGAGAGCGGCGGAGAAAGCGGGGACAGGGCAGGAAGGGTGGGTGGGCGGGCGGGTGGGACCGACGCAGGAGCTTTCTCCGCCGCGGAGGATGGATTAGCGGGAAGGTGGGGTGGGGGCGGAGGGGCTTGTATGTGACGATGGGGTATGAAAAATCCGGGTTTGGTGCTGGACGGCAAAAAAGGCCTGCCCCTCACCCGTCCCCGCTCAGCCCTGCGGGCTTCGGGGGGTGGGATTCGGGGCAGGCATAGAGAGGCGACTGCGTTATACGGAATTTTTAGAAATTTTGTGGGATTTTCAAAAGGTACTTGCTCCGCTCGTGCTATCTAAGTAACCCCCTTCCCCTTGCAAAGCGACTGCAAACTCAAAGCATGATTCGTCCCCTCCCCCAAGGGGAGGGGAACCCGGCCTTTGCTGCATATCGGCTCGTTTCCGGCTTTCAGCTAACCCCCGCGCGGCGGGAAAAGCTGGTGCGGTTGGTCCCACCCGCCCACCCACATAGTTTCGCGCGATTTTTCCGCTTTTCCCGCCGCG
>CANPZQ010000084.1 GCA_947588775.1 uncultured Clostridia bacterium
TCGGGCATTTCGTCCTCATTTACCCTCGGGAATATAATAACGACCTTGTTCCCCGCCTTTTTAAACTCGGGGGATACGACGTCGGAGACCTTGCCCGTCGTCACCGCAAAGGAGACGAGAGTCGGCGGGACGTCGAGATTTTCGAACGTTCCGCTCATGGAGTCCTTGCCGCCAATCGAGCCGACGCCGAGCTCCATTTGCGCCCTGTACGCTCCGAGGAGAGCCGCAAGCGGCTTGCCCCAACGCTCGGGGTCATGCCCGGGGCGCTCAAAGTACTCCTGGAAGGTAAGATAGACGTCCTCAAAAGACGCTCCCGTCGCAATCAGCTTGCAGATTGACTCGATTACAGCAAAGTACGCGCCGTGGTACGGACTTTCCTCCGTAAGAAACGGATTGTAGCCCCACGACATGAAAGACACGTCGTCGGTGTGTCCGTTTTCAACCGAGATCTTCTGAACCATCGCCTGTATCGGGGTGAGCTGGTTTTTCCCGCCGAACGGCATCAAAACGGTTCCCGCGCCGATGGTTGAGTCGAAGCGTTCCGAAAGCCCGCGCTTCGAGCAGATGTTCAAATCCTGCGCCATTGAGAGCATGTTATCTTTGAAATTACCGCTTATCTCGCGTTTTTTGAGGGCAGGGGAGGCGGGCGCAATGTCGATATGCTTGTCCGCACCGTTTGAATTCAAAAATTCGCGGCTCAGGTCGACTATTTTTTTGCCGTTCCAGTTCATAACGAGCCTCGGCTCGCTTTGAACCTTCGCCACGGGGCAGGCCTGAAGGTTTTCGGAATGCGCAAGCTCCAAAAATCTCTCAACGTCCCCGGGGGCGACGACTACGGCCATTCTCTCCTGAGATTCCGAAATCGCAAGCTCGGTTCCGTCGAGGCCGTCGTACTTTTTTGGAACGGCGTTCAAATCGATTTCCAACCCGTCGGCAAGCTCGCCGATGGCGACGGAAACGCCTCCCGCGCCGAAGTCGTTGCAGCGTTTAATCAGCCTTGAAGCCTCAGCGTTCCTGAAAAGCCTCTGGAGCTTTCTCTCCTCGGGCGCGTTGCCCTTTTGAACCTCCGCACCGCAGGTTTCGACCGAATGCGCGTTGTGCGCCTTCGAGGAACCGGTTGCGCCGCCGATTCCGTCGCGCCCCGTCGAGCCTCCGAGCAGTATTACAATGTCGCCCGGGGCCGGAACCTCTCTGCGGACGTTTTCCTGCGGGGTCGCAGCGATTACCGCGCCGATTTCCATGCGCTTCGCCGCATAGCCGGGGTGATAGATTTCGTCGACGATACCGGTCGCGAGCCCGATTTGGTTGCCGTAGGAGGAATAACCAGCCGCCGCCGTAGTGACGATTTTTCTCTGCGGAAGCTTCCCGGGAATCGTTTCCGAAACGGGAACGGTCGGGTCGGCGGCTCCCGTAACGCGCATCGCGCCGTATACATAGGCGCGCCCGGAAAGCGGGTCGCGAATCGCGCCGCCTATGCAGGTAGCCGCGCCGCCGAAAGGCTCGATTTCGGTCGGGTGGTTGTGAGTTTCATTTTTAAAGAGCAGGAGCCACGGCTCCTTTTTGCCGTCCGCCTCAATCTCGATTTTAACGGTGCAGGCGTTGATTTCCTCCGATTCGTCGAGCTTCGGCAGTTTTCCGACAGATTTGAGATATTTGACCGCGACGGTCGCCAAATCCATCAGGCAAATCGGCTTTTTGTCGCCGACCCTGCGCCTCACCTCAAGGTACTCGTCGTAAGCCTTTTGCAAAAACTCGTCCTCAAACTTAACGCCGTCGATAACGGTGAGAAAAGTCGTGTGGCGGCAGTGATCCGACCAGTATGTGTCAATCATTCTGATCTCGGTGACGGTCGGGTCGCGGTGTTCCGATTTAAAGTAGTTTTGGCAGAACTCGATGTCGTCCGCGTCCATCGCGAGGTTATAATCCGATACAAACTTTTCAAGCCCCGCTCTGTCGAGCCTTGTGAAGCCCTCGAGCGTCTTTACCTCGGTCGGAATCTCATATTTTACGACGAGCGTCTGCGGCTTTTCAAGGGCGGCCTCCCGCGCCTCGACGGGGTTGATAACATACTTTTTAATCTCCGCGATTTCCTCTTCGGAAAGCTCCCCGTAAAGGCAGTAGACCTTCGCCGAGCGAATGAGCGGGCGTTCGCCCTGAGAGATAATCTGAATGCACTGCGCGGCGGAATCCGCCCTCTGGTCGAACTGTCCGGGCAGGTACTCGACCGCGAAAACGGTCGCCCCGCCGGCGTCAATCTCCTCGGAGGCGACGTCAAGCTGCGGCTCCGAGAAAACGTTTTTTACCGAATAGTCAAAGAGCTCTTTCGAGATGTTTTCCGCGTCGTAGCGGTTAATCACCCGAACGTCCGTGAGGCTCTCGATACCGAGCAGGCCCCTAATATCGCTCAAAAGAGCCTTAGCCTCGTTGGCGAGCTCCGGCTTTTTTTCAACAAAAATTCTGTATACCATCTTTTCACCTCAGTGTTTAATCGCCATAATCGCTTTTTTGCCGATGTCGCGGCGATAGTAGGCGTTTTTAAAGTGAATTTTTCCGCATTTTTCGTATGCGGCCGCGACGGCGTTTTCAAGCCCGTCCGCAACCGCGACGGCTCCGAGAACCCGTCCGCCCGATGTGACGAGCCTGCCGTCCTGAAGCTTTGCCCCCGCGACGTAAACGGAGCTTTTAAGCTCCTCGGGAATCGTAATCTCATACCCCTTTTCGTACTTTTCGGGATACCCGTCCGACGCCATAATAACGCAGCAGGCCGCGCCGTCTGAAAACTCAACGGGAACGTCTTTTAAATTACCGTTCGTCGTCGCGAGCATAATATCCAGCAAATCCGACTTAAGAAGCGGCAGCACGACCTGAGTTTCGGGGTCGCCGAAGCGGCAGTTGTACTCGACGACCTTAGGGCCGTCGGGGGTAATCATCAGCCCGAAGTATAGGCAGCCCTTAAAGGGCCTTCCCTCGGCCTTCATGGCCTTAACCGTCGGGAGGATAATTTTTTCCATGGCCTCTTTTTTCGCCTCTGCGGTGTAGTATGGCGACGGCGCGACGGTACCCATTCCGCCGGTGTTTAGGCCCTCGTCGTTGTCACGGGCGCGCTTATGGTCGGTCGAGGGAACCATCGGAACGACGGTTTCGCCGTCGGTAAACGCGAGAACAGAAACCTCGGGGCCCGTCATAAATTCCTCGACGACAATTTTATCGCCGCTTGTGCCGAACTTCTTGTCTTCCATAATTTCCCGGACCGCCGAAAACGCCTCCTCGCGCGTCATGCAGACCAAAGCACCCTTTCCGAGCGCGGGGCCGTCCGCCTTTACGACGGTTGGGATTTTCGCGGTTTCAAGGTATTTCAGCGCGTCGGCAGGATTTTCAAAAACCTCGTAATCCGCGGTCGGGATATTGTATTTTTTCATGAAGTTTTTTGAGAAAACCTTGGAGCCTTCGATTATCGCGGCCTTTTTATCGGGGCCGAAGGACGGAACGCCGATTTTTGCAAGCTCGTCCACGCAGCCCAAAATAAGCGGGTCGTCCTGCGCGACCACGGTGTAGTCGATCCGGTTTTTTCGGCAAATTCCACAATCGCCGGAATGTCGGTCGAGGAAATCGGCACGCACTCCGCGTCGTCCGCAATTCCGCCGTTTCCGGGCAGGCAGTAAATTTTTGAGGCCTTCGGGTTTTCCGAAAGCTTTTTTATGATAGCGTGCTCGCGGCCGCCGCCGCCTACAACCATTATCTTCAATTTCATCGCTCCTAATATATTTTTCCGCACCCGGGCGGCCCGGGGCTCCGGGCGATTGACGCTCCCGCTGTCTTTGGCTTAAGCCGCGGGCTCCCGCGCCCCACCCGCCCGCCCCCACCGCTCCCGCGTCAATCGCCCTGCGCCCCACCCATACTCAGGTTAAAACCCGTCAATAGCAATCCTCATAAATCGGGAACCTTGCGCAAAGCTCCTGAACCTCTTCGGAAACCCTGTCCTTCGTCCCCTCAAAATCGGTTACAACGTCGTAAATCCACCCGGCAATCTTTTCCATTTCCGCCTCGCGGAAGCCTCTCGACGTTACCGCCGGCGTGCCGACCCTTATTCCGCTGGTGATGAACGGGCTCTGGGGGTCGTTCGGGACGGCGTTTTTGTTGACGGTGATGTGAACCTCGTCGAGGTTGTGCTCAAGCTGCTTTCCGGTAATCCCGAAATTCTGCAGATCGATCAGCATAAGGTGGTTGTCGGTTCCGCCCGAAACAAGGTTGAACCCGCGCTTTTTAAGCTCCTCGGCAAGCTTCGCCGCATTAGCGGCAATCTGCTTCTGGTATTCTTTGAACTCGGGCTGCAACGCCTCTTTAAAGGCGACAGCCTTCGCGGCGATTATGTGCATAAGCGGTCCGCCCTGAACGCCCGGGAAGATTGCCTTGTCGATAGCCTTGGCGTACTCCTCCTTGCAGAGAATCATTCCGCCTCTCGGCCCGCGGAGGGTTTTATGGGTGGTAGTGGTGACAACGTCCGCGTACGGCACTGGACTTTGATGGAGCCCCGCGGCGACAAGCCCCGCGATGTGCGCCATGTCGACCATAAGGTAGGCCCCGGCCTTCTTTGCGATTTCCCCGAATCTCTTGAAATCAATCTCTCTCGGATAAGCCGACGCTCCCGCGAGAATCAGCTTCGGCTTGCACTCCAAAGCAAGCCTTTCGACCTCGTCGTAGTCGATTCTTCCGTTGGAATCTACGCCGTAGGGGACAATCTTAAAGTATTTTCCCGAGATGTTTACCGGCGAGCCGTGCGAGAGATGTCCGCCGTGGGCGAGGCTCATTGAAAGAACGGTGTCGCCGGGCTGCAAAAGCGCGAAGAAAACCGCAAGGTTCGCCGAAGCACCGCTGTGGGGCTGAACGTTCGCGTGTTCCGCGCCGAAAAGCTCGCAGGCGCGCTTGCGTGCGATTTCCTCGACCTCGTCGACGTATTGGCAGCCGCCGTAATAGCGGTGCGCGGGATAGCCCTCGGCGTACTTGTTTGTAAGAACGGTTCCCGCCGCGAGCAAAACTCCCTTTGAAACTATATTTTCCGAGGCGATAAGCTCGATATTGTGCTGCTGTCTTTTAAGCTCGCGTTCCGAAGCCGCGTAAATTTCCTCGTCATACTGTCTGAGTTCCTTGAAATCCATGAAAATGCTCCTTTCGTAAATGAATCAGTGATGGAAGAGCCTCATTCCGGTAAAGGCCATCACCATATTGTATTTGTCGGCGCGCTCGATTACAACGTCGTCCCTAACCGAACCGCCCGGCTCGGCGACGTAGCTTACGCCGGAGCGGCGCGCCCTTTCGATGTTATCGTCAAACGGGAAGAACGCGTCGGAGCCGAGCGAAACCCCGCTGATTGAGCTAAGATACTCCTTCGCCTCCGCGTCGGTGAGCGGCTCGGGCTTTTCGGTGAAGTATTTTTCCCAAACGCCGTCGGCGCAGACGTCCTCTTCGTTTTTGTTGATATATCCGTCGATGATGTTGTCGCGGTCGGGCCTCTTAATCTCCGCCTTGAATGGCAGGTTGAGAACCTTTTCGTGCTGTCTTAGGAACCAAGTGTCGGCCTTGGTTCCCGCGAGGCGCGTGCAATGGATTCTCGACTGCTGTCCCGCGCCTACGCCGATGGCCTGTCCGTCATACGCGAAGCAAACCGAGTTCGACTGCGTATACTTAAGGGTAATCAGCGAAACAATCAAATCCCTCGCCGCGTCGTCGGGGAGATTTTTGTTTTTCGTGACGATGTTATTCAAAAGCTCGCGGTCGATTTTGAAATTGTTTCTTCCCTGCTCGAAGGTAATCCCGAAAACCTGCTTGTGCTCGACGGGCTCGGGGACGTAGTCGGGGTCGATTTTAAGAATCGTATACGCGCCCTTTTTCTTTGATTTGAGGATTTCGAGTGCTTCGGGTTCATATCCCGGGGCGATGATGCCGTCCGAAACCTCCCGCTTAATCATTGAAGCGGTGGTAACGTCGCAAACGTCGGAGAGCGCGACCCAGTCGCCGAAGGAGCACATTCTGTCGGTGCCTCTGGCCCTCGCATACGCGCACGCGAGAGGGGAGTCGTCGAGCCCCTCGATGTCGTCGACGAAGCAGGCTCTTTTAAGCTTGTCCGACAGCGGAATACCGACCGCCGCCGAGGTCGGGCTGACGTGCTTGAAGGACGTAACCGCCGGCAGTCCGAGGGCTTCCTTGAGCTCCTTGACAAGCTGCCATGAGTTGAACGCGTCAAGAAGGTTGATGTAGCCGGGCTTGCCGTTTAAAATTTCAAAGGGCAGCTCCGCGCCGTTTTCCATGAACACGCGCGACGGCTTCTGGTTGGGGTTGCAACCGTATTTCAGTAAAACTTCGTTAGACATAAGCTCTCTCCTTTATTTAACATATTTATTTACGATTCTTTGGACATGCTTCCCGCTCGCAATGTCGGTATACCTTACGAACAGCGAGATTTTGTTATCCTCATTTAACGCTTCCCAGATGTCACCGGTGAACGCGTCGATGTCGTTCGGCACGCTCACGCGCTCCGGCTCTCCCTGAAACGTCGGCAGGGGGTTTCCGTCGCCGACATATGTGTGAATAAAGTGGCCGAGCCCGGCAATCGGCGCGTACTCGAAGGTATACCTCGCGCACTGCGAGCCGGCGGCGTCCTCGCTCTTTAAGATGGACATTTTATACCCGAACCCGCCGTCCGAAAAGTCGAGCTCCGCAGAAATTCTCGGTGTGAGATTGGGCGCGTCCGGCTCAAATTCCCGCGTCCTGAGCGCGCCCGCAAAGTCGCTTCCGAGGCGGATTCCCTCGACGACGGTATCGGTCTGGTCGCCGTTTGTGACGATAAGCTTTCGGCCGATTTCGCGCACCGCCGCGTAGATAATAAGGCTCGGGTCCTCGACCTTTGAAGCGTCAAAGGGCTCGGTGAAAACCGCGCCGCCGCGCTCCGCAAAAACGCGGTTGCGGCTGTTCTGGCTCCTTCCCATAATGAAGTACGCCGCGACGGCGTTTTTGCCGTCCTCCGAAAGCCCCGCGATGATTCCGCGGCCGACATAGGGGTCGCGGGTAAGCTCCTTAATCGTGTTAATCTTATAAATGTCCATTTTACTCTCCTTTGGTCAGTCCGTAAACGTACTCATTATAAAGCTTTCCGTTCTTATAAAACGCGTCCTTTAATACCCCTTCAAGCTCAAATCCCGCCTTTTCGAGAACCCTTCGGCTCGCGATATTGGGCTCAAAAATCGTTCCCTCTATACGCTGTATGTCGAGCCGCTCAAAGGCTTCGGCGCAGATCATCTTTGCCGCCGCCGACATAATTCCCATGCCGTAAAACTCCGGTATGAGGTAATAGCCGATAACCGCGGTTTTCTGCCCGATGTCGCCGAGCTTTTCGACCGAGATATTTCCGACGGTCCTTCCGTCGACGGTGATTTTCGAGAAAACGCCGGTTCCGTCGGCTTCCTTCTTTTTCACAAGCTCCGAGATGAACCACTCTGCGTCGGCCACGGTATAGGGTTCGGGAATCCTGCCGCTAAGATACTTCCGGTCGATTTTGTTGATTGTTTCGGCAAGGCCGCCTGCGTCCGAAAGCTCCCACTTTTCGAGCGAAAACTTCGGCGTTTCGGGTTTGCGGAAGCACAAAAGCCGCCTGCAGAGCTTCTCCGCGGCCTCCGGCAGCAGCTTCCACTCCGCCTGCTCCATAATTCTTCGCTGGAGCGTTTCGGGGGTGTCGCCGTCCTTGACCGCCACGGCCTTTTGCGCCAAAATTTCGCCGCCGTCGCAAATTTCGTTTACAAGGTGAACCGTCGCGCCCGAAACCTTAACGCCCTTTTTGAGGGCCTCCTCGTGGACGTGAAGCCCGTAGTAGCCCTTGCCGCAAAACGACGGAATAAGCGCGGGATGAACATTGATGATTCGGTTGGCGTAGCGTTTTGTGAAGTTTTCCGAGAGGATTGACAAAAACCCCGCAAAGATAATAACCTCCGCGCGGTGCTCTTCAATCGCGCCGATGATTTTTTCCTCGAATTCCTCGGCGGTCGCGCAGTCCTTTTTGGAAACCGTAACCGCGTCGATACCGGCGTTTTTCGCCCTTTCAAGGGCATAAACTCCGGCTTTTGAGGAAATAACGCATACGATTTCCCCGCTTACGAGAATCCCGGAGCTCTGCGCGTCGATAAGTGCCTGAAGGTTTGTTCCGCCGCCCGAAACAAGCACGGCGATTTTGATTTTTTCTGACATATCTGCCTCGCTCACGCTATAATTATTTTGTCGTCGCCCTTGATGATTTCTCCGATTATGTACGCGTCCTCGCCGTTTTCGCGGAGGGTTTCAAGCGCGGTTTGCGCGTCGTTTTTCGCAACGACGACGCTCATTCCCACGCCCATGTTGTAGGTGTTGAACATATCCCTCTCGGGGATATTTCCCGCGGCCTGAATAAGCCCGAAAATCGGCGGAATTTTCAGCGCGGAGCGGTCGATTTTCGCGCAAAGCCCGTCCGGCACCGACCGCGGGATATTCTCGTAGAACCCGCCGCCGGTGATATGCGAAATTCCCTTTACGTCGGCTTTTTCCAAAAGCGCGAGCACCGGCTTCACATAAATTCTCGTCGGCTCCAAAAGTGCCTCGCCGAGGGATTTGCCACCGAGCTCGGCGCGCGGAGTTTTAAGGTCGGCGTTTTCGATGTCGAACACCTTTCTTACGAGCGAGAACCCGTTAGAG
>CANPZQ010000085.1 GCA_947588775.1 uncultured Clostridia bacterium
GGTGGAAACAATAGGGCTCGAACCTATGACCCCTTGCTTGTAAGGCAAGTGCTCTCCCAGCTGAGCTATGCTTCCTTTTCAGCGACTTGACTATTATAGCGCGTTTTCCCCCGCTTGTCAAGGGTTTTTTGAAAATTTTTTTATTTTTCCGGGAAAAGTTTTTCCGCCCGCTTAAAAAAAGAAAGCCGCCGGCCCCCGAATCGCGGAAAACCGGCGGAAAAAGCCCCTTTTTAGCGGGCTTCCTCTTCCTTTTTCATCTTCGCAAAGCAGTCGCTGCAGTAAACGGGACGGTCGTCGTGAGGCTTGAAGGGTACCTTGGCCTCGCCTCCGCAGGCAGCGCATACCGCGGTGTAGAACTGTTTGCCTTCTTCTTTCTTCTTGCGGCGGCAGTCCTTGCACATCTTGGGCTCGTTCTCGAAGCCCTTTTCGGCATAAAACTCCTGTTCGCCCGCGGTGAAGACGAATTCGGCGCCGCAGTTGCGGCAGATGAGTGTTTTGTCTTCGAACATAGCTGTTCCCTCGCTTTATTTATTTACCACGTCGGGCGTTCACCGACCGTTTTCGTTAAAAAATAATCGGTAAATGCACAATGGCATTTATATAAAAACCCGTTAGGGTCTTTAACGGAATTTGCGCCGAAGCTTCCTGCGAAGCCTTGAAAGCGCGTTGTCGACCGCCTTTCTGTCAATCCCGAGCCTGTCCGCGATTTCCGCGTAGTCCGCACCCGCGATATACATTCCGAGAACCCTGTTTTCCGTCGGGGAAAGGGTCTGCGAGGCTTCGCTGAAAATTTCGCTCAACGCCTCGCGGTCGATTATAATCTTCTCCGGAGATACTTCTTTGGAGCCAATCTCGTCGAGGGGCTCCTCGCTGCGTTTTATCTTCGCGCTTTTTTTGAGAGCCGTCAGCATCCTGTTGTTGATGCATCTTCCGGCGTAGGTCGAAAAGCTCGCTCCCCGCCCCGGCTCAAAAGTCGCGACGGCGTTCATAAGGCCCAAAATGCCCTCCGAAACAAGGTCGTCGCGGTCGGCGGCGGAAACGGTATATATCCCCGCCAGTCGGCGTATCGACGGCAAAAATGCCGAAAACAGCTCGGAATAGGCGTCCCCGTCGTCGTTTCCCGCCCTTAGGGCAAGTCCGTCGTAAAAAGCCGCCCCTTGCGGGCTATCCATAAACCTCAACCTTTCAGAAAACGCCGGAGCCGCGCCGCAATGCTCCCGAAAAGCCGAAAACCCGCGCGGCGAAAGATAAATCCGATTCGCAAGCGCGCGCCCGCCGGAAAAATCCGACAAAATACGGCGACGCGTTTCCTTGCGCGATAATAATACCATTATTAAATGGCTTTGTCAAGCGAAAAATGCAGTTTTTAACAGTTTTCGTCGAAACTTACAAACAATGCAATATTAAACAAGTCAAAAAGCCCACACGCGCTTTAATGCGTGAACTTAAAACCGCGCACAAATGCCCGCCCCACGCGGATTTCCGCGATTTAAGGCTTTAAATGGGGCAAAAATAAAGGCTCCCGAAATTATCCGGGAGCCAGATGCTGTAAGCCGATTTATGTCCGAAAATTACGACGCCGCGGTGGTGGAGCGGTGGTTGAACCTTACGGTTTCGATGACGCGGACGATTACCGCGCCGAGGCAGAGGTTGATGGCGGTTTCGACGATGAAGTTGAGGCCGACCATTCCGAAGATAAGGAACGCGTAGACGTTTGTGTAGCCGCTCTCAACGCCGAGCTGTCTTACAGGCTCGAGGAAGAAGAGAATCGTTCCGAGCAGGAAAAGCCCGGTGTTCACAAGCGGCATGACGATTCCCGCGGTGATGGCGGCGGCGTAGGTGCTCTTTTTGCTGACGAGCCGGAACACGAGTCCTCCGACAAGTCCGGCGGCGGTGCCTTTTACCAGAACGACCAAAATCGTTGCGGGCGCGCTTATCGACATAAAGAGGGCGGTCGAGGGTTCAAAGAGGACGATGAAGCTGAAAACGAAGCCGAGCCATGCGCTCGCCTTCGGTCCGTAGAGGGCCGCGCCGATAATCATCGGGGCGAGCGAAAGGGTGATGTTGAACGGGCCGAAGCGGAGCCCGACGAAGCCCGCGAAGAGCTCTAAAACTATCGTTATCGCGGTTAAGATTCCGAGGCCGGTAAGGGTGCGTGTTTTTTCCTGAGTTGCTGACATTTGAGTTTTCCTCCTAAAGGTGAAAAATATTTTTGTTTTGACGAAGTATAAATCAGATTTTTGACGGGAGCTTTATTTGTTCCTTAAATATATGGCGTAAAGCCCGTCAAGAAGAAGCCGGTCGTCGTGGATTATCCCTTCGGTGCGGCAGTAGGGAACTATCGCGGCGGCAAGCCCGCCGGTGGCGACGACCTTTGCGTCCGCGCCTATTTTTTCGCGGAAGCGTTCAATCATTCCGTCCATCATGCACGCGCTTCCCAAAAGGGTTCCGGAGCGCATGCATTCGGCGGTGTCGAGGCTTATCGGCTCAAGCTTTTCGCCGTTAGGGTCGATGTCCTTTAAGAGCGCGGCGGAGGAGCTTAACGCCCTCAGCGAAATCATCACGCCCGGGATAATCGAGCCGCCGATAAAATATCCGTCGCGGTCGATAGCGGTGACGGTCGTAGCGGTCCCGAAGTCGAAAATAACAAGCGGGAAGCCGTATTTTTCAATCGCCCCGACGGCCCCCGAAACGAGGTCCGCGCCGATTGCATCGGGCGAAAGCCCTTTTACTTTAAGGCCGCTGTCGATTCCCTTTCCGACAATCATCGGCTCGAAGCCGAAGAGGGTCTTTGCCGCCCTTCCCAAAGAGCCGACAAGCGACGGAACGACCGTTGAAATAATCGCGCCGCTCACCGAATCGCGAGGCACGCCGTATAAATTCAGTATATTCCCGATTGTGACCGCATACTGGTCGCCGGTCATAAGCGGGTCGGTCGCAACACGCGCCGTAAAATGAAGCTCGCCGCTCGCGTCAAACGCGCCAAGGACAATGTTTGTGTTGCCCGCGTCGATTGCGAAAACCATGCTTTTTTCGTCCTCCTTTCAGCTGTCGGGCATTATTATAATACACATTTTCCGCGCAATCAAGGGGTTAAGCGAATTTTCGTATGTATACATAAATTCCGCGGTTGAAGGGGGTGGATTTGTGTAGTTTTTACAGAGGAGTATGCAGTAATATGTATATTTATGCGTGGGGGTTGCAGAAGTTTGGGAGCAGGGCGCGGCGGAGAAAGCGGGAAAATGGCGCGAAAATGCGGGGGCGGGAGGGTGGGGCCGACGCAACAGCTTTCTCCGCCGCGCCCGGTCCTTGGCTCGCCATGCCTTAGACAATCCGCAAGCCCCGCCGCTGTCCCTCCGAATTCCGAAAAGGCCCCCGCCGCCCGGCGAGAGCCTTTTAAGTTATCAACGCTCAGTGCGAGTTGCCGTTAGTGGAGCCGTTGGTGTTTCCGGCGTTGTTGTTTCCGTTGTTTTGAGAGTTCACTTCTTCGGAATGAGCGTCATAACCGGGAGTAAGGTCGTCCGCCATTTTTTCGGCGGAATCCTTGAGGTCCTCCGCGCCGTCCTTAATGCCGTCGCCGAGGTCGTCGAGGCCCTCTTCAACGTCCTCCATGCCTTCTTCAAGAACGCCGTCGGTCGTTTCGGAAACCTCTCCGTCGGGGCTCGCGCTGTATTCGCCGCTGTCGGTTCCCACAGACGGTTCCGTGACCTTTCCGCCGATAGTCGTTCCGGTTCCGGGGCGGTCGTAGATGTCGTCGTTGCCGCATGCCGCAAAAACAACCGCGACAACCGCAACGCAGACAAGCAAGGTGATTATTTTTTTCATAGCGATTATCCTTTCAATAAAAATAGCCCATGAGCTGCTGCTCGGGACTATTATTGCCGATGTCGGGGAAAATATACGCGGCGCGCGGGAGATGGGGATGGCGGGAATTGGAGGTAGCGGAAGTATATGGAAAATTCGCAGCAGGGTTTAGGGGTTAGGTGACGGGGTATATGCGAAGGAAGGGTGCGATGTGACCGTCGCGGCGGAGAAAGCTGGTGCGTCGGTCCCACCCTCCCGCCCCCACAGTTTCGCGGCATTTTCCCGCTTTCTCCGCCGCGACTGCGGTTAGATGGTTAGAAGATAGAGGGGGCGCGGGGACGGAGCGGGGAAAACGCAGGAAAGTGGGTGGGCGGGCGGGTGGGGCCAACCCAAACAGCGTAGTCCCCGCGCCCCCATTCGTTCCGAATCCCGTCCCCCGAAGCCCCCTTGCGGGGCTGAGCGGGGATGGGTGAGGAACGAATCCGGTAAGAGCCGCAGAAGTCAGATGTCAGAAATCAGAGGGAAAGAGCCGTCGTTTTGTGTGTTCAACCAAAATCCGGAATCTGATTTCTGTCTATCCGTTTTCTGCTTTCTTTTCAACCGCCCCTCCCCTCGGGGGGAGGGGGAAGAAGCGAGGTTTGGGTTTGCAGGGGCTTTTCAGGGGGGAGAGGGGTACTTAAAATAGCACGAGCGGAGCAAGTACCTTTTTTGAACCCCCGCGGCATTGCAAAAACCACAAATACCGCAGTCCCCGCCCCCGCCCGGGCCGAATCCCGTCCCCCAGAGCCGCAGGCGGAGCGGGGGCGGGTGAGGCTTGGGCTTTTTTGTGGGTGCGCTTTGCCGCGGCTTTCTGCAGACTTCCGGCGCGGCGAAGGGGGCTGCTCCCTGCGCCCACCCACCCGCCCTCCCACCCTTCCCACAACCCTCCCCGCCCCCTTCTCCGCGCCTTCCCATCAGCAACCGCCCCCCTACCCCCACCTATGCCCCTGCGGAAACGCTTTTTTCATCGCCGCCGAAAACCACGCCCTCTGCTCCCCGTCCATCTCGCGGAAAGCGAGCTCAAAATCCTGCTGATAGCCCTCCCGGTCCGCGTCGGTGGACTTATAGAGGAGGCAGAGCTCCGGCGCAAGGTATGGAACTCCGTCCGCAAAAAGCACCGCTTTTTCGATTTCGCGCTTTATCTCCCTGTCGCGGGCATATTCAAAATGCGTTTCGGTTTTATCGTTGAAAAGAATCTCGATAAAATCAAGCTCCGTCTGCCCGACATGGAAAAATTCAAGCCGACAGCAGTCGTTTTCGTCGTGCGGATAGAGCTTCACCAGCGGGCAGCCCTCCCGGAAGCAGAAAATATTCCGCTTTTCTCTGATTTGTTTTGAGATGTCCGTGATTCGGTGCGCCCTCCCGCCGCCGAGCATTTCATAGACCAAAAACCCCTGCGACTGCATATAGCGGACAATTTCGTCGCGCTCGTTCCAGAAGGTGCAGACGTCAATATCGCCGTGCCGGCGGCTCTCATATCCCAAAAACAGGTCGATTGCCTGTCCTCCGCAAAACGCGTATTCAAAATTCCCCCGTTTCAATAAATTGTTTGCCTGTGTAATCAGTTTATTCATGTTTTCCTCCTCATGCCGCAGAAACCCGGCTTCCCGCCGCATAAATTTTCCCGAAAATTGTAACATTTTCCGAAGAAATTGTCAATCGTCCATGTGAGCACGCAGCTTTATTCTGATTTCTGGTTTCTGACCTCTGACATCTGCCCCCGCACCCCTTGACACGGGAAGCGAAAAGGGCTATAATATTTTAAATATAGCTGTTTATGGAGGTATTATTATGGCAGTAAAACCAACGACAATGTCCCGCGAAGGGTTTAACAGGCTCCAGGAGGAGCTCGAAAATCTCGTTACAGTCCGCAGAAAGGAAGTTGCGGAAAAGCTTAAGGAAGCCCGCTCCTTCGGCGACCTCTCGGAGAACGCCGAATACGACGAGGCCAAAAACGAGCAGGGTATGCTCGAGGCGCAGATTGCCGACCTTGAGATGATTATCGCGAACGCCGTCATCGTCGACTACAACAGCGCGAACATCGACGAAATCGGCATCGGATCGGTCATCAAGCTCAAGGACTTCGACGAGGACGACATCATCGAAATCCAAATTGTCGGCTCCACCGAATCCGACCCCGACAACGGCAAAATCTCCGACGAATCGCCGATAGGCAAAGCCTGCCTCAAAAAGCGTGTCGGCGACGTTTTCGAGGTTGACGTGCCTATGGGAACGCTGAAATTTGAGGTGCTGGATATTACAAGGTAAGTTTTAGGGGTGGGGATTTTGGGTTGAGGGAATTTACTATCTGAATTCTGGCTTCTGACTTCTGTTTCCTATTTTCTGACAGTAGCGCGGCGGGAAAAGCGGGGGGATTGTGCGAAGGTGCGGGGGCGGGCGGGTGGGGCGCAGAAGGCAGCTTTTCCCGCCGCGCTGGTTGCGCACAAAGCCTCGGCGAGCGGACATATGCACAAAACCCGCCTCCCCCTCCCCTTGGGGGGAGGGGGGACGAACCGGGCTTTGGGTTTGCGGGGACTTTGAAGGGGGTGAGGGGTACTTTAAATAGTATGAGCGGAGCGAATTCCTTTTGGCCCCCGGCGGTCAGCGCAAAGCTTCGTTCAACGCAGCCGCCCCCGCCCATGAGCTGTGTGCTTCACGCCGTTTTCTGCAACGGCCCGGCGCGGCGAATGGGGCTGCTTCCCTGCGCCCACCCTCCCACCCTCCGCCATTTCCCTCTCCCGCCCGCCCCATTCGCCGCGCCTGCATGTCAGCAGCAAAAAAGCGCGGCGGGAAAAGCTGTTGCGTCAGCCCCACCCACCCGCCCCCACACCTTCGCACATTCCCCCGCTTTTCCCGCCGCGCAGCTTGCACAAACCCCACCCTCCGCCCTCCCTATATCACATATCTGAAAGGAACCCGACTATGACCGATGAAACCTTAAACCCCGCCGCCGAGGAACTCTCGGGCGAGGAAATCAACGAACTCAAGAAAATCCGCATGGACAAGCTCGAAGCCCTAAAGGCCGAGGGCAAGAACCCGTTTTTGATTACGAAATTCGACTGGAACACCACCACCGCCGACCTCAAGGCGTTCTACATCGCCGAGGAGGATAAGGCCAAGGCCGCCGCCGGCGACGATTCCGACGCCCTCGCCGCCGCCCTTGAAAAAATTAAGGAAACAAAGTGGCGCGTCGCGGGAAGAATCCTCTCCCGCCGCGATATGGGCAAGGCAAACTTCATCGACCTTCAGGATTCGACCGAAAGAATGCAGGTTTATATCCGCTCGAACGATGTTGGCGACGAAACCTTTTCCGACTTTAAAAAGTGGGACATCGGCGACATCGTCGGCGTCGAAGGGTTTGTTTTCAGAACCCGCCGCGGGGAAATTTCCCTCCATGCGACCTCTTTAACCCTGCTCTCGAAATCCCTTTTGCCGCTTCCCGAAAAGTGGCACGGCCTCAAGGACCGCGACCAACGCTACCGCCAGCGTTATGTCGACCTGATTGTCAACCCCGAGGTCCGCAGAACGATGATTAACCGCTCTAAGATTATAAGCTCGATTCGCCGCTATCTCGACGCGCAGGGCTTTGTCGAAGTCGAAACCCCGATGCTCGTCCATAACGCCGGAGGCGCGGCCGCGCGCCCCTTCAACACCCACTTCAACGCCCTCGGCGAGGACGTAAAGCTTAGAATTTCCCTTGAATTATACTTAAAGAGGCTTATTGTCGGTGGAATCGACAGGGTATACGAAATCGGCAGAGTTTTCCGCAACGAGGGCCTCGACACCCGCCATAACCCCGAATTCACGATGATGGAGCTCTATCAGGCATACACCGACTACCACGGAATGATGGATTTGACCGAAAACCTCTACCGCCATGTCGCAAACGAGGTTTTGGGAACAACTCAGGTCCCCTTCGGCGATGTTATCATCGACCTCGGAAAGCCGTTTGAGAGAATCACGATGGTTGACGCGGTTAAAAAATACGCCGGCGTCGACTGGAACGGCGTAAAAACCGACGCGGAGGCGTTTAAGATTGCGGACGAAAAGCATATCGAATATGACAAAAACCGCCACAAAAAGGGCGATATTCTGAATCTTCTGTTTGAAGAATTTGTCGAGGAGCACCTCGTCCAGCCGACGTTCGTAACGGACCACCCGGTCGAAATCAGCCCCCTCACAAAGCGCAAGCCCGACAACCCCGACTACGTCGAGCGGTTTGAGATGTATATCAACTGCGGCGAGATGTGCAACGCCTACAGCGAGCTCAACGACCCCGTCGACCAGCGCGAACGTTTCATGCGCCAGGAGGAGCTTCTTAAGCTCGGCGACGAGGAGGCCAACTCGATCGATGAGGACTTCATGCGCGCCCTCGAAATCGGCATGCCCCCCACCGGCGGCATCGGCTTCGGCATCGACCGCATGGTAATGCTGCTGACCAATTCGCAGTCGATTAGGGATGTGCTGCTGTTCCCGACGATGAAGAGCTTGGATAAGTAAAAGCCGCTGTTTACGCGCCTTTGCGGATATTTAACTATGTTGAATACACCGGTGTATACACCATGAGGCATTAACCTATAGTAAATGATAAACCGCCCCCGATTTGCAAGAGTCG
>CANPZQ010000086.1 GCA_947588775.1 uncultured Clostridia bacterium
CCTCATTTCCCTCACCCCTCCCGCCCCATTCGCCGCGCCTCACTTTCCACAAAAACGAACAAACGCCCCGATAATCCCGCATAAAACCACAAAAGAGCAGGCCGCCCGCCTGCTCCTTATTTTATTTTATACTTCATCTTCTCCTATCCACCCCGCGCCGGTTCTCCGGGAACCGGCCAAGGTCGAGGCGGACCTCTCTTCGCGCGACGTCGGCGTTCGTGTAGCAGCAGGAATCGAAGCCAATCAGCTCGAAGCCCTCGTGGAGGTAGAAGCCGACGGCGTTTGCGTTGCAGGACTGCGTTTCGAGCATCAGCGCGCGATGGCCGCGCTCGCGGCAGATTTCCTTAGCCTTATTCATCAACGCCCTGCCCGCGCCCCTGCGGCGATACCCCTCCTTCACCCAAAGCTCCGTCACCGCGAGGCGGTTCGACCACCCCTCCGGGCATACCTCGACCGCGCCTATGAGCTCATCGCCGTCGAAAATTCCGTATGCCTCCGCCTCCCGCCAATGCTCCTGGTAGAGCGAATCGGGGAAGTCGTACTCGTCCGAGGTATGGGTAATCGGCGGGTCGGCTTCCCGCTTTTCAAACATCACCGAAAAGCCACCGTCGGCCGTAACGACGGCGGTATCGTAGTATTCGCGGGTGCTGTAGTCCATGACAAGAGGAAAGCCCTTCCATTTCTCCTTCGGAAGCGGCAAAACCTCCCAATTCATCCCTTCAGCCCCCTCGACTGCCTGTCCATGTCCTCGACGACGATGTCGAAAATCTCCCCGAGGGAGCGGCAGTATTCCAAAACCTTCCATGGCTCGTTCGTATGGAAGTGAATCTTTATCAAGTCCTCGTCGCCGACCGCCAAAAGGCAGTCGCCCTTGAAGTTTTCGGTGAAATAGTCGTAAATCTCGTCCTCGTCAAGGTTCTCCCCCTCGATGAGAAGCTGCGTGTCATACCTGTATTCGGTGTTTTCCATGGCATAATTTTCCTTTCGTAATGTACAAAGTGTGCAAAATGTGCAAAATCCATGAATCTGCAATTTTATTTTCCGCCCCATCGAATATATTTAACCCTTTTGAATGTGCGGAAAGTTCAGAAAGTTCACGCATATTGCGTTTCAAAATTATCCCCCAAAAATCGCAAAGTGCGCAAAATGTGCAAAATCCATGAATCTGCAATTTTATTTTCTGTCCCATCGAATATATTTAACCCTTTTGAATGTGCGGAAAGTTCAGAAAGTTCATGCCTCCCGCAGCCTAAAATCCCCCCTGCCGAAGGCGGCTCCTCAACTAACTGCCTACAACTAATCTCTAACTGCTACTGCGCTTCGGATTCCCCTATCTCGCCTATGCGGACGGCGACGACGTTGTATTCCGTGTCGGTCGGGACTACGGTGTAAATCATCGTCTTTTCGACGGTGTCGACCGACGGTATCCAGTTCGTTATCGGGAGGCGGTAGCATACCGTGAGCTCGGTTCCCGCGGCCGCTTCGTTCATCGCCGTAATCTCGGGATAGTATGCCGGAGAACGCGGATAAGCGGGGATTTTATACATTCCGCTCTCGGCATCATACTCAAAGGTGAGCTCGGTATCGCCGACCGTCTTATGGGTATAGCTCAGCCCCGGTCCGAAGAGCTTTGTGATTCTTCTGTCGATGTCTAAATACGATACGCTGTATACCCCTCCGGTGTATTCATAATATACCGACGGGTTGAAGATTATATCCCAGCACGCGGCGGTGATTATAACGTCCTCGTTTAAGGAGCTTGCGCCGTCAAAGGTAGGCGTATCGCATGCCACAAGCGGCATTATAAATTCCTCCAAAGCGCGCTCCTGCTCCGAAGTATCGCGGCTGTCGCGGATTACCTGAGAGATTTTTATCCCCGTCGCAACCATTCCTATAATCGCGAAAACAAGCATTATAAAGCCGAAAACAGCCTGCATAGCCTGAGCGAAGCTTATTGTCCGAACCTCTATAGGCTCGGGCTCCGGCTCGGAATCGGGGTCGGCAAGCTCCTCTGCGTCCTCGTCGAGCGCTTCAAGAATCTGCTCCTCGAGCTCCCAATCAAAACGAAAACGCTCTCTGAGGCTTTTTTCCTCGCTCTCCGAAATCTCCCGCTCCTCGAAGGGTTCGGACGGTTTCTTGGACTTTTTTTCCTTCGTTTTCCGGCTGTAGGACGGCTCCGAAACGCCCTCCTTTTCCCGAAGCTTCGCCGCCTCGGCCTCATAGTCGAACACCGACTTTTTATCCTTATCCTGACGGCGTTTTTCGACATGGGCAGTCGGGAAGCGGTTATGACGCTCCCCCGCCTCGGTTTCGGGGTCGTAGGTGTATGAACTTTGCGCATTTTGCGCACTTTGCTCCGAAGAGCTCTGCGAAGTATCGGGATTTTCGGGTTCGACTATATCTGAACTTTGCGCATTTTGCGCACTTTGTCCCGAAGCCGGATACCCTGCACTTTCTGAACTTTCCGCACTTTCTACGGCTTCGTCGGGTGCGGAGTTTTCTGTACTTTCTGTACTTTCCGCACTTTCTAAAACCTTGTCGTCAATTTCCGGCTTATTTCTGCGTTTTTTATTTCTGCTCATCACTAATCTTTCCTTATCCTCTGATTTGGCCGCAGCCGTTGACGATATACTTCGCCGTCGTAAGCTCCCGAAGCCCCATCGGGCCGCGCGCATGGAGCTTCGCGGTCGATATTCCGATTTCCGCGCCGAGCCCGAACTCGAAGCCGTCGGTAAAGCGGGTCGAGGCGTTTACATATACCGCCGCCGCGTCTATCGACGAGGTGAACTCCTCGGCGGCGGGAATGCTGTCGGTTACGATGCATTCCGAATGCCCCGTCGAATACTTTTGAATATGCGCTATCGCGTCGAAGATGTTGTCAACCACCCTGACCGCAAGTATGTAGTCGAGATATTCCGTCGCCCAATCCTCCTCGGTCGCGGGGACGACGGAGCTTCCGAGAATCATCTTCGTTATCTCGCAGCCGCGAATCTCGACGTTGTGCGCGTCAAGGCGTTTTCGTAGCCTCGGCAGGATTTCCTCGGCGATGTCGCGGTGCAAAAGAACCGTTTCACAGGCGTTGCATACCCCCGGACGCTGGGTTTTCGCGTTGTCGATGATGTCTATCGCCATGTCGAGGTTCGCCGCGCTGTCGACGTAGATATGGCAGTTACCCACTCCCGTTTCTATAACCGGGACGGTCGAATTTTCTACGCAGGAGCGTATAAGCCCCGCTCCTCCGCGCGGAATAAGAACGTCGACATAGCCATGAGCCTTCATAAGCGCGTTTGCGGATTCACGCGAAGCGTCCCGAAGGAGCTGAACCGAATTCTCGGGGAGCCCGGCCTCTGACGCGCATTCGCGCATAAGCCCGCAGAGATAGGAATTGGTGCCGAGAGCGTCGCTCCCCCCGCGCAGAACGGCTGCGTTCCCCGATTTAAGACAGAGCGCGGCCGCGTCGACTGTAACGTTCGGGCGGGATTCGTAGATTATCCCGACAACGCCGAGCGGGACGCGGATTTTTTGTATTCTAAGGCCGTTCGGGCGCGTTTCCCCCGAGATTACCTCCCCGACCGGGTCGACAAGGTCTGCGACCTTTAAAACGCCCTCGGCTATCCCCTCGATTCGCTTTTCGTTGAGATAGAGCCTGTCGACAAGCGAGCTCTTAACGCCCTTCTGCTCGGCGGCCTTAACGTCGGCTCGGTTTCTTTCGATTATGTCGCGCCTTCGGGCAGTAAGCTCCTTCGCGATAAGCCTAAGCGCGGCGTTCTTTTTATCGGTTCCCGCCCTCGAAAGCTCCCTTGCGGCCTCCCGGGCGGCCGAGCCTGTGGGTTCAAAATCAAACATAACTAACCTCCGTAACCGCGGCTATTTTGCCGCAAAAAGCGTGCCGATAATTTTTCCGTCGAATACGTCGTAGAGGTTCTCGGCGCGCGAGCCGTTTATTATAAGCATGTCTATGCCGTGGGAATTGGCGATTTTGGCGGCTTTGAGCTTTGTCGCCATTCCCCCCGTCCCAAGCTCCGAGCCCGCCGCTCCGGCGAAGCTCTCGATTTCCTCGGTAACTCCCTCAACGCGGCTTATAAGCCTTGCGTCGGGGCATTCGCGGGGATTTTTGTCAAAGAGCCCGTCGATGTCGGACATTATAATCAGCAAATCCGCGTCGACGAGAACCGATACAATCGCCGCGAGGCTGTCGTTTTCGCCGACCTCGAGCTCCAGCTCGTCAATCGCAACAACGTCGTTTTCGTTGACAATCGGGATTGCCCCCGAGCGGATTATTTCCTCCAAAGCGTTTAGGACGTTCTCCTTTCGCTCGTCGGATATTACATATTTTGTCAGAAGAACCTGCGCGACGGTGATGTTGTAATCCCCGAAGAGGCGGTCGTACATATTCATAAGCTCGCACTGGCCGACGGCGGCGCAGGCCTGTTTCGCGGGGGTGTCCTTCGGACGTTCGCGGAGGCCGAGCTTCGCCATTCCGAGCCCTATCGCCCCCGACGTGACCAAAACAAGCTCGACGCCGGAGTTTTTGATGTCGGAAAGCGTTTTTACAAGGCTCTCTATATGCCTGAGATTAAAGCTCCCCGAGGGGTGGGTAAGGGTCGATGTTCCGACCTTTACGACTACGCGGTGTTTATCCATATAAATCAACTCACTACATTATTTATAACGTTTCCGTTAAGGTACCCCGAGAGGTTGTCCCTTACGAGCGAAACGAGCCGAAGCCTTGTTTCCAAAGGAGCCCACGCGATATGCGGGGTAATCCAGCAGTTTTCCGCCCCCAAGAGCGGGCAGTTTTTATCCATAGGCTCGACGGTAAGAACGTCCGCGCCGAAGCCGGCTATCTTTTTTGCGTCAAGGGCTTCGCGGAGGGCGTTTTCGTCGATTACCCCGCCGCGTGATGTATTTATCAAAACGGCGGTCGGCTTCATCAGCGAGAGGGTTCGGGCGTCTATAAGCCTGTCCGTCTGAGGGGTGAGCGGGCAGTGCAGGGTGACAATATCGGAGCGGCGCAAAAGCTCCTCCAGCGAAACAAATTCGGTTTCGGGCTCGTTTTCGGGGACGGTCCGGGTGTTGACGAGGATATTCATTCCGAAGGCGAGGGCGATTTTTGCGACCGCCCTGCCGATTGAGCCGTAGCCGACGATTCCGAGGGTTTTTCCGCAAAGCTCATAGAGCGGCGGCCCGAAGTGGGTAAAGAGCTTCGAGAAGCACCACTCCCCCCGCCCGGTGTATTCGGCATAGCGCGAAACGCTCGAATAATGATATAAAATAAGCGCGAAGGTGTGCTGGGCGACGGAGTTTGTCGAATATCCCGGGACGTTTGAAACGACCGCTCCGCGCTCGCGTGCGGCGTCAATGTCGACGTTGTTGTAGCCGGTCGCGAAAACGCCTACGAAGCGAAGATTCGGGCATTTTTCAAAGACCTCGCGGCTTATCCGGCATTTGTTTGTAAGAACAACCTCCGCGTCGCCTATTCGCGCGGCTATGTCCTCATAGACGGTGTAGTCGTAGACGGTCGTATCGCAGAGCGAGGTGAGCGGCTCGAGGGATACGTCGCCGTCGGTTACTGTGGACGCGTCCAGAATCACGGCTTTTATCATAGCTTGTCGTCCTCGAAGGCGTTTGAGATTACGTCGTCGCTGCCGTCGGCGTTTATTTTTTTGCGCTCGGCCTTGACGAGCTTCGCGATGTCCTCCCGTCCGTCGTCGGGGGGATTTTCGGAGGCGCGGGCGGATTTTTTCTCATCGCGGCTGACCTTCCACAGAACGATGAACAAAACAATTTCGCATATTCCGACGGCGGCCGCGGTAAGAGAATCCCCGAAGAGCTGCAAAATAAGGGTCGCGTCGCAAATCAGCAGCCAGATAATTGAGGACAGAGTTTTTTTGCGAAGATAAATCGCGAGGAAAGTGACCGTCGCAACGGCGCAGAAAATAATGTGAAGCGCCGGCGGCATCGGCGCGAACCGGCTGCGCAGCTGCGCCGCCTCCGCGGCAAGAACCATCATAAAAAGACTCCCTTTCGGTAATTTTCGCCC
This sequence comes from uncultured Clostridia bacterium, assembly GCA_947588775.1. Classification (GTDB taxonomy): domain Bacteria; phylum Bacillota; class Clostridia; order Oscillospirales; family Ruminococcaceae; genus Faeciplasma. Next base: position 6,044 of record CANPZQ010000086.1, read on the forward strand.
CGGTATAATGGGGCAGTTAAGGATAGTATAGCATATTTGCAGGGGGAATGCAAGGGGGATAGCGGGGGTTTTGGGGGATTATGCAGGTTTTCTGCTACGGCCGCGCGGCGGGAAAAGCGGTCAAATACCGCGAAACTCCGTGGGCGGGCGGGTGGGACCAACGCAACAGCTTTTTCCGCCGCGCAGACTTACATACAAAACTTCGGCAAACCTGCCCTGCAACAAAAACATCCCTCCCCCAATCAAAAACTGCGGTTCGCCGAAATCCCGTGCAAAACCGCAGTTTTCCCAAAAATATTTCCCCACCCTACCCCCTCTATCCTATAACGTCTAACCCTCTGCCCCCCCTAATCCCCCACCTCGTTCACAACCCCGACAAACAGCACGCTGCCGCCGCTGCCGCGAATCACAAATATGAAGGGGCGGTCGAGAGTGAAGTCCATCTCCTCCTCGGGGGGCATCGCGGCTCCGCATAGCATTACGCTCGTGAACGCCGCCGCCTTTACGCCGTCCTCGTCGATTTCAACGCGGGCGGCATGGTCAACGCGGGAAATGAAGGCCCCGTCGCTTTTTGACAAAATCGGCGAGAAATCCGCCTTAGTCGGGTCGAAAATGTCGGTCACGCCGAGTGTTTTCAGTGTTTCGGAAAGCTCCGCGTCGCTCGCGACGTCGAACTTCGGGACGGACATATGGACGACAATCGGCTTCGGCGCGCCGGCCGACCTTGCGTCGGTGATGAAATCCGCGAAATTGCTGTCGCTCAAGAGCTCGTCGATTTCAACTCCCTCGTCGGGGAGGATAAAATCCATCCCCCCGCTGTTCGTGAGGCCCTTGCTCACGGCCGTGAATTTGTCGCCGAAATAGCAGTAATCAAGGTCGTCGTGCATGAAATCGGCGGTTTTGTCGCCGTTCGGGGAATGGAAAACGCCGGGCGTTGTTTCGCCGACAAACTTTTCCGTCCAGTCTGCGCCGTAGTAAATCGTTGAAACTATCCCCAAAACGGCGTCGGGGGAAAATTTTTGACCGCCGGCCGCTTCCTTCAATAGGCCGCCGGTGTTTTCGTTAATCCATTCCTGCAAAAGGCCGTCGTATTCCGCCGAACCCATTTCTCCAGAAAACGCGGAGGCATAATAGTCCTCGGCGAGCCGTTTTGCTGTTTCGGAATTGTACTTTACGCCGTCATCGAGCCATATTGAATTTGCAAGAAGGCTTAAAACCGTGCCGTCGTCGGCATAGTTGCCCTTCCAGAGCGCGGAAGCTCTCTTTCGCGCCTCGGAAATATCCTTGCATTCCAAAAGCCCGAGAATCTGCTCACGGCTCGGGCCGTCGGAGATTTCCGCTAAAACGGACAGCGCGATATAGAGATTCAGCGGCGAATAGACCGCGTTTTTGCCGTCCGCGCCACTCAAAACGGCCGGAACCGACGTTTTTACAAAGCCCTCCGCCGTCGGTGCATAGTCGCGCGCGAGAAGGCTGCGCTCGCGGCTCTCGTCGTAGTATTTTGTCAGCTCCTCACTGCTCATTCGCTCGCGGTATTTCGTCGTTTCAGGGTATTCGGCGTATGCTATGGCGTGTTTTTTAAGCGATTTACTCATTTCAAAGCTGTTCTCCTCTCCGTCTGGGATTTTTTGTTCTTCGGTAACGGCGTTTTCCCCGTCCTTGGGATGCAATGTAGCCGCCCCGCCGCCGTCCGGGATTTTCGCGTTTTTCAGAAGCGGCGCAACCGCCGTTCCGACAGCAACGCACAGCGCGAATACCGCCGCAGCGGCCGCGAATTTTATGAATATTTTTTTCTTTTTCGGAGGCGTCGCCGCCTCTTCAATCTGGCCGTCGCGAATGTCCGTGACGGCGTTGTAGATGTCTTGGGAATTCATGTGATGGTACCTCCTTGGGGGGAATTTTTTGGGGGGAGCGCGGCGGGAAAAGCGGGGGGATAGCGGGAAATGGCGGGGGTGGGCGGGTGGGACCGACGCACCAGCTTTTCCCGCCGCGCGGGGATTAGCTGAAAGGTTGGGGAGGTAGCCGGCATACGGCTAAGGCGGGCTCCCCCTCCCCTCGGGGGGGAGGGGGAAGAACCAAGCTTTGGCGGCGCAGGGACTTTGCAGGGGGTGAGGGGTACTTTAGATAGTACGAGCGTAAGCGAGTTCCTTTTGGGCGAAAGCCCATTCGCGACG
>CANPZQ010000087.1 GCA_947588775.1 uncultured Clostridia bacterium
AAGAGTTTTGTTCCGCTGTCGTAGGCGAGGGTTCCCCCGCAGAAAACAGCCCACTGGGCTGATTTTCTGACTCCCCCCTCCTGCGCTTTGGGTGGGAAAGAGAGTTTCGCGGCCTGCGGGCCGCGACAAGGGGCTCTGCCCCTTGACCCCGCAAGCCTTTTGAAAAAGGCTTGAGCGAAAACTTTTTAAATTTGTTTTTATTGGCTTTATATAAATTAAAATAAAGGAGCTGTAACTTTGTTTGCACAGGATAAAAAAGTAAAACTTACCGAAATCAACGACGAGATGCGTTCGAGCTTCCTCGCTTATTCAATGTCGGTAATAATCCAGCGCGCCCTGCCGGACGTCCGCGACGGGCTGAAGCCGGTTCACCGCAGAATCCTCTATACTATGTACGAGGACGGGCTTACGCCGGATAAAAAATACTTAAAGTGCGCCACTACCGTCGGCGATACCCTCGGACGCTATCACCCCCACGGCGACGCGTCGGTTTATGACGCGATGGTTCGCCTGGCACAGAAATTCTCGATGAGATACCCGCTCGTCGACGGCCACGGAAACTTCGGCTCCGTCGACGGCGACCCGCCTGCCGCCTACCGTTATACCGAGTCGAAGATGGCTAAGATGGCGATGAATATGCTCACCGACATCGAAAAGGAAACCGTCGATTGGGCTCCGAACTATGACGACAGGTTAAAGGAACCCGTCGTTCTTCCGTCGCGCTATCCGAATATTCTGGTGAACGGCTCCGTCGGAATCGCGGTCGGAATGGCGACGAATATTCCTCCGCATAACTTGGGGGAAGTAATCGACGGGCTTAAGCTTGTCGCCGAAAACCCCGATTGCACCCTCGAGGAGCTGATGGAGCATATAAAAGGCCCCGACTTCCCGACAGGCGGAATCATAATGGGAAGGGCGGGAATCCGCGCGGCCTACGCCACCGGGCGGGCGAAGATTATCCTCCGCTCAAAGACGAGTATAGAGGAAATCCACGGCAGAAACTGCATAATCGTCACCGAAATCCCATACATGGTGAACAAGGCGAGGCTTATAGAATCAATCGCGCAGCTTGTCAAGGACAAGAGAATCGACGGGATACACTTCATTCGCGACGAGTCCGACCGCTCCGGAATGAGAATCGTCATCGAGCTTAAAAAGGACGCGAACCCGCAGATTGTTTTAAACAAGCTCTTTACGTTCACACAGCTCCAGGACACCGTCGGCGTAATAATGCTCGCCCTCGTAAACGGCGTTCCGAAGGTTCTGAGCCTCAAAGAGATGCTCACAGAGTATCTTAATTTCCAGATAGAGGTAATTACCCGCAGAACTCGCTACGATTTAAAGAAGGCGAAAGAGCGCGAGCATATCCTGCAGGGCCTTGTAATCGCCCTCGACTACATCGACGAGGTTATAAGGATAATCCGCGCGTCGGCGGGGCCTGCCGAGGCGAAAGCCGCGCTTATCGAGCGTTTCGGAATCACCGAAATCCAGGCGGAATATATTGCGAACATGCGCCTCATTCAGCTTTCCGGCCTCGAGCGTCAGAAGATTTACGACGAGTTGGGCGCGCTCGAAGCGAAGATAGCCGATTTTGAGGATATTCTCGCGAACCGGCAGAGGGTTGTGGACATTGTTATTTCCGAGAGCGAGGAAATTTCCGCGAAGTTCTCGGACGAAAGAAGAACGGAAATCCAGTCGGTTTCCGGCGAAGTCGACATTGAGGATTTGATTCCCGAGGACACAAACGTAATCGCGTTGACAAATAACGGCTATATCAAGCGCACCAGCTCCTCCGAATACGCCGTACAGCGGCGCGGCGGCAGGGGCGTAAGCGGAATGAAGCAGCGCGAGGAGGACTTTGTCGCCTCGATGCACGTCTGTTCGACCCACGACAACGTGCTCTTTGTCACCGACCGTGGCGTTATGTTCAAGCTGAAGTGCTTCGAGCTGCCCGAGGGCGGAAAAGCCTCCCGCGGAACCAACGTTATAAACGTTCTTCCCCTTGAACAGGACGAAAAAATAGCCGCGATGCTCTACTGCCGCGACTTTGACGAAGAAAAATATGTCACAATGGTGACCCGCGAGGGCAAAATCAAGAGAACCTCGCTTGACAGCTACCGAAATGTCAGAAAATCGGGACTTATCGCCATCGGCCTCGATGAAGGCGATGAAATCCGCGGCGCGCTTATGTCGTCGGGAAGCGACGAGCTTTTGGTTGCGACGAAGCTCGGCCAGGTTATCCGCTTCAACGAATCGGAGCTCAGGGTAATGGGCCGCTCGGCTCACGGCGTTAGGGCAATCAAGCTCCGCGATGGCGACGAGGTCGTATCTATGGAGGTTCTCAAGGACGATGCGACGGTTCTCACCGTCACCGACAAGGGCTACGGCAGGCGCGTTAAGCCCGAGGCATACCGCGCCCAGAAGCGCGGCGGCTATGGGGTTCTCAACTATAAGACCGGCGGCCAGAAGGGCGACGTCTGCGGAATCAAGGTCGTTTCGGAGGACGAGGACGTAATTATGATTTCAAACGACGGAATCATTATCCGCGTTCGTGCGGCGGACATCTCGGTTATGGGAAGATATTCCGGCGGCGTGACGATTATGCGCACCAAGGGCGTTGAGGACCGCAGGGTCGCGGCGTTTACGGTCGCCGAGCACGACGAAGAAGCCGAAATCGAGCAGGTCGAACAGCTTTCCGAGGAGGAGCTCCGCGCCATCGCCGAAGCCGAAGCGGCCGAGGAAAACGCCGAGGTCGTCGAGGAGGTCGATGATGTCGAGGATTCCGGGGACGAGGAAGATGGGGAAGAAGAGTAAAGGGTTTGGGTGATTGATATAGAATACCCCCCTCCGGCTGGTGCGGGAGGGGGTTTTTTGGGTGGGGGGAGGCGCGGCGGAGAAAGCGGGGGGAGGAGCAGGAAAGTATGGGGGCGGGTGGGTGGGACCGACGCAGGAGCTTTCTCCGCCGCGCCGGGGTTGCGCGGGAAACTTCGGCGAATTGCGCGCCCAACCCCGGCCCAAGCCGAATCCCGTCCCCCGAAGCCCCCTTGCGGGGCTGAGCGGGGATGGGTGAGGGTTGGGCTTTTAGAGGTTAGAGCGTTAGAGAGTTAGAGGATAGAGGCAGTATAACCAAGTTTCGCAAAAAATCGCGGCCTGCTGCAAAGGCCTGAGCCTCACCCACCCCCCTCTCCGCCTGCGGCTCCGGGGGGTGGATTCGGTTCAGGCGGGGAGAGGTATTCTGCGTTTTGCAGAAAATTTGTGCATTGCCGTAAGTTTCTAAAAGTTACCTATCCCGCTCCAACCTTTCTGCTACCGGCGCGGCGGAGAAAGCTCCTGCGTCGGTCCCACCCGCCCGCCCCCCGCCATTTCCCGCTATCTCCCCGCTTTCTCCGCCGCGCCTTTCTTCAGATTACTCCCCCTCACCCTTCCTTCTTCCTTTTCCTCTTCCCCACCTTCTCCCCCGCCGCCGCAATTCCAATCCCCACCCAAGCCGCCGCGAGCACTCCGATCAGCACCTTCGCGGTCGTCGGGAGCTCCCCGAGGTCGGCCTTGCCGGAAACGTCAAGGGCGCGGCTGTCGAGACGGTAGAGCGAGGTTATGTCGTCGAAAAGCTTGCCGTAGTATGCGTCGTCGACGGTTTCATGGCGGCGGACGGATTTCGTTACGTTTTCAATCATCTGTCCGGCGGCGGAACGAAGCGACGCGGAGCCGTTGAACACCGGCGTTACAAATGTTTCCCCGACATGCTCCAAAAGAAGCCGGGAAGCCTTTATTTTAACGTCGTAGTGCTCGTTGAAGTCCTCGCCGCAGCGCGAAAGATAGTCGAGGTATTCCTCGGAATTCTGCGCTTTCGACGTGACGGGGACGTATCCTTCGGTTTCGGCATATGCCGTCTGCACGCCGTTTGTAAGAAGAAACTGCGCAAAGAGCCATGAGGCGAGGACCTCCTGCGGGTCGTCCTTGTTGAATATGCAGACCGACGGCCCCTGCGAAATCGTCTGCGGGTTATCGGGGTCAAATTGCGGAATCGGCATTACCTCGGTTTCAAATTCCACAAAGCTGTCCTCGTGAATGTCGGAAAGCGGCGCGTGCGAGCCCATCCAAGTCGCGCCGGCGGTCGAATCGATTGCGAAAACGCACTGTCCGGCGTTTAAAAAGTTTCCGGGATAGCTCGAAATCTGAAACGTCGAGAAAGCCCCCGTGGCGGCATGCTTCGCGATTTCGGCGAGAATCTCCTTTGTTTCGCCGTTGAAGATGAGTATGTTCCCGTCGCTGTCGGAATAGCCCGCGCCCTTCTGTCGGAGCATCTGAATCATCATGTTGTCGGTGGATTTGTAGATAAACGGAATCATTACCTGCTGGCCGTTCACGGCGAAGCTCCCGTCGGGGGCTTTTTTCATCGCCGCCTCCGAAACCTCCCAGACAAAGTCCCATGTCAGTTTTTCGGGAAGCGTATAGCCGAGCTCCTCAACCATCGTTTTGTTGATGTAGCATGCCTCCGTCGAGCGCATGAACGGAATCGCCCAGTATTGTCCCGAAAGGGAGCATTCCTCCAAAAACTGCGGGATAATCTCCTCTTTTTTCGGGGAATCAAATTTAAGCGCGCTTCCCCCGAGGCCGTATTTCTCATCGTCGAAAAGCCCGTCGAGCGGCACGACTACGTTCGCCCCGGTTTTATAAGTCGCGATGTGGTCGGGATATGTTATGCAGACGTTCGGGGTCGTGTTCGTCGATATGTTCGTGATGACGTCGTTGTAAATCCTGCCGTAGTCGGTGTAGAGCCGAAGGTTCACCGTTACGTTCGGATAAAGGCTCTCAAAGTCGGCGATTGCCTTTTCGTAAATCCTTGTCTGTGTGATGTTGGTGTCGTTTTTAGCCCAGAAGGTTATCTCCTGCTTCTGCGTTTCGTCGAATTCGGCGGGAATCTCAAATTCCGGAAGCCCCCGCGAGCCGTGGCAGCCCGTCAGCGAAACCGCCACAGCCCCCGCCGCCAAAATCGCGAGCAGCCTTTTAAATGCACTCAACCCTTTGTGCCTCCTCTCGCGACGCCCTCCATAATCTTTTTGCGGAAAATGAGGAACAAGACTATAAGCGGCGCGGATATTACCACCACCGCGGCCATCATCGCGGGGATATTTTCCCGCCCGAAGCCGTTTTCGCGGATTTCCTGAATCCCGTTTGAAACGAGATAGTAGTTCGGGTCGTCGGTTACAAGCCTCGGCCAGACGTAGGAATTCCAGCACTCAATCACTTTTAAAATTGTTATCGTGACAATCGTCGGCCTGCACATAGGAATCATCACCCGCGTGAGATACTTGAAATCGCGCGTGCCGTCGACCTTTGCGGCATAGTACAGCTCGTCGGGAATCTGTGAAAAGTTTTCCTTTAACAGATAGATATAGAACACCGACGTTACCGACGGCAGAATAAGCCCGGTAAAGGTATTTCTCAGCCCGAGGTCGGTGACGGTCGTATAGTTTGTGATAACGACGAGCTCGTAGGGAATCATCATAAGCGCGAGAAAGAGCGTAAACACCGCGTCGCGCCCCCGAAAATTAAGGCGCGAGAACGCAAACGCCGCCGGCACCGTAACCAGGAGCATAAGCCCGGTGGTCAGCACCGTAAATATAACGGTATTCAGAAAATATTTTCCGAGCGGCACCGCCGTGAACGCCGAGGAATAGTTTTCAAGCGTCGGCGAGAGCGTAAAGAGCTTCGGAATGTGCTCCGAGTTATAGGAGGCGTAATTTTTCACCGACGTAAGAATCATCCAGTAAAACGGAAACAGCACGATTATCGCCCAGAGCGTAAGAATTATATAAGTTACCGCCTTCGAGGCCGCGCGCCTGCGGCTCTGACGGGCTTCGAGCCTTACTATGTCTTTATTCATAAATCCCGCCTCCTCAGTAGTGGACGTATTTTTTGCTTACCAAAAGGTTGATGCAGGTGATTGTAAGAACTATCGCGAATAAGACTATCGCCGCCGCCGAGGCGTAGGACGGGAAACCGCCGCTGTCGCCGTAGAGCATATCGTAGACGTAGCCGACGATAGTATTCATCTCCGCGGCGTTTAAGTTTGTCCCAAAGAGCGCGACAGCGTCGCTGTAGGCCTTGAACGCCCCGATGAAGCCGGTGATTATAAGATAAAAGAGCATCGGCGAAATCATCGGGAGGGTAATTTTACGGAAAATTCTGAACGGGCGGGTGCCGTCGATACGCGCCGCGCTGTAATATTCCTCGTTTACCGAGGCGAGCGCGCTTGTCAAAATCAGAATCTTAAATGGGAGCACCACCCATACGGTATAGAAGCATAAAACAAACATCTTCGCCCAATACGGCCCGTCGATGAAGTCGATTGGCGACATCCCGAAAATCCCCAAGACGAGGTTCACGAGGCCGTCGGTGTAGGGCGTTTTCTGAAAGAGAATCATGAAAACAAGACCGACCGCAAGGGTGTTTGTTACATATGGCAGGAAGAAAACCGTCTGGTAGAGCTCCCGAAGAGGCTTTATCGATGAAAGCCCGCAGGAAATCCCGAGGGCTATCAGCGTCGAAAGCGGAACCGTCACGACTACGAGAATAAAGGTGTTTTTAACCGCCTGCAAGAAGTAGGGGTCGTGTAAAATGTAGGAATAGTTGTAGATACCCGTTCCGAAGAACGTCTGCGAGGCGGAGTTGTAGCCCTCCTCGAAGGAGTAGACGAAAACGTCTATCAGGGGATAGACCATGAACACCCCGAGGAATAGAATTGCGGGCAGGAGATAGAGCCAGCCCTTTGAGCTTTTGTTTTCCATTGGCTTCTCCTTTCACTCGGCTTCAAAGGCGACGCGCTTTTCCGTCTTTTTGTCAAATAGATAAACTTTATGTGGCTTTAGGGCGAATCTGACGGTTTCGGAAGCGGTATTGACCCTGTTTTCCGAGGCGATAATCGAGCGAATCGCGGGGTTCTGGGAGCATTTGTTTTCGGAAACAACGCTTATATCCCGCCCCATAACCTCAACCCTCGAGAGCTTGCACCTAAAAGGCCCGTCGTCGCGCAGCAAAAAGCCCTCGGGGCGGATTGCCGCCCATACGCCGCCGTCGGGGACGTTTTTGAGCTTTAGGACGGAATCGCCGCCGATTTTCAGGAATCCACCCTTGACCGAGGCGGAGAAAACGTTGATTGGGGGGGTGCCGAGGAAGTTCGCGACGAAGAGGTTTTCGGGGTTGTCGTATACCTCCTGCGGCGCGCCGATTTGCTGGACTACGCCGTCGCGCATGACGATAATTCTGTCGGAAATGCTCATCGCCTCGTCCTGGTCGTGGGTTACGAAAACGGTGGTGATTTTTGTTTCGCGCTGGATTCTCTTGATTTCCTCCCTTGTCTGGAGGCGAAGGCGCGCGTCGAGGTTGGAGAGCGGCTCGTCCAGAAGAAGCACGCGCGGCATTTTCACCAACGCTCTCGCAATCGCGACGCGCTGCTGCTGGCCGCCGGAAAGCTCGCCGGGCTTTCGGTCCATCAGCCCGTCTATCTGGACGAGCTTTGCGATTTCATGGGCTTTTTCATGCATTTCGGCCTTGGACATCCTGTCCTTGCCGCGAAGATTCCCGAGCGGGAAGATTATGTTGTCCATAACGCTGAGGTGGGGATAAAGCGCGTAATTCTGGAAAACGAGGCCGACGCCCCTGTTTTCGGGCGGAAGGTCGGTAACGTCGTCGTCGCCAAAGAATATGCGCCCGCTTGTCGGCTTCTGGAGCCCGCTTATGAGGTTAAGGGTAGTGCTTTTTCCGCAGCCCGACGGCCCGAGCAGAGCAATCAGCTCGCCGTCCGGAATCTCAAAATCGAGGCAGTTCGCCGCAACGACGTCGCCGCCCGCGCCCTTCCCCCGCGCCGGAAAAATTTTTGTAAGCTTCTGTAAAACAACCTTCATATTGGTCACGTCCTCGTAAAAAGATGTCGGGAGTATTATACTATACTTTGCGGGGAAATGCAAGTGAAAATGGGGAGCGCGGCGGGGAAAGCGGGGAGGTGGCGCGAAATTGCGGGGGCGGGCGGGTGGGACGATGGAGGCAGCTTTCCCCGCCGCGCGGCCCTTTCCGTCAAAAACATAAGTGTCCGTACCCCCATCAAAACCCACACCCCCAAAATCCTCCCCCATACTTTCTGCAAAGCCCCCGGCGCGGCGGAGAAAGCTCCTGCGTCGG
>CANPZQ010000088.1 GCA_947588775.1 uncultured Clostridia bacterium
GCGTTGTAGAGGAAAGCGCCGTAGATAAGCGCGCCGAGGGCTTCTATAAGCGTAAAGCGGATGTCGAACGCGCCGGACGGGGCGATTAAAAAGCCGAGAATATCGGTTATCATTCCCGCGACAAAGCCGACCGTCGGCCCGTAGAGCATCGACACCGACGCGAGGGCGATAAACGCAAAGGAAATATGAAGCGATTCGCTCGCGCGCATCGTCGTCGCGGCCTTGATGGCGAGGTCCAGAGCTATAAGCATCGCCGTAACCGTAAGGCTTCGGACGCTTTTAAATTCGAGCGCGGAACGTTTGAATAAATTGAAAAAGCCTTTCATGGCAGATTCCTCCAAAAATTAAACACAGCCTCGCCTGCTTAATATACCGGAAAATGCCCTGAAAGGCGTTTTTATGCAGGTTAAGCGGGATGCGGGACGCAAACCGCAGCCTTCGGCGTTTTGTCACTGCGGCAACTCCCCGTCCGCAGAGCACTATTTCACGCTTGCGCCCCTACTCTTAAACAAATTGATTTTTCAGATTGAGAGGATTCTCAGCACCGAATGGAGCTTTTCGTCGTAGCCCTTCTGCATGTTGAGAGCCTCGTTGATGTCGTAGTCGACGAGCTTGTTGTTCTTTACGGCGACGATTCGGTTTTTGAAGCCGTTTGCGAGAAGCTCGACCGCGTAGTAGCCCATTTTCAGGGCCATGACCCTATCGTAGCAGGACGGCGCGCCGCCGCGCTGGACATGTCCGAGGACCGTCGCGCGGGAGGTTACTCCCGTCTTTGCCTCGATGTATTTAGCTATGTCGTCGGAGGTGAAGCCCTCGTGGACCACGCCTTCCGCGACGATAAGCTCGAAGTGGGTCTTTCCGGCTTCCTTCTGCTCGGAAATCTTATCGCAGATTTCGTCGAGGTCGAACGGCCTTTCGACGGTGAGGCAGTCTATGGCTCCGGTCGCCGCAGCGACGTTTACGCCGATATGTCCGGCGTTGCGGCCCATTACCTCAACGACCGAGCAGCGGTGGTGGGACATTTCGGTGTCCTTCAGCTTGTCGAGCATCTCGAGCGCGGTGTTCTGGGCGGTGTCGAAGCCGATGGTGTATTCGGTGCAGACAATGTCGTTGTCGATGGTTCCGGGAATGCCGATGCATTTAACGCCGTAGCGCGAAAGGTCCAGAGCTCCGCGGTAGGTTCCGTCGCCGCCGATTACAATAAGCGCGTCCATTCCCGCTGCGTCGCAGTTTGCCTTTGCCTTTTCAAGGCCCGCCTGAGTGGTGAATTCCTTGCTCCTTGCGGTGCAGAGAACGGTGCCGCCGCGATGCAGAATATCCGAAACGTCGCGAACGCCGAGCTCGAACATATCCCCCTCGATAAGGCCCTGATAGCCCCTGCGGATACCGATTACCTTATATCCGCGCGCTATGGCGGCTCTTGTGGCCGCTCTGATTGCGGCGTTCATTCCGGGGGCGTCGCCGCCGCTTGTAAGGATACCTATTGTCATTGCCATGATATAATTCCTCCAACTTCCGAAAAATTGACGGTGTATTCAGCAATTTTCCCGCGGCATAAACTGCCGTGGATATGATTAGAATATCACAGTGAAATTGCAAAGTCAATAATTATATGCCCAAAAGACGTGCCGAAAATCGACACGTCTTTTCTTTAGTTTCTGTGCATTTTTGCAAAGCGAGGCGCGGCGAATGGGGCGGGGTGGGCGGGCGGGTGGCAGGCAGGGACTTTGGCGGCCGCAGAATTTAGCCCCATTCGCCGCGCCGGACTTACGCGCAAAGCCCAAATCAACCGTATGCCAACCCCAATCCCCATATTGCATTTTCACAAATTCTGTAGTATAATACCCCTATACCCCCGCATGGGAAAAAATTGTGTACGGCGCGTGAAATTTTCGGGCGGCGCAATATTTTCCGCGGGAAAAAAGTATTTATTTCAGGAGATGCTTATGATTTATCTCGATAACGCCGCGACTACAAAGCCCTGCCGCGAGGCCGTCGCAGGCTCTGCCTACGCGATGACCCGCGTATTCGGAAACCCCTCGAGCCTTCACGGCCTCGGAATTGCCGCAGAACAGCTTCTAAACTACTCCCGCGACAAAATCGCCGCCTCGCTCGGCGTTCTTTCCCGGGAAATAATTTTTACGTCCGGAGCGACGGAGGCCAACAACCTCGCAATCTTCGGCCTCTCGGAAGCATACGGAAGGCGCAAAAAGCGCGTCGTAACAACCTCTGTCGAACACCCGTCCGTAGCGGAGCCCTTTAAGAAGCTCGCCGCGGCGGGATTCGAGGTCGTTACCGTTTCTCCGCGCTCCGACGGAGTTTTGGACGAGGACGACCTCGTCGAGGCCGTAAACGCCGATACCTGCCTCGTCAGCGCGATGTATATAAACAACGAAACCGGCGCGATTCTGCCGATTGAGGGCGCGTTCGCAAGGATAAAAAAGCTCTACCCCGAATGCATTCTCCACACCGACTGCGTTCAGGCATACATGAAGCTTCCGTTCAAGGCGAAAAGCCTCTCGGCGGACGCTATTTCCGTCAGCGCGCATAAAATCCACGGCCCGAAGGGCGTAGGCGCGCTATGGGTCAAAAAGGGCGTTAGGCTATCCCCTCAGATTCTCGGCGGCGGCCAGCAGAGCGGCCTTCGCTCCGGCACCGAGGCCGTGCCGATGATTTATTCCTTCGGGAAAACCGTCGACGCTATGAACGCGACCCTCGGCCCGCGCTACGCCCACGCCGAAAAAATAAATCTCTATCTTCGGGAAAAGCTCTCTCAAATCCCCGGGCTCTCGATAAATTCCCCCGACGACGCAAGCCCCTTCATCTTAAGCGTTTCGGTCCCGGGAATAAAGAGCGAAACCGTTCTGCATTTTCTCGAGCAGAAGCAAATCTACGTTTCAAGCGGCTCGGCCTGTTCAAGGGGGAAAAAGAGCGCGGTTTTGGAGGCGTTCGGGCTTCCCGCCGAAAAAATCGATTCCACCGTCAGAATAAGCACGTCGGCGGAAACCTCCGAGGACGACGTCGACCGCCTCGCGGAAGCCCTCCGGCTCGCATGCGAAACGCTTGTAAAAATAAAAAGGTAGGTTTAATTTCATGAAGGAAATAATTCTCTGCAAATACGGCGAAATCGTCTTAAAGGGCCTCAATAGGGGCAGCTTTGAATCGGTGCTTATGAAAAACGTCCGCCGAAGGCTCCGCTCCCTCGGACAGTTCAGCCTGCGCTCGGGACAGTCCACCCTCTACGTCGAGCCGCTCGACGAAAGCATAGACATGGACGAGGTCTTTGAACGCTGCTCGAAAATATACGGCATCGCGAAGCTCTGCCGCGCCATAGGCTCCGAAAAGAACGTCGAGAGCGTCTTCGCGGTCATCTGCGAACGCTTCAGCGATATTCTCTCCGCCAAAAAAACCTTCAAGGTCGCGGTAAAGCGTTCCGACAAGAGCTTCCCGATGACTTCCCCCGAGCTTGCCGCGCAGCTGGGCGGAATGATTCTTTCAAAATTTCACCATCTCAAGGTGGATTTATTCGAGCCCGAAGTAACCGTTATCTGCGAAATACGCGACGAGGGCGCGTTCGTCCATGACGTCGCCGTAGACGGCGCGGGCGGCATTCCGGTAGGAACGTCGGGGCGGGGACTTTTGCTCCTTTCGGGCGGAATTGATTCCCCCGTCGCCGGCTGTATGATGGCGAAGCGCGGCGTAGAGCTTTCGGCAATCCACTTCGAGGCCCCGCCATATACCTCGGAGCGCGCGCTTATGAAGGTCGAGCGGCTCGCCGAAAAAATGTCGGAATACTGCGGGAGAATCCAGTTCTACACGGTTCCGTTCACGAAGATCCAGGAGGAAATCCGAAACCGCTGCCCCGAGGACTACTTTACCCTGATTATGCGCCGCCTGATGATGGAAATCGCGCAAAGAATCGCCGAACGCGACGGTTATCTGGCACTTTGCACCGGCGAGAGCCTAGGCCAAGTCGCCTCGCAGACGATGGCGGCTATGGTTACGACCGACGCGGTCTGCCGGATTCCGGTTTTCCGTCCCTGCATAGGATTGGATAAAAAGGAAATAATTGATATTGCCTATAAGCTCGGAACGTTCGAGATTTCGATTGAGCCGTATGAGGATTGCTGCACCGTTTTCACCCCGAGGCACCCTCGCACCAAACCCGCCCTCGCCGACGTTGAAAAGGCGCAGGCGATGGCCGACTTCGAGCCGATGATCAAAGAAGCGGTCGAAAATACCCGCGTAAAGACGGTCGGGGGATACTGATTCCCGCTTATAAAGGAGAAAAATGGAAAAATACTATAAAGCCTACGACGACAGATACCTCCGGATTCACGCGCTCGGGCTTCAATGGTCGGATAACGCGCCTACGGAGCTTGTTTCGGAAATTATCCGCGAATTCAATATCCCGAAAAACGCCGCGATTCTGGAAATAGGCTGCGGCGAGGGGCGCGACGCGGCGAAGCTCCTTTCGGACGGATATAACCTAAAAGCCGTCGACGTTTCCAAAGAGGCTGTAAACTACTGCCGGAGGGTTTATCCCGATTTCGCGGACAGCTTTTCGGCGGCGGACTGCCTCTATGGCGAGCCGGACGGGAAATTCGCCTTTATATACTCGGTCGCGGTGCTTCATATGCTCGTCGACGACGGCGACAGGCGCGGGTTCTACCGATATATCCGCGAGCACCTGGCCGACGGCGGCGTCGCGCTTATTGCTGTTATGGGCGACGGCGAGGCGGAATACCGCTCCGACCCGAAAACCGCCTTTGACCTCCAGACAAGGGTTCACGGAGCTACCGGGAGAAGCGTTGAAATCGCGGCGACCTCCTGCAGGGTGGTGAACGGAGAAAACTTTGAGCGGGAGATTTCGGAAAACGGGCTGAAAATCCTCCAAAAGGGGCTGTCCTGCGCGCCGCCCGACTTCTCGTCGCTGATGTACGCCGCGGTCGGGGTGCGATAAGGCCCGCGGCTTAAAAAAGCTGCCCCCTGCGCCCACCCTCCCGCCCGCCCCACCCATGCGCTCTCCCCCGCTTTTTTAAGCCGCTAACCCCCAAAAATTCCCAAAGGAGCCTCAAAATATGGAAAATAGTCCCATAAGAAGCGGAAAAATCCCCCTTCGCGAGGCGGAAATCCGCGAATATATTGACAAAATCGCCCGAAATGTGGTACAATATCTGTTTGATGAGCGTTTGACGCTTTCCACCGCCGAAAGCTGCACCGGCGGACTTATCGCCTCGGCGATAACATCGGTGCCGGGGGCCTCGAAGGTTTTCGGCTGCGGAGTGGTGTCCTACTCGGAAAAGATAAAAGAGGACGTTCTCGGCGTTCCCGAAGGGATTATTTCGGGCTTCGGAGTGGTGAGCCGCGAAACCGCCATGGCGATGGCGGAGCGGTCAAGAATTATCTCGGGAAGCGATATAGCCGTTTCGGTGACAGGGCTCTGCGGCCCCGCTTCGCCCGACGACCCCGCTCCCGTCGGAACCGTTTTCGTCGGCACCTCCTTTTCGGGAAGGACGAAGGCCGAAAACCTCAAGCTGTATGAGCTTGGAAGCTTTGAGAGGAATTTCAACCGCCTTCTTGCCGCGGCCTTCGCGCTTGAAGCGGCAATGACCCGACTCAGGGCGGGTTTATGAAAGGACTGATGATATGTCGATGCTTGACGAGGCCCTCAGAGAGGAAGCTTCGAGCCGGCGCGACCGCTCGTTTGTCGGCAGAATCAAGGACATTATCCCGTGGAAGGGCGACAGCCTGCGCGAGCTTATCCGCAAGACGGTTTTCATAGTCGCGGTGGGCGTTCTCGCAAAATCCGCCTACGACGCGTATATCTATAACTTCGGCTCAAAGGACATGATTAACGACCAGCAGTATATCTCCGACCTCTTCAACAACCCCGAGGCCGCCGAAACGACCGCTCCCGACGTTGAGGACGCGCCGAACGTTACGGTAAACGAGGACGAAAACGCCGATGTCCCCGCGACCGACAATCCGGCTCAGGAGGAAACCCCGGTAAACCCCGAGGATTTAAAGTATCCGGCGGGAATGATGCCGAATTTCCGGCCGATTTACGACATTAACCCCGACGTGGTGGGATATATTTCCATCGACGGGATTTATATCGACGACAGCCTCCCCGAGGACGAGCGGGAGCTTGCGATAAACTACGCCGTCGTCCAGGGCGAGGACAACGATTACTACCTCTCGCACGACATCTATAAGAAGGAAAAGGACTACGGCGCGCTCTATATCGACCACCGCGCGACGGTCGCCGGAGAAAACCGCTCCTCGAATGTGACGATTTACGGCCACGACATGAAAACGGGCTACTACTTCGGAAGCCTCGACGCTTATAAGAAGGGCGCGACTTTTGTTTCGGAGCACAGAATCGTCGACTTCAGCACGCTCTATGAGCGGGAAAAATACATCATCTTCGGCTGCTTCCTCGTTTCGGTCCACGAGGAGGACGACAACCAGCCCATCTTCAGGTACCATAACTGCGTTGAATTCAATACCCCCGAGGACTTCGACTATTGGTACGCAAACGTTATGTACCGAAACTATTATAAGACCGACATCGACTGCGACATCAACGACGAATACCTTACGCTGTCGACCTGCTCCAACGAAATCTACGATTCGCGGTTCGTAATCGTCGCAAGAAAGCTCCGCGACGGCGAGGACCCGTCCGTCTATGAATATAAGGCCAACCCGAGGGCGCATAAGCCCGCAAAGCTCTATACCGCCTACGGAAACGTCGCCCCCGTCGACGACGGCCCCGATTATCAGATTTATCAGCCCGAAGAATAAGAAAGGAAGTAGATGTAATATATGGAATCATTTGGGAATAAGCTTTTGAGAAGGGCGACGCTTCTGGCGATTGCCGGCTCGATTGCTATCAATATGGCGGGCTGCGGAAAGCAGGTCGACGATGTTCCCGAAAACACCGAGCCGGTTCAGACCGCGCCCCATGTCCAGACACTCGCGCCCGAAACAACCACCGAGGCGACCACCGCCGTCACCGAACCGCCGCCGCCGGTCGAGCCCGACCCGCTTGAAAAATACGCGGAATACTACGAGCAGAACAGCGACTTCATCGGCTGGATAAGAATCGACGGAATCACGCACTCGAACGGCGACCCGTGGATTGACTACCCGGTCGTCCAGACCACCGACAACGACTACTACCTTGACAAGAACTTCGAGAAGAAAAAATCCGCGAAGGGAACCATCTACGCCGACTATAAGGTCCCGATTACCGGCCTCAGTATGGCGGACAACGTTACGCTCTACGGCCACAGCAATAAGGACGGCTCGTTTTTCAGGCACCTTCTCGACTACCAGACGAGCGACACATCGACCGTAAACGACGCGTACATAATCAACTTCGACACGAGGTGGGAGGAAGCGCAGTATGTAATCGTTTCCTGCTTCCTTGTCGGAATCCGCGAGGACCAGGACGATATTCCCCTCTTTGAATACTTCAAGTGCCGCAACTTCAAGACCGAGGAGGACTATAACTACTTCTACGACAATATAATGCTCAGAAACTACTATATCTCCCCCGTCGAGTGCCGATACGGCGACCAGTTCCTGACGCTTTCGACCTGCGCCTATACAATCAGCGATTCGAGATTCGTCGTCGTCGCGAGAAAGGTCCGCGAAGGCGAGGACCCGTCGGTTTACGCGGGTCAGTATGAGAGAAACCGCGAAAAACACATGCCGTTAAGGGCAAGATGACGTTTAAAGAGGAAATTTTTGCCAAAGCTTATGATATAAATTACGGAAGGACGTGAACTGTTGAAAAAAATATTCACCATAAAGCGCGTAATCCTGATCATGAGCCTGATACTTATCTATTCAAGCGCATTTGTCTTTGTCACGGCTTACGCGAAAAAGGCGATGCTGCCGTCGGAGCTTCCGCCGCGCGCCGAGCTTTACAAGCCCGCGCCGCAGGGGGAAAACGTCCCGCAGAACACCGTTGCGACCCCCGCGCCGGAGCCTAAAAATTCGGAATCGATGAGTTCGGAGGACGAAGCCGCCGAGGAATATGTGCCGGTGGAATATATTGTAAATAAGGCGAGAGCGGGGCTTTACCCGATGCTCGAGCCGGAGGCTACGGCGGTTTCGGAGGATAT
>CANPZQ010000089.1 GCA_947588775.1 uncultured Clostridia bacterium
CAAAAGGCGGGTTTTGCTGCGTCAGCCGGGGGGGCGAAGCCCCGTGCGCCGAAGGCGCACCGCCGCCGCAGGCGGCGCGCCGGCCTCCGGCCGGCGGGGGCTTCGCCCCCTCCTTGGGGCAGGAAACCCCGGCAGCCGCCCAAACCCCGCCCCCGCCAATGCCCCGAAAGGACTTGATAGCTATGAAAACAGCCGTTGTCACCGGCGCGTCGCGCGGAATAGGCGCGGCAGTCGCAAAAAGGCTCGCAACCGCGGGTTACGCCGTCGCGGTGAACTACCTTTCCTCCGAAAAACAGGCCCGAAATATCGCGGAGGAAATAAACTCCTCCGGCGGGGTCGCCGAAGCCTTTAAGGCCGACGTTTCCGACCCCCGCGAGGTCCGGAAAATGTTTGAAGATATATCCGAAAAGCTCGGAGGCGCGTCGGTGCTTGTAAATAACGCCGGAATCAGCTTTATCGGGCTTTTGCAGGACATGTCGGACGAGGAAATAGGCCGCCTCGCCGGCGTCGATTTTCTCGGGACGGTTTACTGCTCGCGCGAGGCCGCGAAAATCATGCTTCCAAAAAAAGAGGGCGCGATTATAAATATCGCGTCGATGTGGGGAGAGGTCGGGGCCTCCTGCGAGGCGGTTTATTCGGCATGCAAGGCCGGGGTAATCGGCTTCACGAAAGCCCTCGCAAAGGAGCTCGGCCCGTCGGGAATCCGCGTGAACTGCGTTTCGCCGGGGGTTATAAGGACGGATATGAATTCCGGCCTCGACCGTGAAACAATCGAGGAGCTCTGCGGCGACACTCCCCTTTTGAGGCTCGGAACGCCGGAGGACGTCGCCGAAGCCGTCGCGTTTTTGGCTGACGAACGCTCGGGGTTTATAACGGGACAAGTGCTGCCCGTAAACGGCGGCTTTATCGCATAGAAGCAGGAAAGGATGTCGGATATGGACGGAATAAGAGAACAGCTCGTAAAAAAGCCCCGCACGCCGGAGGACAGGGTCAAAAAAATAATCCTTACGCTCTCGGGAATACCCGCCTCGGGTATTCTTTTCGGGATTTTGTCGCTGATTTCGGACAGCGTTTTCGTTTATGAATTAGGGGTGCTCCTCGCCATCGGGCTTCTCTGGGGGGGCTGGTACCTCGGCACAAGGCTGAACGTCGAGTATGAATACACCGTCGTCGGGCAGGAATTTTCCGTTGACAAAATCTTCAACAAACGCTCCCGCAAGCCGCTCTGCACGCTTAATCTGAGAAGCGCGGAGGCGTTTTACGCCTCGGAAAAGCATATCGACGGCGCGACCGAAATCAACGTATGCGGCGAGGGCGACCGCTATACCGTCGTCTACGACGACCCCGGCTATGGCAAAACCGCGCTTATCTTTACCCCCGACGAGCGAACCCTTGAGGCCGTAAAGCCCTACCTCCCCCGCGCGATATGAGGGTAGGGATTGATTCAGTCGAGATTTCGCGGATAAAAAAATCCCTCGAAATCGACGGCTTCCGGAAAAAAGTCTACTCCCCCGCCGAGCTTGAATTTTTGAAGCGGGAGGAATCGTTTGCCGCAAATTTCGCTGCCAAGGAGGCTTTCTCCAAGGCCCTCGGGACGGGAATACGGGGGTTTTCCCTGAACGAAATTTCCGTTTTGAGAGATAAGCTCGGCGCGCCATACTTAAAGCTTGAAGGAGCGGCTGCGGAGGCCGCAAAGGGATATACCTTTACAGTCAGCCTCACGCATACCCGCGAAACCGCGACCGCGATTGTAATCGCATACCGTTGAAATGAAAGAATTTATCTCGGAAAAAAACTTCGTTCTTGCCGAAAAAACCGCCAAAGAACGCGATATTCACATATTTAAAGCCGCGTCGGAGTATTTTGAAGATTCGGGGGAAATCCGAATCGCCGACGCGCGTAAAGTTATGGAGCTTGTCAGGCCGCGCCCCGAAAATTCCCACAAGGGCAGCTTCGGCAGGCTCGTAATTATTGCCGGCTCGGAGCGTTATCCCGGCGCGCCCCAGCTTTGCGCGCTCGCCGCCCTTCGCTGCGGAGTTGGGCTCTGCGCCGTCGTAACCACCTCCACTCCCGCCTCCGCCCTCGCCGTCAACGCCAAGGAAGCGACGCTCTTAAAAGTTTCACACGACGAAAAGGGATTCATGAGCCCAACCCCCGGCGAGCATGACGATTTATCGGAGCTTTTGGCGTCGGCCGACGCGGTTTTAATCGGTCCCGGCCTCGGGAAGGGCGCGGGCTGTTTGAAAATTTTGGAATATACCCTTGAAACCGCAAATTGTCCGATAATCATCGACGCGGACGGAATAAATCTTGTCTGCGGCCGCATAGAATTTCTCAGAAAAGCAAAGGCCGAGCCGATTCTCACCCCGCACCCCGCCGAGCTTGCAAGGCTCTGCGGCGCACCGCTTTCCGAAATTCTGGAAAACCGCGCGGCATACGCGAAGCTTGCCCGAGAAAAAACCGGCGGCGTAATCGTCGCAAAGTCGGCGGGAACGCTGATTGCCTCACGCGGCGGCCTCGCGCTCTCGATGAGGGGGAACAGCGGCCTCGCGAAGGGCGGCAGCGGCGACCTTTTGGCGGGAATTATCGCCTCGTTTGCGGCTCAGGGGTACCCCTGGGAGGAGGCCGCGCTCATCGGCGCGACGGTCCAGGGGCTTGCCTGCGAGCTCGCGACGCAGCGGCTTTCGAGGCGGTCGACGCTCGCGGGGGACGTGATTGCGGCGTTGCCTTTGCTGTTCCAAAAAAGCGAAAGGCATGATTTATTTGAAAAGGATTCTTACGGTTCTCTGCGTTTTTCTGGCAATTCTGACGGGCTGCACGAGGCAGCCTCAATCGACGGTTGAGCTTCCGCAAAGCTTCATCAGCGAGGCGGAAATTTCGGTCGGCGACACCGACTACGGCGCGGTTCTGTCGCGCTACTCGAACGGCTGCTGGCAGGTCGAGATGACCTCTCCCGCCGCCGTAAAGGGGCTTATTTTCAACGTCGCGGGCGAGGAAACGGGCATCTCTTTCGACGGGCTTCGCTTCACGTTCGACACGCAGCGTTTCCCGGTCGGCTCGGTCGTTCAGACTGCGCTGACGCGGCTCGACAGGCTCTTTTCCGCGCCGATTGAGATTATAACCGGCGACGAGCAGTGCCTCGCAAGCGGCGACCTCGGCGGGGAGAGCTTCGCCCTTACCCTGACCCGCGCCCACGTCCCCCAAAAGCTCGAGCTGAGCGACTGCGGAATGTCGATAAGCTTCGATTCGTTCGAGGAGATTGAGAGGGAGGAGGCGTGAACTGCAAGCCGCGCGGACGGAGCGGGGGCAGGAGGAGAAGGTGCGGGGGCGGGTGGGTGGGGCCCGCCAAGACAGCTCCGTCCGCGCGGCGGGGGTTCGCGCGAAATGATGATGGGGGAAGCGTGATTTGGGGCATAAAGCAAAAAAGGCAGCCCTTACCAGCTGCCCTTTTTTCCCCCGCCCCGCCTTCAACCGCTCTCCCCTACTCCCCCACAACCTCCATCTCAAAATCATAGGTCGCATTCGGGTTGTCGACTTCGGAGAAATTGTAAATTATGTTTACGGTGTACTCGCCGGCGTCGAGGTCGAGGGTGCAGTTGACGTTGCAGATGCCGCCGTAGTTGTCCTCAAACCAGACCTCGCCGCCCTTCAGAATCTGCACGAAAACATACGAGTTCGGCTCGCTCGGGCGGCTCTCGATTTCTACGCGGTAGCTCCCCGCGTCGGCCTCGAAGCTCATCTCGACCCCGAAGGTGCGCTCGCCGTTCCATGCGCCCTCTTCATCGTAGCTGAAAACCTCTTCGCCGTCGTAAAACATCCCCGAATAGTCGTCGAAGCCGCCATGCGCCGCTACGCAGCCGCAGAACAGCGTCACCCATACCGCCAGCGCGATTATAACCGCCCGTCTGCGCGAAACCTTGCTCGCGGGAGAGGAACTTATTTCGTAGGATAAAACCAGCGTCCCCGGCGCATTTTGAATCGGCTCCGCCGAGAGAACCTGCGGCATTTTGCTCTTTCTTAAGAGGAAAAGCGTGACAATAAGATACGGAAGCGACGACGTTATAGCCATAATCGGGCTGTAGGAGCTTATATCCTCGGTGA
This sequence comes from uncultured Clostridia bacterium, assembly GCA_947588775.1. Classification (GTDB taxonomy): domain Bacteria; phylum Bacillota; class Clostridia; order Oscillospirales; family Ruminococcaceae; genus Faeciplasma. The sequence continues at coordinate 4,102 of CANPZQ010000089.1, forward strand.
TGGAGCCGCCGAAGATTCCCGTGGGAAGCATCGCGCAAAAATCCAGAAATGCATGAAGTATTATAACCGCCCAGATGTTCTTCGAGCGGTAGTAGATTGCGGTCAGGGCCATTCCCATCGCGATTACCGCCGCCATCTGCACCAGAACGCCCACAATATCCGACGAAATAAGGTTGATGCCGTGCATTGCCCCGAAAATCAGCCCCGAATAAATCGTAGCGGTCCATACCCCGGCGGGGTCCTTGGCGTGTTTGTCCCAGAAAAGATTCGCGACGACGCCCCTGAAAAAGCTCTCCTCGCCGATTCCTATCAGAAGGCAGGCTACCGTAAAGCATAATATCTTCCACCCGGGCTCTATGCTCTTGGAGGCGTTGCCGCCGAGCTCTTCGAGCCGGACGGCCACCCCCGAAACGGCGGTAAACGCGGATACGACAAGTATATATCCCCCGCAGGCGAGGCCCCTTCCGAAGTGTTCGGTGCGGTTCCAGATTCCGAAATAGCCGAAAATCCCGGTCAGCGCGATTCCGACAAGGCAGATTACGCATTCGGCGACCATCTGCTGGACAAATTCGCCGTTTTCAATGAATACCGGCGGCGCGGCCAACAGAACGAGCGAGCCGACTACCATTGTTACTATGAAAACCGCGACAATTACCAAAGAAGCGGCAAAGGGGTGATTGACGGCGGATTTGCGCATAAAAACACTTCCTTTCAAAAATTAAGACAGCGCGGCAAGGGATTCCTCAATTTTAGCAAGCTTTTCGCGGGCGCTCGCAAGCTTTGCCCTTTCGGCCTCAACGACCTTTTCAGGAGCCTTTGCGACAAATCCCTCATTTGAAAGCTTCGCGCCGATGATTCCGATATCCTTTTCAACGGCGGCTTTTTCCTTGTTGAGCCGTGCGAGCTCCTTTTCGCGGTCGATAAGCTCGTCCATCGGAATAAACAGCCTTGCCGACGGCGTAACTATAAACAGCGAACCTTCGGGGACGGCGCCATGATTGATTATTACCTCTGAAGCTGACGCAAGCCTCTCAAAGAACATAACGCCCTTTTCGTAGGTGTCCGAATCGGCGGTTTCAATAAACAGCTCGGCCTTTCTTGACGGCGGAACGTTCATTTCGGCGCGGCGGTTGCGGATTGCGCGAATCGCCTCTATAATTTTCTCAAAAGCCTCTTCCTCCTCGGGGAAGGCGAGCTTTTCGTCATATACCGGGAAACTTTCAAGCATTAGCGGCCTACCGGTGCCGTCGAGCGCCTGCCAGATTTCCTCGGTTATAAAGGGCATAAACGGGTGCAGAAGCTTCAAAATCCCCGCCATCGCCCATACGAGCACAGTCTGCGCGTTTTCGGCGGATTCGCCGCCGGCGTTGATTCTCGGTTTAGTAAGCTCGATATACCAGTCGCAGTAAACGTCCCAGATAAAGTCGTATACCTTCTGGGCGGCAACCCCGAGCTCGAATTTCTCAAGGTTTTCGTTTACCTCTTTAGCAAGGGTGTTGAGCTTTGAAACTACCCATTTATCCTCGAGCGCGAGGTTCTCGGGGAGTTTTTCGGGAATAGCGAAGTCGTCGGGAAGGTTCATCATAATAAACCTCGTCGCGTTCCAGAGCTTATTCGCGAAGTTGCGGCACGCCTTTACCTTGTCGTCGGAGTAGCGCATATCGTTTCCGGGCGAGGTTCCGGAGGCGACCATGAACCTTAAGGCGTCCGCGCCGTATTTGTCGATTACTTCGAGCGGGTCGACGCCGTTTCCGAGGGATTTCGACATTTTAAGGCCGTTCGGGTCGCGCATAAGCCCATGAATCAAAACCGTTTCAAAGGGCCGCTCGTGCATATGCTCCATTCCCGCGACTATCATTCTCGAAACCCAGAAGGTGATTATGTCCCAGCCGGTGACGAGGGTCGATGTCGGATAGAAATATTTGAGCTCCGGGGTTTCGTCGGGCCAGCCGAGGGTGTCGGGGTCCTGCCTCATTGTTTTTCCGCACTTCGGGCAGACGGCGGAGGGCTCCTTCGTAACGACGGTTTCGCCGCAGTCGTCGCAGTAGAACGCCGGGATTCTGTGGCCCCACCAGAGCTGGCGGGAGATGCACCAGTCGCGGATGTCCTCCATCCAGTTGAAGTAGTTTTTCTCGAATCTCTCGGGGACAAATTTAATCTTCCCCGAGCGGACGGCCTCTATAGCGGGCTTCGCGAGGTCGGCCATCTTTACGAACCACTGGAGCGATACCCTCGGCTCGACGGTCGTTCCGCAGCGTTCGCAGGTTCCGACGTTGTGGGAATAGTCCTCGGTTTCGACTAAGAATCCTCCGGCCTCAAGATCGGCGACAATCGCCTTTCTCGCCTCGAAGCGGTCCATTCCTGCATACTTCGGGTAATCGTCGGTAATTTTTGCGTCGTCGGTCATTACGTTTATAACCGGAAGGTTGTGCCTTAAGCCCACCTCAAAGTCGTTCGGGTCGTGGGCGGGAGTGATTTTAACTACGCCGGTTCCGAATTCCGTATCTACATACGGGTCGGCGACGACGGGGATTTCCCTGCCGACGAGCGGGAGGGTTACGGTTTTTCCGACATATTTTTTATATCTTTCGTCCTTCGGGTTCACGGCGACGGCGGTATCTCCCAAAAGCGTTTCGGGGCGCGTCGTCGCGAGCTCAAGGTATCCCGAGCCGTCGGTGAGGGGGTATCTTAAGTGCCAGAAGTGGCCGGCCTGCTCCTCATAGATAACCTCGGCGTTTGAAATCGCGGTGAGGCAGCGCGGACACCAGTTTATTATTCTCTCGCCGCGATAAATCAAGCCCTTTTCGTAGTAGCGGACGAATACCTCGCGGACGGCCTTCGAGCAGCCCTCGTCTAAGGTGAAGCGTTCGCGCTCCCAGTCGCAGGAGGAGCCGAGCTTTTTAAGCTGATTTATGATTGTGGAGCCGTATTTTTCTCTCCACGCCCATGCGCGCTTCAAAAATCCTTCACGGCCCGTCATGTCCTTCGTTACGCCTTCCTTGCGCATTTCGGCGACGATTTTCGCTTCCGTCGCGATGGAGGCATGGTCGGTTCCCGGCAGCCAGAGGGTTTCGTAGCCCGACATGCGCTTATAGCGGATTAAAATATCCTGAAGCGTGTTGTCGAGGGCGTGGCCCATGTGGAGCTGTCCCGTGATGTTCGGCGGCGGGATTACGATTGTATAGGGCTTTTTCGAGGGGTTCACCTCGGCGTGGAAATAGTTTCCTTTGAGCCAGTAGGAGTAGATTTTGTCCTCCACCTGCTTCGGCTCGTAGAGCTTTGCGAGTTCCTTTTTCATGTTTTTGTACCTCTTTCTTAAAGATTTCCTTCGGAGCGAAAAAAACGCCCCAAAGCCGTTGCTTTGAGACGAGATAAATCCCGCGGTACCACTCAAATTAGACGGCGGACGCGCCGCCATCTCACTTTAAAAGCTTTAACGGGCCTTACCCGGGAGGATTCTAATCGCCCGGCTCGCGGGCTTTCTTTCCTCCGGCTCGGGGGCTACGGCCTATGCGCGGGCTCCGGCGGCTTTCACCTAATCCGCCTCTCTAAATGAAGTCCGAAAGCATAAGCTCTCCCCGTCAGCGTCTTTATGACGATATTATCACAAACCGCGGAAAAAGTCAACAGAAAAATTTCCGGTTTTATGTATCTTTTTACGGCGCGGGTCAATAATATCGGTAAAATTTTCAAAAGGAGGCCGCAGCGGTGAAATTGCTTAAAGGGCTTACTCTTTTTACATTCGGCGGGCTCGCCTACGGGCTTGTGGAAATCGCGTGGAG
>CANPZQ010000090.1 GCA_947588775.1 uncultured Clostridia bacterium
GGGGGGGGGGGGGGGGGGGGGGCGCAGAAAACCAGCCCCATTAGCCGCGCCGGGCTTACGCAGAAAACCCAACAATTTGCCCCTCTTCGCCTACAGCCCCGTGGAACGGCTCCGGCTCATGCCGGAGAGGCCGCGCGGCTCGCCTGTGCTTTCGTGCAACCGACCGGCGCGGCGGAGAAAGCTGTTGCGTCGGCCCCACCCACCCGCCCCCGCACCTTCGCGCACATTCCCCCGCTTTCTCCGCCGCGCCTAAAAGTCAGAACGCACCCCCACCCCTCTGTCCTCTGTTCTGCCTTCTGCCAATCTTCCCTCTAACAGCACATATCCTCCGGCCTGAACACCCTGTCAAACTCCTCAGGCGTCAAAAACCCGAGCTTCGCGGCGGCCTCGCGCAGAGTTATATTCTCCCGAAACGCCAGTTTGACGGTTTTCGCGGCGTTTTCGTAGCCGATGGACGGGTTAAGGGCGGCCGCAAGCATCAGCGACTTGTCGACGTTTTCGCGCATCTTCCCGACGTTCGGCTTAATGCCGCTCACGCAGTTTTTGCGGAAGCTCTCCATCACGTCGCCAAGGAGCCTCACCGACTGCAAAAGGTTATACGCGATGACGGGCAGAAAGACGTTGAGCTGGAAGTTTCCCTGCGAGGCCGCAAAGCCGACCGCCGCGTCGTTGCCCATAACCTGAACCGCGACCATTGTCACGGCTTCGCACTGGGTCGGGTTGACCTTTCCGGGCATAATCGAGCTTCCCGGTTCGTTTTCGGGAATTGTGATTTCCCCAAGGCCCGTTCTCGGCCCCGAGGCGAGCCACCGCACGTCGTTCGCGATTTTCATGAGGTCGGCGGCGAGTGCCTTAAGCGCGCCGTGTGCGAAAACGGCCTCGTCCTGCGAACTCAAAGAGTGGAATTTATTTGAATCGGTTTTAAAGGCATGTCCCGCCGCCGCCGAAATTTTTTCCGCGACGAGCGTATCGAACCCCTTCGGCGCGTTAAGTCCGGTCCCGACAGCTGTTCCGCCCAAAGACAGGTTAGAAAGCGTCGCGAGGGAGAGGACTATTTGCTCACGGGAGCGGTCGAGAAGCGATTTCCAGCCGCTTATTTCCTGCGAAAACATAATCGGCACCGCGTCCTGAAGATGCGTTCTTCCGCATTTCAGAACGCCCTCGTTTTCCCGCTCAAGCCGCTCAAATTCTTCGATAAGCGCGAGCAGGGCGGGCATAAGCCGCTCCTCTATTTCGCATACTGCTGCGATATGAATCGCGGCGGGGAAGGTGTCGTTTGACGACTGCGACATGTTCACGTCGTCGTTCGGGTGGAGGATTTTTTTGCCGGAAATAATGTTTCCCCGGTTCGCGATTACTTCGTTCAGGTTCATGTTCGTCTGGGTGCCGGAGCCGGTTTGCCAGACGGCGAGCGGAAATTCCTCCGAAAGCTTTCCTTCGATTATTTCGTCGCATGCGGCGGAGATTGCCGAAAGCTTTTCTGCAGTCATTTTTTCGGGCAGAAGCTCGCGGTTTGCCTCGGCGCAGCATTTTTTGAGTATGGCGAAGGCGCGTATAAGCTCGGGCGGCATTTTTTCAACGCCTATTCTGAAGTTTTCATAGCTTCGCTCGGTCTGCGCGCCCCAGAGCCTTTCTGCGGGAACCTTTATCTCTCCCATGGAGTCGTGTTCAATGCGGTAGCTGTTCATCTGTTTACCTCGCTTTGTTTAATTTATGCCGCCGTTGTCAGCGCGCCCGCCCGGGTCAGGGGCGGAGCCCCGCACGCTTCGCGTGCCGCCCGCGCTTCGCGCGGGCGCGCCGGTCCCTGCGGGACCGGCGGGGGCTTCGCCCCTGACCCGGGCTATACGCAGTCCCCTTCGGCAGCCGCCGTTTCCCCAAGCCATTCCTCCCGCAGTCCCCTTAAGTGTTCAACTATACCCGGATTCCAATGTATAAGCTGCGGCAGCCTCTTACACGGAAACTTCGGGCAGATCCCGCAAAACCGCACGCCGTGTTCCTTAACACAGGCGTGAACCCTGCATCCGCCCGATTCTTCCCATTCCGGAACATGTCCGTCGGCCTCAATGCAGCCGGGGCAGAGCCCGTCCTGCCGCTTTTTGCAGCCGGCGCAGTCCTCCCCGCAGGCGGTAACCGTTGAAAAATTCATATTTACACCTCCGCCCTGCCTATCTCAGCCTTTTGCAGAGATAAAGGTTAAGCTCGTCGTCGTTTACGGTTTCGGCATAGTCCGGGCAGGGTGCGTTCCCGTACCATACCCCCGAGCCGTCCGGAATGTATCCTCTTTTTGCATAGAGCCGCTGCGCCGCGCCGTATGACGACATCAGCCCCACCCCGAGATATACCCTGTCGGCGTATTCAGCGGCGATTTTTTCCGCTTCGTCCATAAGCTTGGAGCCGATTCCCTTTCTGCGGAATTTTTCAAGCACGTTAAAGTCCGAAATCATCGGCAGCCCCATGCCGCCGAGCGGCCCCGACTTCCCGTCAGGGTATAGCGTCAAATATCCCGCGGGCTCGCCGCAATACTCCGCAACGAGCGGCACCGCGCCCTTTTCCTTTTTGTCGCGAAGGCGGGTTTCAAGCTTCTCCGGGGACGCGTCCCAGCCTTGGGCAATCTCCTCGCGGACAAATATTTCAACGTCCTCCTCGCGCATTGCGCGTATCACGATTTCGCCCGCGCGGGCGTTTTCTTCAAAAATCATTTTTTAAACCTTTCTGTAATAAGAATAGTGCGCGACGACGTACCGCTTTTCGCCGGTATACGCGTCGACGCCGGAAATTTCCACCCCGTTTCCCGAAAGAAGCTCGGCGACGGTCGCGCCCTTTATTTTGCAGCGGAAAACCTCGTGCGCCTCGCACATTACGACGATAACGTCGTCGAGGACGATAATCCCGCCCTCCCTGCCGAGCATCTGCTCCATGCCGTTTACGCGTTCGACGGCGTAGATGATATTTTTCCCGTTGAAGCGTTCAAGCTGCTTTTTTGAAAGCGCGTATTTGTCCTTTTTGCCGAAAAGTCCCATTTTTCCTCCTATTTAATTACCGCCAGCCATTCGCCGTTCTCTATCACATACTGAAATTCGCTCTTTTCGGAATCGAGCATAGTGTCAATCAAAAGCCGGAGGTCGTCGACGGTCCGAACGGTTTCGAGCTCGCCGCGGCTCACCCAGCGCATTTCCCCCTCCTCCGACGAGCGAAGCTCTCCCCGGTACTCCGTCGCCTCAAATAAAAATACTATGTACCTGTTTTCACCCTTCGGGAACTGTTTTATCCCGCAGAGGCGGGGGTTGAGAATCTCGAGCCCCGTTTCTTCGAGCATCTCCCGCTTTACCGATTCGACAATCGATTCCCCCGGTTCGGTGTGTCCGCCCGGGAGCGCGTATCCGCGCCATTCGGAGCTTACGCGGTTTTGCAAAAGATACTTATCCCCTTTATGTAAAAGACAAAGGTTAGTAAGCTCAACCTGTTCAAAGCGCGCCATTTTGATTTCCTCCCAGAATTTTTTCAAACCGTTCAAGCTCCCGCTTCAGCCGCGCTATCGGGAAGCCGATTACGTTATAGTGGTCGCCGCAGATTTTTTCCACGAAAAGCCCGCCCCTGTCCTGAATCCCGTAGGAGCCGGCCTTGTCGAGCGGCGAGCTTTCGGCGATATAGCCGCGAATCTCCCCGTCGGAAAGCGGGTAAAAAGTAACGTCGGTGTTCTGAGAAAACGACAGCGTTTTTCCCCGGCACGCAAGGCAAACCCCGCTGACGACGGTATGGGTCCTTCCCGAGAGCGTTTTAAGCATATTAAAAGCGTCGTCAAGGTCACATGGCTTTCCGAAAATAACCCCGTCGAGGATAACGACGGTGTCGCAGCCGATTACAAGCGCGTCGGGAAATGATTTTGCGACGTCAAGGGCCTTTTTTGCGGCCAGAATTTCGGGGATATTCTCTGCCGGGACGTCCCGGGGCGGGGTTTCGTCCGCCCCCGAGGGGACGATGTCAAACGCCGGGAAAATATAGCTCATCAGCTCGCGCCGGCGCGCGGACTGAGAGGCGAGAATTACTCGTGTACCGTCAAACATATCGGGCGAAGTCCTTTCTTCGGTCAGGTGGCGGGAAGGCCATAGCTTCCCGAATTTATTATAGCATACTTTTTCGGGAAAATCAACTTGACTAACGCCGAAAAACGCACTATAATATAATCACGCGGAAGAAAGGAAAATTTTATGGAACTTATTTGGGAAGTGTTCACCGAAACCCTTTTGGATACGCTGAAAATGCTGCCGTTTCTGTTCGGGGTTTATCTTCTTATTGAATATTTCGAGCACAAGGCCTCGGACGGCTTGCCGAGAGCCTTAAGAAAGATGGGCGCGTTCGGCCCGATAGGCGGAGCCGCGCTCGGGTGTCTGCCGCAGTGCGGGTTCTCCGTCGCGGCGTCAAACCTCTATTCGGGGCGGCTCATATCCTTGGGAACGCTGATTGCTGTATTTATCGCGACCTCCGACGAGGCGGTGCCGATTCTTCTGTCCGACCCCGGGAGCGCGCCGAAAGTCTTCCCGCTTATAGTTGTAAAGCTTGTTATGGCAATCGGCGCGGGGATTATAACCGACATAGTTATAAAGCTCGTCAGGCTTCGCCGCAACACTCAGGAGGAGCCATACCGCGATTTATGCGAGAACTGCGGCTGCGAGGAGCACGGGATTTTCCGCTCGGCACTTGTTCACACCGTTAAAATAACCGCCTTCGTCTTTGTGGTATCGTTCGCGATGGGAATAGCCATCGGGCTTCTCGGCGAGGAAACCCTCGACAGGATTTTGCTGACCGACAGCCCCGTACAGCCGCTTGTAACGGCGTTAATCGGGCTTATACCGAACTGCGCGGCGTCGGTGGTGCTTACGAATCTGTACGTCGCGGGGAGCCTCAGCTTCGGCTCGGTAATCGCGGGTCTTTCGACGGGCGCGGGAATGGGGCTCGCGGTTTTGTTCCGCACGAACCGGAACATGAAGGAAAATTTCGTGATTTTGTCGCTTCTCTACCTCTGCGGGGCGTTCGGCGGGACCGCGCTCAATATCCTTGCGGGAATAGCGGGGGCGTGAGGCCGTGGAAAGATATGAACTCAGCGGCGGCGACCGGGAGCTTATCGGAGCCGCGCTTAAAGTCCTGAAGGAAAATTTCGACGACGGGGTATATAACCACACTGTCGGGTGCGCCGTGCGCTGCAAAAACGGAAATATCTACAGCGGCGTAAACTGCGACGGAATTCACGGCTCCTGCGCGGAGTATATAACCGTCGGAATCGCAATATCGGCGGGGGAGAGGGAATTCGACACAATCGTCGCCGTCCACGAAAAGCACCTCAACTGCGTGATTCCGCCCTGCGGCAACTGCAGGCAGATGCTCTTTGAATACTGCCCCGACATAAAGGTGATAGTAAACGATGAAAGCGGAAAGCTTATAAAGGTTAAGGCGAGGGATTTGCTCCCGTTTGCGTGGGAACCTGTGATATGCTGAATTTTCGGTCATAATATTTTCGGCGGGCCTTCGGGCCTGCTTTTTTTGTATCCGGGGAGGGCGCGATTTTCACGCGAAAATGTATAAATTCCGCAAAGCTGCTAATACTTTCCTTGAACAGTCAAAGGCTGTCGACTATTAACCAAAATCTGGAGGTAGCTATGAAAAAGGTTAAGTTTACACATCACCCGAGGGCGGTTTACGCCCTTCTCTGCGCGGGAATCGTCGCCGTCGGGGCGGCTTCCTATCTCGGGTACCGCCACTCGGTGAGCTCGGCGGCGGAAAAAATAATCTCCCCCGAAACCGACGGGCTCGACTATTCCGCCGTGGACGCGGTTTTGCGCGACATTCAGAAAACGCCCGAGGTTACCGAGCCGCCGGCGGAAAGCCAAACGCCCGAAGCGTCATCTCAGACGGACGGCGTGACAAATTCCGAAGCGGGTGCGAATCCCGATACCGCAGGGGAGCCGCAGAATCCGGGCGGCGAGGCTTCCCAAAACGGAATGCAATATCCCGGAAGCTCGACCGAGCAGCAGGCCGACGACGCTCTTCGCGACCTGACGAACGACCTTGAGGCACTTTACTATCAGGAAGCGGTGATGATGCCGGTGAACGGGGAAATCGTTTCGGCGTATTCGGGCGGAGAGCTTGTGAAGTCGGCGGGAGGCGTATGGCGCACCCATGACGGCGTCGACATCGCGGCCGCCGAGGGCGAAACGGTCAAGTCGATGACGTCGGGGACGGTGAGCGAGATTTACAGCGACCCGCTCTGGGGGAACTGTGTTGTCGTCGACCACGGAAACACGCTCAGCGGCTACTATTTCGGTCTCGCGGACGACGTTTCGGTTGACGTCGGCGAAAAGCTCGCTGCGGGCGCGCAGCTCGGCAAGGTCGGCACCACCGCCGACATCGAATCCGACCTCGGCCCCCACCTGCACTTCGCGCTTAAGTATCAGGGCAAGTGGATCGACCCGGTAGAGTACGTCGAGCCGGTGAAGTAAAGATAAAAATCTCGGGAGAGCTTTGGGGAGAGGCTCTCCCTTTTTCCTTGATTTTTCCCGAACATTGTGGTATACTAAAGGTTAAATTATGCTTAAAAAGAGGTGGTTGCGGTGCGGCGAGGGCTGCTGGCGATGGCGATGGCGGCGGTTTTGTGCCTTGGCGGGTGCGGGCGGATTGCCGACACCGAGGCGATTCAGGGCGATTTTACCACCCCTTCTCTTGAAATTGTAACCGAGGCTCCCCCTGCCGAAACGCGGAGCGTGGGGACGCTTTACGGCTCGTATCTCACTATGTTTTACGGAACCGGGTCGCTCGATTCCTTCGGGCTGCCGTATATAAAGGTTTTTCACAGCTACAATGAGGTCGAGGGATACTATGATTCCACCTATAAAAACTTCTGGTACGGCGTGAGATTTACCGACGCGATGGCCTCGTTCACCGACGAATTTTTTGAGGAAAACGACGTTTTAATCCTCACCCTCGACGAGCCGAGCACATATCTCAACCACACTGCGGAGCCCATCGAAGTCACCGAGGACGAAATCCGCATAAACATCACCCGGCACATCAAAGAAAACGCGCCCCGCTCGCCGGCGCAGTATCATCTTATTTTCACGGCACCGCGCGGGAGCTTTGACGGAATCGCGGGGAAGTCGCTTTCGCTCGACATCTCGGAAGTGACCGACTCGGAGAACACCGCCTTTGACGCGGAGCGGTTCAGGATTTATTATCCCGAATACTGGAATTTCTGCTACCGCGCCGACGCTCTCGCCGATAATCCCGAAGTAGTCGTGGACGCAATCAACAGCTACGGCGAGCTTGTTTACTTCTACGACGCATACAGCTCCGAATTCGACCTTGAATCGGAGTTCCGGGAGTACGTCGGGACGCTCTATAACATGGACGCGTTTGAGAGATATGTTATCCTCGCGACGATAATCCCCTGCGCCGACGGCGAGGAGCCCGTCACGGCGGAGGCGTTTGTAAACAATCTTGAGATTTATCTCGAAATCAAGGCGAATCTCACCGAACCCGGGGATGAGCCGGAGGCATGCTATCTTTTGCTGACGGCGATTGAGAGGAGCGACCTCGAAGGGGTGAATCTGGAGTGGTTTAATCTGTCGTTCTCAGAGGGGGAGGAGTGAAGCAGCCGGTCGGCGCGCTTGAGGAAGGCGGAGGGTGGCTGCTTTTTTGTGTTTGAGGACGGCGCGGCGAATGGGGCTGGGTTTGTGCGCCCACCCGCCCGCCCGCTAAATTTTACTGCTGATTGTCCGCCCCATTCGCCGCGCCTTGATGGGCGCTATGAGGGGAGCGCGGCGGGAAAAGCGGGGAAATGGCGCGAAACTATGGGGGTGGGCGGGTGGGACCAACGCACC
>CANPZQ010000091.1 GCA_947588775.1 uncultured Clostridia bacterium
TATCTAAACATGATGAATTTACTACATTTATTCCTTCTTGATTTTCAGTTACTCGCCAAAATGCATATGTTGTTCCTATTAATGTTAATATTAAACCTATTGCTACTACACTTATTATTATCATTATTTTATTTTCTTTCATGTTATCTTATACTCCTTTTATTTAAGTATAAATTAACATATACCCCCCCCCCCGCAAAAATTCGCTTGACATTTATCCCGTTAAATGATATATTTTTTATATAAAAAGTAACTTTTTGAGGAGGCGCGAGATGGAGAAAAATGTTGAATCACGGGGCGGGAGGGCGAAAAATCTGCTTTGCTGCGCTGCGGTGGCTGCGCTGGTGCTTCTGGACCAGCTTTCTAAGCTCGCAGTGCGGGCGGCCGTTCCCGAGGACGCGCCGAAAAGCCTCTTCTACACGCAGTCCGGGTCGGGGTGGTTCATGTTCCACCTGCACCCGCTTCTGCACGACCGCTATCCCCTGCCAGTCGACCTCCTCGTCGTTCTCTTCGCGGTCGCCGTCATCGCCGGGCTCGCAGTCTATTTTAAATATGAGCGCGCCGCGCTTTTGGACGGCGTTGCGCACGCCGAATCGGTGAAAAGCTGCCCCGGACTTACGCGCGCGGCCTTTGTTTTTATAACAGCGGGTGCGGTTTGCAGCGTTTTGCTCGACGCTTTCGTATGGGGCGGCTCGCTCGACTTTATCTGCTTTGAATGGGCGCGGTTTTACACCGACGGCGCGGAGCCGTACACGATGTCATACCAAATAGACGTCGACCCAAAGGACGTTTTTCTCAACGTCGGCACCGTGCTGATACTTATACGGCTTATTATTTTCAAAGCGTCGCAGCTGCGGCTTCCGAAAGACGAAAGAAAGCTCGTTAAATCGCGCGAAAACCACATTCTCAGAAGCCTTCGCAGGGCGATGGGGCTTCCCGAAACGCAAAACAAAATCCGCCCTCTTGACGTTTTGGAGGTGGCGGCACTGTCAATCGTCATGCCGGCGATGATGGGGTATCTTATGTACATCGCGGCAATCTGGCTAATTATCCCGATTGCCGACTGGCTTATTCCGCCCATCGACAAGTTTTTAACGGATATTGGGAACAATTATGAATCCGAACTAATCTATGACCGCATTCGGTCGGGGTGCCTGTTCATCGCGCTGTTTCCAGGCGTAGGGTGGGCAAACACGCTTATCAAGGGGCGCGAGCGGCTTTTCATTCACGACACAAACGGCATGATTCCGCGGCGCGAGGGGCTGAAATATCATCTGCAAAACTATCTTTTCGCCGACGTTCTGGCGGTGGTTCTGACCGTTGCGGCAGGGAGCGCGCTGAGCCTTTTGGGGCTTCGGATAATTTCGCCGTTTACGCTTCTTTTTGATGTTTTCGGCGCGCCGCTCGGGATTTTGACGACGGCGGTTTCAATGGCGGCGGCGCAGGTTTTGGGCATTCTTTTTGCTCAGAACAAGTGGCGCGCGGAATTTTTCTACGGGGATTGAGGTGCGAAAAATGAAACTTTACTATGCTATTGTTTTTCTTGTGATTTTGTTCGTCCTGAAGGCGATATATAACAGAATCCGCGCGACGGTGCTGCGCGCTTTGCTGTATATGAAGCTCAAAAAAATCTGTAAAAAACGCGGGTTTGAATTCACCGCGCCGAGGTTTATTTTCGCCTCGTTTTTCCGGCTTTCCACGAAGCCCGACATTGTGATTAAAACGCCCGACGAGGACCTCATCGTCAGGATTATCACCTGTTTTGCGCGAAAGCGGACCTATCATTTCGTCAATCACGAGTGGTTTGTGAGAGTGTTTAAGTATTTTTTGCTGTCGCTCGCGTTCCATTCGGGCGAGCCGTTGACGCTCTCGAGGCGGGTTTTGCGCCTCCCGCCGACCGACGAAGAATTTCTGCGGCCCGACGGCAGAAAGAAGCAGGAAATCCTGCTGTTCAGCCCCTCCCCGCTCGAAATCACCTTCAACACAAGCTCGAACCGCCGCGAAATCGCCTCGAACGGAACGGATTTCGAGGCGTGGCTGGTGTTTAACGGGAAGGGGTTTGAGGGGGAGGTTGAGGGGAGGAGCAGGGATAGGTGATGGGGGGAAATAAGCCGAACCTTTATCCGTAAAGAGGAAGGTTCGGCTTTTTGATTGTGGTAAAGTTATTTAAACCTCCCCACAATTATCTCCGTATATTTTTCCGGCTGTTCAAACCAGGTCAGGTGCGCGCTGTCCTGAAGTATCACGGTGCTGCCGGCCGGGGCGTTGTCCGCAAACCATTTTTGCTCATATTTCCCACAGGTCATATCGTACTCGCCGACTATCAGCAGCTGCGGTTTTGCAATATCTTTCAGATACGGGAGGTAGTCGACATAATAATCCTCCGAATCATAAATCTTCTTTCGGAAATCGACATATTTGCGCCAGCAGTCCTCCGTCACCGCCGGCTTACTGATATGGGTGCTGATATAGTCGTTATACCTGCTGTCCTCTATTACATGGCAATACCGCTGCACGGATTCGTTTATGTCTATGGACATTGCCTTTTCAAAGGCCTTTTTCGGGGAAGGCTCGCCGAGAATTTCTTTGCAGAGCGCAATCTGTTCGGAAACTCCGTCGCGCTCAAAGCATGGCAGGGTCGCCTCCGCGATGGCTCTTGCCGTATGCAGAGCACTCCACATCGGGCAGTCGTATATAACGGCGTCGACGCTTCGGGATAAGTATGCGCATAGACAAGCGCGAGCATCCCGCCGAAGGAATGCCCGAGCGGAATCCAGCTGTCTATTCCGAGGGCTTCCCTCATCTGCTCGGTCATGCGGACAACGTCGCCAACGCCGAGCGGCTCGTTGCCGACCGCGTCGGAACGGAATACGTCGTACTGGTCGAAGCTGACGACATGAAACGTTTCCCCGAGCTTTTCAGCCTGATATGTATATGTAAGACAACTCTCCCCCGGCCCGCCGTGCAAATAAACAATGGCCGGCGCATTATCAACGCCGTATTCTTCATAATAGATTTTCCTGCCGGAAATTGTTAGATAGGACATGGTTTTGCCTCCCTGTCTGATAAAGCAATAATCCGAACTTGCCGCCAATCGGGAACAGGTTCGGATTATATCGGTTTGGTGCGGGTAACAGGACTTGAACCTGCATGAAATTGCTTTCACATGGACCTGAACCATGCGCGTCTGCCAATTCCGCCATACCCGCGCGGGCGGAGGGTTCTCCGCGAATGCTTGAATATTATATCACAAAACGCGCGGGTTGTCAATGGAATTTCGGAATTTTTTGGCCGGCTGACGCATGACGCCGCAAAAAAGGGGGAGATTATCTCTCCCCCCTTCTCAACTATTTTTACTGTTCCCCGGTAAGCTCGCGGTAGAGCCCCTGATAGAGCTCCGCCGAGCGTTTCCAGCTGAAGTCCTGCCGAAGGGCGTTGCTCGTAAGGCGGCCCCACTTCATTCTCTGGTCATAATAGGCGCGGGCGCGCACCGTCGCGTCGAGCATGTCGTGGGCGTTGTAGGTCTTGAACGTGAAGCCGTTGCCGCCCGGGCCGCCGCAGTCGGTGATTGAATCCTTAAGGCCGCCGGTTTCGCGGACTATCGGAATCGTGCCGTATCTTAAAGATACCATCTGCGCGAGGCCGCACGGTTCGGACTGCGAGGGCATCAGGAACATATCCGCGCCGGCGTAGATTCTGTGGGCGAGGTCGGGGATAAAGCCGATTCTCACGCCTACCCTGTCGGGGTGGCGGTATGCCATCTCGCGGAAGAAGTCCTCATACTGCCGCTCGCCCGAGCCGAGCACGACGAACTTATAGCCGAGATTTAACATGTCCTCAAAGACGTATTTTATCAAATCAACGCCCTTGTGGCCGACGAGGCGGGTGACGATGCCGATTACCGGCTCCTTGCCCTGCGGAAGGCCCATTTCCGTCAGAAGCTCCTGCTTGCAGACGGCTTTTCCGGATTTATCCTCCGCCGAGAAGTGCGCGGGAAGCGCGGGGTCGGTTTCGGGGTTATAGGTGTCCTGGTCGATTCCGTTCAAAAAGCCGGTGAGCTTATACTGGCGAGGAACCAAAACCGGGTCGAGGCCGTAGCTGAACCACGGGTCGAGGATTTCGTGGGCATAGGTCGGCGAAACCGTCGTTACCTTGTCGGAAACGACTATCGCGCCCTTCATGAAGTTGCAGCACCTGTCGTATTCGAGTATTCCGCGCTTGTCGGCGGGGATTCCGAGAAGGTCCTCGCAGAGCTCCATGCCGTATTTTCCCTGATACTGGATATTGTGAATGGTGAAAACGGTCTTGATGTTCTCCATGCCCATGTAGTAGCGGTAGAACATGTCGTAGTAAACCGGGACGAGCGCGGTCTGCCAGTCGTTGCAGTTTATTACCTGCGGCATGAAGTCGATATGGCAGAGCATCTCAAGTATCGCCCTCGAGAAGAACGCGAAACGCTCGGCGTCGTCGAAGTGGCCGTAGATTCCCTGACGCTTGAAGTAGTATTCGTTGTCAAGTAGATAGTATTTGACGCCGTTCTGCTCGCCCTCGAAAACGCCGCAGTACTGGTTGCGCCATGAAACCGGGACGAAGAAGTTCGTTATATATTTGAGGCTGTCGCGCAGCTCGCCGGAAATTGAGCCGTAAAGGGGCATTACAACGCGGCAGTCCACGCCTGCTTCGACAAGAGCGCGCGGAAGCGAGCCCGCTACGTCGGCAAGGCCGCCCGAGGCGACATACGGAAGAGCTTCACTTGCGGCATACAGAATTTTCATAGTACCTGACCTCATTTCTGTGATAAATCTTTGACTTTTGGCTTTAAAGCGTCCTGCCCTTCGCGATATAAATCGGGCAGTTCTCGGACGACGAAACGGTTAATCCGTCGCCGATTGTGACGTTTTTATCGGTGATGATGTTGCTGACGCGGCTGTCGCGGCCGACAACGGTATCCTGCATCAGGATGGAATTTTTGATAACGGCTCCCTTTTCGACCTTTACGCCGCGGAAGAGAATCGAATTTTCAACAACGCCCTCGATTACGCAGCCGTTGGCGATAAGAGAGTTGCTGACGGAGCTGTCGAAGCCGTATTTCGCAGGGGCGTCGGCTCTGTCCTTGGTGTAAATCGGACGCTCGCTGTTTACGAGCTTTGAGAGGTTGTCGTGGCAAAGTAAAGCCATATTCGCCTCGTAGTAGCTCTCGAGGTCGCAGATTCGGCGGTAGAAGCCGTTGAACTCATATACGCCGATATTGAGCTCGCCGCATTTTTCCTGCAAAACGTCGCGGGAGAAGCTGTATTTTCCGAGCGAAACAAGGTCGTCGACAAGGCTGATTAAAAGCGAGGTTTTCATGACGTAGATGTTGAGGTCCATCGTGCGCTCGCCCGCCATCGCGCGGTCGATTGCGACCTTCGTAACCCTGCCGTTTTCGACCCTGAAGCAGGCCGCCTCGCGGGTTTCCTCCTCGGTATATTCGGCGGTGTGGCAGACGGCGGTTATGTCCGCGCCGCTCGCGATGTGCTCGTCGACAAGGTGGGTAAAATCGGGGTTGATGACGAGGTCGCAGTCGGAAAGAACGGTATATTCGCAGTCGGTGTGCCTTATATAGCTGAGGCAGCTGTATAAAGCGTCGAGCTTGCCCTTAAAGAGGCCGGTATCCTGATTGTTGCGGCCGTAGGGCGTTAAGAGCGTAAGTCCGCCGTCGTTGCGGGCCAAATCCCACGGGCGCGCCGAGCCGATATGGTCCAAAAGCGACTGGTAGTTGGTTCTTGTGATGATTCCGACCTTCGACATTCCGGAATTTGACATTCCCGAAAGAAGGAAGTCGACCATCCTGAAACGCCCGCCGAAGGGAATCGAGGCCATTGTTCTCTTTGCGGAAAGCTCGGGAACGGAGCCTTCATGGGTATTTGCAAACAAAATGCCCAAAACGTTAGTCATATTATAGCTCATTTGTCTTTCCTCCTATATGCTCTCGGAAATAATCTGCTTGGGAAGCACTGCCGCGCCCTCGCTAACGGTTATATCCTGTCCGACGACGGCTACTCCCCACTCGTCCTTGTTTTCAATTGTTTCGGGGGCGGCTCCGACATGGGCGTTTTCGCAGATTACGCTGTTTTCGCCGACTATCGCATATTCGACGACCGCGCCTTTTTTAACGACCGCTCCGGGGAAGAGCACCGAATACTGTACCAAAGCCCCCTCCTCGACGGTTACGCCGCCGGAAATTACCGATGTGTCGACCGTTCCGTCGATATAGCAGCCGTTTGTCACCATCGAGCTCTGAATCTTCGCGTTCTTGCCGATTATATGCGGCGCGGCGGAATCGTTATTCGAATAAATCCTCCAGCTTGTATCGTAAAGGTCAAGGTCGACGTTTACAGCTAAAAGCTCCATGTTTGCGTCCCAGAGGCTGTCGATTGTTCCGACGTCCTTCCAGTAGCCGTCGAAGCGGTACGCGAACACCTTTTCGCCGTGTTCCAGAAGCGCGGGGATAATGTTTTTACCGAAGTCCTTGGTCGCGGAGGCGTCCATCTCGTTTTCGATGAGGTACTTTTTCAGGGTCTTGTAGCTGAAGATATATATACCCATCGAGGCAAGGGTTGATTTCGGCTCCTTCGGCTTCTCGACAAAGTCGTAAACCGAGCCGTCATCATGAGCAAACATAATTCCGAAGCGTGAGGCCTCGTGAATCGGGACGTCGATTACCGCGATGGTGCATTCCGCGCCCTTTTCCTTGTGGAAGCGGAGCATCTCGGAGTAGTCCATCTTATAGATATGGTCGCCCGAGAGTATTACGACGTATTCGGGGTCGTAGCGTTCGATAAAGCTCAGGTTCTGATAAATCGCGTTCGCGGTTCCTTCATACCACTGCGCGCCGGAGGCGGTCTGGTACGGCGGGAGAATATGTACGCCGCCGTGGACCCTGTCGAGGTTCCACGCCTGGCCGTTTCCGATATAGTCGTTCAGAACGAGCGGCTGATACTGCGTCAGAACGCCGACGGTGTCTATTCCGGAGTTTACGCAGTTCGAGAGCGGAAAATCGATGATTCGGTATTTGCCGCCGTAGGGTACGGCGGGCTTCGCCACCTTCTTGGTGAGGGCATAGAGCCGCGAGCCCTGTCCGCCCGCCAGCAGCATTGCCACACATTCTTTCTTGTTATTCATGTTGTCAGCTTCCTTTCCTGAAGATTATTTGCTTTTAGCCTTGGCGGGCCGTCCGCCTGATTTTTTGACCTTGAAATACATCGTCGAAAGGCCCTTTATGCTGATTGATACCGACTGATTGAAGCCGTGGGCGGGGATTTTTTCCGCCTTTACCGGCTTATTCGCGTAGGGCGAGCCGTCGCCCGCCGAGGAGTTGAACACCTCGGTATAGGTTCCCCTGTACGGCACCCCGAAGCGGTAGTCCTCGCGGTCCACCGGCGCGAAGTTGCAGACGACGAAGATTTCGTTCCCCTTCTTGTCGATTCTGCGGAAAATAATTATGCTCTGGGTGTAGTCGTCCGCCGAAATCCACTTGAAGCCGTTCCAGCTGTAGTCGTCGTTCCACATCGGCGGGTTATCGAGGTAGAATTTGTTGAGGTTTTTGACAAATGTCTGAAAATCGCGGTGCATGGGGTAGTCCTCAACCATGAACCACTCGAGCCCCGACTCATAGTTCCACTCCCTGAACTGCGCGAATTCCGAGCCCATAAAGAGCATCTTCTTGCCGGGGTGAGCCATCATGTATCCCAAAAACGCCCTGTCGGTGCGCATTTTTTCCTCCGCGCTCATTCCGGACAT
>CANPZQ010000092.1 GCA_947588775.1 uncultured Clostridia bacterium
CACTGCGTTCAGGACGACACTTCCGGGCATTTGGCGGAAAAATTCCTGCTAGAGCTCTGCTACTCCGGCGAGCAGGAATCCGAGGATTTCACCTTCAAAAAGGTCGCTTTCAAGGAGAACTGGCACATCGAACAAGATAATAAATATGACTATGCAATCGCGGTTCTGGACAAGCCGTCAAGCGTCGAAAAACCGCTGAAATTCACGACCGAAAGCCCGCTCGGCAAGACAGTCACCGCGATGGGCTACCCGCTCGATTACTACGGCGGCGCGCAGATGATGTACATAAACGGCGCGGTTTCGGTGCGCGGCGACACATGGACGATTATCGGCGGAAAGCTGACGAACGGCGCATCGGGCGGCGCATGGGTTCTCGGCGACAACGAAACCGCCGTCGGCCTCAATTCCTTCTCAACCAAGACCTCAAAGGGCGGAATTTATATGGGCTCGCCAAAATTCGATAGCGAATTTAACAGCTTATATGAATATGCACTTACTTTACGGTAAGGGGGCGTTTTGAATGGATATTGACCAAAGACCCGGCCGCTTCACGGCGATGGAGCTCAATAATTTAGATAACTCCGATATTGATATTTTGCAATATTGGACGCCCGAGCGTAAGGCTCTTGCAACGCCCGTTGCAATGGAATTTGACGGCGACGCCGCGATGACTGAGCTTCCCGAAGCTTTGGAGCCCGCGACCGATCCCGTTCAGGCGGATTTGGGAAAAATGCCCTTTACGGCGGGCGGAAAGCTCTATTATACACTAAATGGCAAGAATTTTGTTGCCAGCGGAAACATTTTCATGCGCAGAAACATGGTTCTGACCGCCGCGCACTGCGTTCAGGACAAGAAAACCGGAAATCTGGCGGAAAATTTCCTCTTCGCGCAGTGCTACTCGGGCGAACAGGCTTCCGACAATTTCACATTCAGAACCGTCGCGCTGAAGGAAAACTGGTATCTCAAAAAGGACGTCGCGTTCGACTACGCGATTGCAATTATTGACAAAAACTCACAATTCGGCGAACCGCTCCGCTATACAATCGACCCCGATATTGAGGGGCGCGCGGTGACGTCGATGGGTTATCCGGTTGAATATTACGGCGGCGCGCAGATGATGTATACAAAAGGCACGCTTACCGCGCGGCAGAACCACTGGATTATGCCGGGGAGCAAGATGGGGCCGGGCTCGTCGGGCGGCGCATGGGTGCTTTCGGATGGCGTTACAGCCGTCGGCCTGAACGCATACGTTGTAAGGTCGGGAAGCCAAATCGCATATTCCGGCTCGCCGAAATTCGATATTGAATTTGAAAAGTTATATAAATATGCACTGACGTTGATTTAGGAGGTTAATGATGGAAACTGTACGTTACTTCAAGCTTGAAAACGACGGCGCGTTCGTCGCGCAGATAGTTATCGAATATAAGGAACGCCACACCGACGGGCAGGGGAATGTGAGCTACCCGGGCGAATGGAAGAGCTGGTACAGCGCGGGATACCGCGATATTCTGCAATACGGCGAGCGTTCGGTAGACCTTGCAACCGACTCGAATATCCCGCTCGGCTCGCAGGTAAGGCTCCATGTCTACGTCGCCGCGGGCTACTCGAATCCCGCCGTTCAGCAGTATGTTTTCGACAAGGCTGGCGGCGAACAGGCAGTTTACGAGATTAGCGGAACAACCTTAAACAACTTTCTTAAGCTTGTTTCCCACGGATGATTTAATTAAAAAAACAATAAACCGCCGAAAGCTCCGGCGGTTATATTTTTTGCAAAAACCCGGCATAGCCAGAACCGCGCCGGGTTAATATTTTAGTCAAGCTCCTTAACTCCCGTATAGAGCTCGTAGTACCTGCCCTTCATTTCGAGGAGCTGGTCGTGGTCGCCGCGCTCGATAATCTCGCCGTTTTCGAGCACCATGATGGCGTTCGAGTTGCGGACAGTCGAGAGGCGGTGCGCGATGACAAATGTCGTGCGGTTCTTCATCAGTCGATCCATGCCGTGTTCAATGTGCCGCTCGGTTCTCGTATCGACCGACGAAGTCGCCTCGTCGAGGACGAGTATCGGAGCCTTTGAAACCGCCGCGCGGGCGATATTGAGAAGCTGCCGCTGACCCTGCGAGAGGTTCGCGCCGTCGCCCTCCAAAACGGTGTCGTAGCCGTTTTCAAGCCGCATTATGAAGCTGTGCGCGCTCGCCGTTTTCGCCGCCGCGACGATTTCTTCGTCGGTCGCGTCGAGCCGCCCGTAGCGGATATTCTCCTTGACGGTTCCGGTGAAGAGGTGGGTATCCTGCAAAACCATCGCGATATTTTCGCGCAGGAAATCGCGCTTGTAGTCCTTTATGCTCCTTCCGTCGATGGTAATTTCGCCTTGGTCGATGTCGTAGAAGCGGTTGAGAAGGTTGGTGACGGTGGTTTTTCCCGCGCCGGTCGAGCCGACGAACGCGATTTTCTGTCCGGGATGCGCGTAGAGGCTGATATGCTTGAGAACCGTTTTTTCGGGAACATATCCGAAGGTAACGTCATTGAGAACGACCTCGCCCTGAATGGGTTCCTCGACCGCGTCGGGGGAGTCGGGTGCTTCGGGAGCGGTATCCATCACCTCGAACACGCGTTCCGCGCCCGCGAGAGCTGCAAAGAGCGTCGAGGTCTGCTGCGAGAGCATGTTAATCGGCATAGAGAACTGCCGCGAGTAGTTTGCGAAGATTGTAAGCGCGCCCGCGGAGAGCTTTCCGAAAATCATCAGAATGCCGCCGACGCCGATGGTAACGGCGTAGCTGATTTGGGAGGTGTTGCCCATAATCGGGCCCATAACGCCGCCCCAGAACTGCGCTCTGAACTGTTTGTCGCGCATGTCGTCGTTGAGCGCGTCGAACTCGTCGATGCAGATTTGCTCATGGTTGAACACCTTGACGACCTTCTGGCCGGTAACGGTTTCTTCGGTGTAGCCGTTCACCGCGCCGAGAGCAGCCTGCTGGCCGCTGTAGTATTTAGAGGATACTTTTGCGATAGCTCCGCCGCCGAGGGCGAAAATCGGGATAAACACGACGGTAATCATCGTAAGCACCCAGTTGGTTGTAATCATGAAAACGAAGGTGCCGACGAGCTGAATCGCCCCCGAAAACAGAGAGGTGAGCGAGTTGTTTATCATAACGTCGATGTTGTCGATGTCGTTTGTGAAGCGCGACATGATTTCGCCGGTGGGATTCTGGTCGAAGTATCTGACCGGCAGCCGCTGGAGCTTTGTGAAGAGGTCGTTACGGATAGTCTGAATCGAGCCCTGCGAAATCGAGAGCATGAGCCTCGCCTGTAGGAAGTTTGAGATAATTCCGACCGCATATATTACGGCGAGAATCGAGATTACCGAAACTATGTAGCCCATGAGGTCGGAGCGGGTCGCGTTTTCGCCGATAGGCCCGGTGAACACCGCGATGATTTTTTCGGCTATTTTTTCCATCGCCGACATATCGTACTTTTTGTCGGGGGAAACAAAAGCCGTGAGCTTGTTAATAATCGGCCCGAGCATATATGAGCCGAAGAGGCCCGTCACCGTCGAGCAGAGCATGCATATGACGACCGCGACAAGGCGGAAGCGGTATGGCTTTAAGTAGCCGAGCATTCGCGCGATGGTGCCGCGGGCGTTTTTCATCTTTCCGCCGCCCGAAATTCTCGGGCCTCGCGGACCGCCGCCCATTCTCATAGCCGCCGCTTTTTTGTTATACTGTTTCTGGAGCTGTTCAAGCGACCTTGCCATTATTTGCCCGCCTCCTTTCTTTCGGAGTCGTTCTGCGAATAATAGATTTCCTGATACGGCTCGTTATCCTTAAGAAGCTGTTCGTGGGTGCCGACGCCCGCGATTTTGCCTTCGTTCATTACAACGATAATATCCGCGTCCTTGACGGAGGAAATTCTCTGGGCGATAATAATCTTAGTGGAATCGGCAAGCTCGCTTCTGAACGCCTCGCGAATCTGAGCCTCGGTCGCGGTATCGACCGCCGAGGTCGAGTCGTCGAGAATAAGCACCTTCGGCTTTTTGAGAAGCGCGCGCGCTATGCAGAGCCTCTGCTTCTGGCCGCCAGAAACGTTGGTGCCGCCCTGGTCGATTTTAGTATCGTAGCCGTCGTGGAAGGAGCTGATGAACTTATCGGCCTGCGCGCTTTCAGCGGCGGCGCGGACTTCTTCGTCGGTGGCATTCTCGTTGCCCCAGCGAAGGTTCTCTGAAATCGAGCCGCTGAACAGGGTATTGTTCTGCAAAACCATTCCCACGCCCTCGCGGAGGTTATAAATCGAGTAGTCGCGGACGTTTATGCCGTCTACAAGAACCTCGCCCGCGTCGGCGTCGTAGAGGCGGGAAATCAGCGAAACAAGGGTGGTTTTTCCGCAGCCCGTCGAGCCGACGATGCCGACGATAGACTTCGCGGGGATTTTCAGGCTTACGTTGTCGAGAACGGCCTGTTCGCTGTTTTTATAGTATCTGAAGGTTACGTTGCGGAATTCGATTTCGCCGCGTGTTACGGTCGCCTCGGGGTGCTTTGCGCCCTCGTCGGAGATGTCCGGAACCTCGCAGAGGACTTCGCGGATACGCTTTCCGGAAGCCATCGCGCGGGAGGTGACCATAAAGAGCATCGAAACCATCATCAGCGACGAGAGAATCTGGGTGGCATAGGTTATGAACCTTGAAAGGCTGCCGACCTCCATTCCGACGTCGAGGACGATTCTTCCGCCGAAGAAGATTATGCACATAACGGTTACGTTCATAACGAGCGTCATAACCGGCGACATCATAATCGTGATTTTCATCGCGCTCATCGCGGTATTTTTCAGGTCCGCGTTGGCGTTTGCGAATTTTTCGATTTCAAGCTCCTCGCGGGTGAAGGATTTTACAACCCGAACGTTCGTTACGTTCTCCTGAACGGCGGAGTTGAGGTTATCGACCTTTTTCTGCACAAGGGAGAACTTCGAGAAGCTGGATATTATAATAGTCAAAATCGCCGCAACGAGTACCGGAATCGACACGGCGAATACGACGGAGAGGCTCGGGTTCATCGAGATTGCCATAATAAGCGCGGCAACGAGCATGCCCGGCGCGCGGATAGCCATTCTCAGCACCATATTTATAAAGTTCTGGAGCTGGGTAACGTCGTTCGTCATTCTTGTGACGAGCGAGCCTGTCGAGAACCTGTCGATATTTGCAAAGGAAAATCCCTGAACCTTCGTAAATATATCGCGGCGAAGGTCGCCCGCGAAATTCACGGCTGCCTTCGCCCCGAAATATGAGCCTCCCACGCCCCCGACCATCATTAAGACGGCCATGCCTATCATTCCCGCCATAAGAGCCAGAGCCTTCGGCACTGTAAGCTCTCCGGCGTTCGCGCCGTTGATTATTCCTTCGAGAAAGACGGGCATTACGACCTCGCCTAAAACCTCGATAATCATGCACAGCGGCCCGAGTAGGAAGAAGGGCAGATACGGTTTAATATATTTGAACCAATTTGCTTTATCTGTCAAAACGTGAGGGCCTCCTTTTCTCCCTCGGGATTAACCGCGGGACTTTACGTTTTCGGCCATTTTGCCGAGCAGGGTCTTAAGGGTTTCGAGCTCTTCGTCGGTTACGTCGGTGAAGAACTGGTCGTCGATGTCGGCATAGAGCTCGCGGGTGGTCTTAAGGAGCTTCGCGCCCTTGTCGGTGACGGTGATGTGGTTCATTCTCGCGTCGTCGAAGGACTGAGTGCGGGTGATGAGCTCGGCGGCCTCAAGCTTGTTGAGAGTAACGGCGACGGCGGCGGAGGAAATCTCGAGCTTCTGGGCGATTTCCTTCTGGCAGATGTTCTTGCTTGCCGCGATGAGGGCGAGCATCTGGTGCTGGCTGTTGTGGATTCCGAGCTTGGAAATCTGCTCCTCGGCCATAGCGCGGTGAACTCTGTTCACATGCAGGAAGAGGTTGACGACCTCGGCTACTGTTTTCTGTCTTGCGGTTTCCTTTTTCATGGTGTTTGCTTCCTTTCTTTCATTTGAAATTTGGGTCCGGAGGGTGTGTGATAAGTAATAGATTAACAGGCACATTATTAGCCGGTTAATTTTTTAACGAGTTTATAATAACCTGTTTTTTGCCTTTTGTCAAGAAGTAATATTGCATAAATTATTCGGGATTTCGCGCAAGTTTTGCACGTTTTATACTAATGTGAAAAGAATATGAAAAACTGTTGTATTTTATATTAAAATAGTGTATAATCATTGCGCACAAAACAGCCGCGAATCATCTCGCGTTAAAGCGACAGGAGGAAACATGACCCTAAAGGCATTCGGAAAAAAATACATCGGCGACCGCGATTTTTACCGCACGCTCGTAAGCGTGGTTCTGCCGATAATAATACAGAACCTGATTACAAATTTTGTAAGCATGCTCGACAATATAATGGTCGGAAAAACCGGCACCGACCCGATGACCGGCGTTTCGATAGCGAACCAGCTCGTCTTTGTTTTCAATATAATGATATTCGGCGCGGTTGCCGGCGCGGGAATCTTTACCTCGCAGTACCACGGAAGCTCCGACAGCGACGGCGTTCGTTATACGGTCCGCTTCAAGCTTATAATCTGCACCGTGATGGCCGCCGTCGGCATAGCCGTTTTCGGTACGGCGCGCCCCGCGCTTGTATCCCTCTACATATCCGACAACGCCGCCGTCGGCGACCCTGCGGCGACGCTCGGCTACGGCTGCGACTATCTCGGCGTGATGATTTTCGGCTTGCTGCCCTTCGCGCTCACGCAGGCGTATTCGAGCACGCTCCGCGAAACGGGTGAAACCGTTCTGCCGATGACGGCGGGAATCGCCGCCGTCGCGGTGAACCTGTTTCTGAACTGGGTTCTTATTTTCGGAAACCTCGGCGCGCCCGTTCTCGGGGCGGTCGGCGCGGCCGTTGCAACGGTTATTTCGCGCTATGTCGAGGCCTTAATCGTTATGTCGTGGACGCATATTCATACCGACAAAAACCCCTTCGCAAAAGGACTTTACCGCAGCGCGAGAATCCCGAAAAAGATAGCGAAGGCAATTATCATCAAAGGCACGCCGCTTCTGATGAACGAGGCGGTCTGGAGCTTCGGAATCGCGGCCGTCGCGCAGTGCTATTCGGCCCGCGGGCTCGAGGTTGTAAGCGCGCAGAACATCTCGACGACCGTTTCAAACTTATTTAACGTAGTTTTTCTTTCCCTCGGAAGCTCGGTTTCGATAATCGTCGGAAACGCGCTCGGCGCGGGCAAAACCGACGAGGCCGTCGACCTTGACCGAAAGCTGATATTTGTTTCGGTGCTGTCCTGCGCCGTAACGGGGCTCGCGATGGCGGCGATTGCGCCGGTTTTCCCGAAGCTCTACAACACCGAGCCGGAAATTCAGGCTCTTGCGACAAAAATAATACTCGCCTGCGCCGCCGGAATGCCGATTCAGGCGTTTCTGAACGCATGCTACTTCACGCTTCGCTCCGGCGGAAAGACTATTATAACCTTCTTCTTCGACAGCGGCGCGGTATGGGCGGTGAACTACCCGGTAGTTTTCCTGCTTACACATTTTGCGCCGTCGGTTCCCGTCGCAATGATAGCCCTCGCCGAGCAGATGTCCGGCCTTGTCCGCTGCGCAGTCGGGTATATTCTTGTAAAAAAGAAAACATGGGTGAATAATCTCACAGACTAATTGTATCTCTTTTCCAAAAAAAGGCGGAACGCCCCCGGCGCGGGGGAAGAAAGCTCCTTTCCATCGCCCCACCCGCCCACCCACCCCC
>CANPZQ010000093.1 GCA_947588775.1 uncultured Clostridia bacterium
CGCGACGAACCCGCCCCCCGAAGCCCCCTTGCGGGGCTGAGCGGGGGTGGGTGAGGAACGAATCCGGTCAGAGGCACGGAGGCGGAAGTCAGAATACAGACGATAAAAGCCGCAGTTTGGCGCGTTCTTCCAAAGCCTGCCCCTCACCCGCCCCCGCTCCGCCCTGCGGGCTTCGGGGGACGGGATTCGGGTCAGGCCGGGGTTGGGCGCGCGGCCTCATTCGGGTTTCCTGCGTAAGCCCGCGCGGCGGAAAAAGCTGGTGCGTCGGTCCCACCCTCCCGCCCCCGCCATTTCGCGCCCTTTTCCCGCTTTTTCCGCCGCGCCCCTGTCAGAAATCAGACAGTCAGAATTCAGAAATCAGATTTTCACTTTTCAAGCTAAGCAAAAAAATTTAAAGCTTTGTACCGTCATCGCACAAAAAAACCCGCACTCCCCCGTGCGGGTGTTTCCGATTTTACCTTCTTCTCTTCGGCGTTCCGTACATTCTCGAACGCTTCTTGTTTTCCCTCGCGACGACTATTTTGAGAATGATGACCAGAACAGTGTAGGCCAGAAAAAATGCAAGGGAGTATTTCGCGGCGGCGTTGAATTCGTCGGAGCCTATGAAGCTCTGCGCGACGGCGATTTTCTCCTTTTCCGCCGACCTCGCGACGCTCGCCGTTGCGACAAGGTCGACCGTTATAAGCGTTTCGCCGCCGTATTGCAGCTCCATCTTCCCCAGAACGTCCCCGGCGTTTATCGGCGCGATTACGTTTGATTCGAGCTCTATGCTTCTGTGAACCGAATCGGGCGGAACGCTTTTTGACCAGATTCTTGAATATTCCCTGCTCGGCCGGACGATTACATAGTCCACGCCGTCGCCGTATTCCACAGGAACCTCGGCAACCTCTTCGGTTTCGCTGATGACTGTCGTATATTCAAAATTCGAGAACGCCCATTCGTAAATCGCCTTGTGATCGATCATGTTGTACATAACCGCGTTCCCGTCGGCATCGTACTGCGGCGCGTTGAGGGTGATTAAAAGATAGCTGTAGCCGTCCTTATAGGCGGTCGACGCAAGGCACCGTCCCGCCTGATCAAGGGTACCGGTCTTGATTCCCTTGACGTATTCGTAGTAGTAATCCCCGCCGTTCGCCTTGGACATCATTGTGTTTGTATGGCTGATGGTTCTCGCCTCGTGGAAGGACGTGGCCTCCATCTCGTAGGTTTCGGAACAGGAAATTTCCGCAAACATCGGCAGGCTCAGCGCATACTGCGTGAGCGTCGCCATGTCGCGCGCAGTGGTGTAATGATTCTCATAGAAAAGCCCGTGGGCGTTCGTAAAGTGCGTGTTTTCCATACCGAGCTGCGCGGCCTTGAGATTCATCATCTCCGCAAACCCCGAAAGCGTTCCCCCGATGTTCACGGCGATTATATTCGCCGCCTCACATGCCGAACGAAGCATCAGCGCGTATAATAAATCCTTGTAGGAAACCTTCTCGCCGGGCTGAATGTCCGCCGTCGAACAGCCGGTCATGTAAAGCTCGTCGAAGCACTCGTATCCGCCCGAAACATATGTAGTCGAAAGCGCGGCGATATTGTCGGAAAACTGCTCCAGAACAAGCACCGCCGTCATTATTTTTGTCAAGGAGGCCGGCGTGAGCTGCCTGTCGGCGTTTTTCTGATACAGCGGCTCCCCGGTGTCGAGATTCAGCAAATACGCCGCCTCGGAGTAGACGTCAAAGTCCGGCGCGAAGCTCAGCCCCGCCGCCGAAACGCAGGACGAAGCCGCCATCGCCGCCATGACCGCCGCGAGCATCACGCAAATAAATTTTCTGAGTTTTCGCATATAAAACAAATCCCCCGCTGAAAAATTTCCGACAAAATGTCACAATATTATAATATCACACTTTTTCAAGAAAGAAAAGGGGGAAATGGTTAAAAAACGGTTACAAAATGGGGGAAAGGGAATGAAAGCAGGTGGATGCGCGGCGAAGGGGGCGGGTGGGCTGCGGGAAAGGTGGGCGGGTGGGTGGGCGCAGGGAAGGAGCCCCATTCGCCGCGGCGGGGTTGCGCGCAAAGCCACAGGCGAGCCGCGCGCCCAATCTACACCTGAACCGAATCCTATCCCCCGGAGCCGCAGGCGGAGCGGGGGTGGGTGAGGTTCAGGCCTTTGCAGTAGGCCGAAATTTTTCGCCGGATTCTGTTTCCGCATACCTCTGTCCTCTGACAACGGTGGGGTTGGTCGGCCTTTTTTCCTTGTGCCAGCCCCCCAAAGCCCTATGCATAACCCCGGCGCGGCGGAGAAAGCTCCTGCGTCGGTCCCACCCGCCCGCCCACCCGAATTTCGCGGCGTTTGGCCGCTTTCTCCGCCGCGCTTACCTAACCTCACCCCTATCTCACTCCCCCGCCTCCTCCTTTTCCCGAACCCTCTCCGCCACCGTCGAAATAAACACCAAATTCGTTGGTCGGCCTGTTTCCGGATTAGTAAGCCCATCAAAATATTCCCCAAACTCGCTCATACCATCGCGATTCTTCGCCGCCTCAATAGTTTGCCGAATCGAAACCTCAACGTTTTGCGGCTTGACATTATTTTGTCGCGCGACCTCGACATAAAGCTTCCTCGTCCCGGAGGATATGTAGTCCGGCTCTGCAACCGCAAGTTCAATTGCCGTGGCAAGATACCCAAACCCGGGCATGTGCGGCGGTGCCGAGAGCTTCAAAAGCGTGTCATAGATTTCCGTTTGAGTTTTGATTTCATTGGTTTTCATGGTTGGCCTCCTGAACATATTTATAAAACCAGTATACCACATGCTCCCATCGAAAATTGTCGAATTTTTTTGGAAAAGTGCAAATTTTGCGATTTCTGCTTTTTGCACTATGTTTTGGGGGATTTTGTCGAATAAATTGGTAAAAATAGCAATAAAATTGCTGCAAAAGGAGTAGTTTTGCCTGTCTTAGACGACCAAAACTCACTTGTAAAGATGAGTAGATAGTGAATGAAGATGGATTTTTCTTTCCGTATTTGAAAAATTTTACAAGTGACAGCATACGGCTTCTTATTTTCCCACCTGCCTTCTGCTGTCCACTGAAAACTCCGCTTCGCCACCCCCTCCCCCACCCCCCTTGCAACTCCCCGCCAAATATGCTACAATTATCCTAACCACATTTTTTTCGGAGGTGTCATCATGCTGAAAATTTTACCGGGGGACGGGCTTATCAGGTACTCGGGGAGGGTGGATTTTTCGGACGGGAGGGCGACGCTTTGCTGGCCGGGGGCGGCGTTTACGCTGCGGTTTTCGGGAACATCCGTGAAAATTGAGGCCGAAAACGACTGTTTCGGCTGGCCGACGCTTATCGGGGCGGTGGTGGACGGCGAGGAAAAGTGCTTCGACGTCGGGCGCGCGCGGGAGGCGAATCTCACCGTCGCGCAGAACCTTCCCGAGGGCGAACACACCGTCACCGTCTATCGCAGAATGGAGGGGCATTACCTTACGGTTTCGGCAATTTATATCAACGGCGAAAATCCGCGGCTATTAGAGCTTCCCCCGAAGCCTCGGAAGAGAATCGAGGTCTACGGCGACTCCGTTTCGGCGGGGTCGGTGGTTGATTGCGAGGAATTCGCCGGAAAGTGCGACCCCGACGGCCATGACGGAAAATTCGACAACGCGCTTCACGCATACCCCCAGCTCGTCGCAAAGCTTCTTCCCGCCGAGGTCTACGACACCTCCCAGGGCGGAATCGCAATCTTCGACGGCACAGGCTATTTCGAGATGCCCGATACAAAGGGCGTTGAAAGCTGCTACAACATGCTCCGCTATTCGTCCTACAGGCCGAGAAGCGAGTGGGATTTCAGCTTCAGGCCGCATGTCGTAATCTTCGCAATCGGCCAGAACGACGCATACCCCGACCCCGACGTTCTCAAAAAGCCGGACATGCGGGAAAAATGGCTCTCTAAATATGTCGAAATTGTAAACGACGTCCGCGAAAAGGCGGGCGGCGCGGCCGTGGTATTGGCTCTTACGGTTTTACAGCACGCCCCCGAATGGGACGACGCAATGGACGAAATCGCCTCGCGCCTCGGCGGGGAAAATCGCTTCGTCTACCACTTCAGATACACCCGCTGCGGCCTCGCGACCCCGGGACACCCCCGAATCAGCGAACAGCGCGAGATGGCTGAGGAGCTCACCGCGTTTTTGAAGAGCCTTCCCGAAAAAATCTGGGAGGATTAGCTTTTCGGGGAACGTCAGGCACTTTTCGGCAAAATTGCTATTGAAATAATCCGCCGAAAGAGCTATAATATCGGTACTCAGAAAATATAAGGAGAAAGCAACTTAACATGGATTTTGCTGACATTGACAGAAAATTTTCTTACGACGGCGAGCTCGGCGTTTTTTTGGGGGAAAACGAAACCTCGTTTTCGGTATGGGCTCCCGTCGCCGAAAGCGTCGAGCTGAGGCTTTACAGCTCCGAGGCCAACCCTCCGGGCGAGATTATCCCGATGGCGGCGGGCGCGGACGGCGTTTGGCGATACGTCTACCCGATGCGCCTTGAGGGCATCTTCTACAACTACTCCTTTACCTACGGCGGCGAAACCCGCGAGGGCGTCGACGCATATGCAAGAGCTGCAGGCGCGAACGGAAAAATGGGGGTTGTCGTCGACCTCGAAAAGCTGAATCCCGACGGCTGGGGCGATTCGGGATATGTTACTCTTCGCTCCCCCGCCGACGCGGTTATTTACGAGATGTCGGTGCGGGATTTTTCCGCCGACCCGTCCTCCCACGTTCCCCCGGAGGAGAGGGGGAAATTCGCCGCGCTCACAAATCCGGATTACTCGCTTTCAACCGGCGAACCGACCTGCCTCGGCCACCTCAAAAGGCTCGGGGTCACTCATGTCCAGATAATGCCGGTTTTCGACTTCGAGGGCGTAGACGAGCTTAACCCGTCGCGGAGCTACAACTGGGGCTACAACCCCGCGAACTACAACCTTCCGGACGGCTCGTTTTCCTTGAATCCGAAGGAGCCCGGGGAACGCATCCGCGAGCTTAAAAAGATGATTCTTACGCTCCATCGCGCGGGAATAGGCGTGATTATGGACGTCGTCTACAACCATACCTACCGGACGGAGGACAGCCCGCTCGGGATTTCTTTTCCGGGATACTACTACCGCCGCGACGGCCTCGGAAGATACTCGAACGGCTCGGGCTGCGGAAACGAAATCGCCTCGGAACGGGCGATGGTGAGAAAATATATAATTGATTCGGTTATGTTCTGGGCGCGGGAGTACAAAATCGACGGCTTCCGCTTCGACCTTATGGGCGTTATGGACATCGACACCGTGAACATGATTTCTGAGCGGCTCAAAAAGCTCAACCCCTCGGCAATCGTCTACGGCGAAGGCTGGTCGGGCGGAGAAATCGCGCTTTCACACGAAAAAGCCGCCTCCCGCTTCAACGCAAGGCATATGCCCGGCTGCGCGTTCTTCAACGACGGCTTCCGCGACGCGATTAAGGGCGACACCTTCGCCGACGCCGCCCTCGGCTATATAAGCGGAAACTACCACTACCGCCAGACGGTCATAAACGGGCTGCTCGGCTACGCGCCGTGGGCGGGCTCGCCATGCCAGACGGTAAACTACTGCGAGGCGCACGACAACCTCACGCTCTGGGACAAGCTTTGCGTTTCGGTCGGAAACGTTTCCGACGAGGACAGAAAGAAAATGTCCCGGCTCGCGATGGCTCTTGTTATGCTCGCGCAGGGGATTCCGTTCATTCAGTCGGGGCAGGAGCTTCTGCGCTCGAAGCCCCTCGGCAACGGTAAATTCGACGGCAACAGCTACCGCTCCCCCGATTCGGTAAACTCGATTAAATGGAATCTTCTTCGGGAAAACGCCCGCGAGGCGGAATACTGCCGCGGCCTGATTGAATTCAGAAAGGCCCACAGCCTCCTGAGAATGACGAACTACTACGAAATCGAACATTCGTCGGAGGTTCTGTCAAGTCAGGACGGCACTATTGCCCTCCGCCTCAGCGGCGCAGAGGAAAGCATGCTGATTCTCGTGAACCCGATTCCCCGCGCGAAGATGTTTATGCTTCCCGACGGCGAATGGTATCTTCACGTCAGCGACATCGCCGCCTCCGCAAAGCCGATGGCGACCTACTGCGAAGGCGTGGTCGTTCCGCCGATTTCGGCGATGGTGCTTGTGAGAAAGGGCTGATAACGCCTTCAGCCCGAAAAAACGATTTCTGAAAGGAGCTGTATTTTATGGATATGACAAAAATTCACGAAAAAATAGAATCGCTGAGGCCCGAGATGATTAAAACCCTCGGCGAGCTTATCGCCTGCCCGAGCTATCGCCAGGAGGCGGCGGAGGGTGCTCCCTTCGGCAAGGGTGCGAGAAAATGCCTCGACCGCGCGCTTGAAATATGCCGCGGGCTCGGCTTTAAAACCGAAAACGTCGACGGCTATGCCGGCAGGATTTTCACCGACGACCGCGAAAGCTCCCTCGGGATTCTGGCGCACCTCGACACCGTTCCAGCCGGCGACGGCTGGACCAAGGAGCCATATAAGGCGACCGTCGAGGACGGGCTGATTTACGGGCGCGGCGCGATGGACGACAAGGGTCCCGCCGTTTCGGTTATCTACGCGATGTATGCGCTCAAAGAGCTCGGAGTTAAGCTTGAAAGCCCCGTCGAACTGATTGTCGGCACCGGCGAGGAGTGCGGCTCCTCCGACATGGCTCACTATATGACAAAGAAAAAACTGCCGCCGCAGCTCTTTACGCCCGACGCATGCTATCCGCTTATAAACATCGAAAAGGGGCATATAAACGCGGGATTTTCCGCGAAATGCCCTTCGTCCGCGCTTTCTGAGCTCCACGGCGGAAAAACCGTGAACGCGGTTCCCGCTTCCGCCTCGGCGGTCGTAAGACTCCCCCTTGAAAAAGTCAAGAAAGCCGCCGAAAAGGCTTGCTGCACGGTAAAATTCGGCTTTTCCGAGGAGAACGGCACGGTGAAAATTTCCGCCGAAGGGGTAAGCGCGCACGCCTCAACCCCCGAAACCGGCGACAACGCGCTCACGGCGTTGATTAAGCTGCTTTCGCTTCTTGAGCTCGGGAGCCCCGCCGACGGGCTTATCAGGGGGCTTGCGGAGGCGTTTCCCTACCGCGAAACCGACGGGCTTCACGCCGGGGTCAAGGCTTCCGACGATGAATCCGGCGCGCTGACGCTGGTTTTGAGCATTCTCGACCTTGAAAACGGGGAAATGAACGGCGCAATCGACATTCGCTTCCCGGTTTGCGAAAGCGTAGAAACGGTGCGCGAAAAGCTTTCAAAGACGCTCAAAGGCGCGGGCTTTGAGGCTCAAATCCGCGGCAGCGAGCCGCACTGCGTTCCCGCGGACAGCCCCTTTGTAAAGAAGCTTTTGGCGGCATACGAGGCCGTCACCGGCAAAAAGGGCGAGCCGATTGCCATCGGCGGCGGCACCTACGTCCACGGAATGCCGGGCGGCGTGGCTTTCGGCTGCGAGGTCGAGGGCGAGGACAACCGCATTCACGGGGCGGACGAGTTTATCCGCGTCGACGCGCTGGTGGAAAATGCGAAAATTTTCGCGGAGGCGATTTTGGGGGTGTGCGGGGGTGAGTGAGCCGCTGAAATATGGGGCTGACGTGCCGGTTTATGAGTTCTGATTTCTGCGGTTCTGAATGGATTCGGAACGAATGAGGGAGAGCGCGGCGGGAAAAGCG
>CANPZQ010000094.1 GCA_947588775.1 uncultured Clostridia bacterium
CGTCAGACGTTCAAGAGAGCTATTCTCCTCCATATCGTAGTGGTTCATCGAAAGCAGCTTCAAAAGCTGCGGACGTTTCTCCAGCGAACGCGCGAGCGCGTCGGCAAGCTCGTCCGCCGTCGCGGAATTTATGTTCACGCTTCGCATCGTTCGCTCCGTTTCCGGCAGGGCGGTTTCGGGAGGTTCGGTCGCCGGCGCGGGCATGGTTTCGGCTGGCTCGGTTTTCGGGGATTCTGTTTTCGGAGGCTCGGTTTTCGGAGATGGCTCTGAGACCGCCTTGGGGGCGGTTTCTTCGGCGGGAGCAGCTTTTTCCGGCGTTGCGGAAAGATAGAAATGCGCGATAATCCGCTCAAAAATCGCGTCGCTGATTCCGTTTACGTCTTTAAGCTGATAAACGCTGCGAAAGCCGCCGACTGCCTCGCGGTAGGCGATTATATCCCCCGCGCGGACCTCGCCGATTCCGTCAACCTCCATAAAATCCTCCGCCGTCGCGGAATTTATCGCCGAAACGTCGTATTCCTCCTGCGCGCCGCTCCCCTCTTCAATTATCCTCACGCCCTCGTGACGTCGGTCGGAGGAAAGGTAAACGGCCGCCGCCGAAACTGCAATCGCAATTACGCATACGGCGATAAAAAGCTTTTCCGGGGCCTTCATTTCACTGCTTCAAGCAGCGCGCCGACGCGGTCGGTGCGTTCCCACGAAACGCCCAAATCCTCGCGGCCCATATGGCCGTAGGCGGAAAGCGGGACATAGCTCATGTTCCGAAGCCCGAGCTCGCTTATTATCGCGGCGGGGCGAAGGTCGAATACCTTAAGAACTGCGGCGGCAAGCTTATCGTCGCTGACTTTTCCGGTGCCGAAGGTGTCTACCATCAGCGAAACAGGCTTAGCTACGCCTATCGCGTAGGCGATTTGCAGCTCGCATTTTTCGGCAAGCCCCGCGGCGACGATGTTTTTCGCGGCATAGCGGGCGGCGTAGGCAGCGGAGCGGTCGACCTTGGTGGGGTCCTTACCGCTGAACGCGCCGCCGCCATGGCGGGAATATCCGCCGTAGGTGTCGACGATAATTTTGCGCCCGGTGAGGCCGCAGTCGCCCTGCGGGCCGCCGATAACAAACCTGCCGGTCGGATTTATGTAGTAAACCGTGTCGTTGTCCAAAAGCTCAGGGGGGATAACCTCGCGGATAACCCGCTCAATCATGTCCTCGCGGATTCGGGACTGCGTTACGTCGGGGTCGTGCTGGGTGGAAATCACTACGCTGTCGACTCGCACCGGCTTTCCGCCGTCATATTCGACGGTAACCTGACTTTTGCCGTCGGGGCGAAGATAGGCGAGCTCCCCCGTTTTTCTGAGCTCGGCAAGGCGTTTGGCAAGCTTATGAGCATAGGAAATCGGCATCGGCATAAGCTCAGGGGTTTCGTTGCAGGCAAAGCCGAACATCATCCCCTGGTCGCCGGCGCCGATGTCGAGCTTTCCCGAGCCGCGGCTCTCCAAAGAATCGTCGACGCCCATCGCGATGTCGGCGGACTGGTGGTTTAAGGTGCTTAGAACCGCGCAGGTTTCGCAGTCGAAGCCGAATTTTGCGCGGTCGTAGCCGACGTCGCGGACGGCGGCGCGGACGATTTCCGGAATGTCGAGGACGGCCTTAGAGGTTATCTCCCCGCAGACCGTTACCATTCCCGTCGCGGCAAGCGTTTCGCAGGCTACGCGGGACATTGGGTCCTGCCTCAGACATTCGTCCAGAACCGCGTCGGAAACGCGGTCGCAGAGCTTATCGGGATGACCCTCGGTGACTGATTCTGATGTAAAAAGACGCTTCATTATACTTCCTCCGTTCGTATTTTTCGCTGTGCGCGGACAATGCGCCAAAAAAGCGCGCCCCAAAGAGGAGCACGCGAAAAGTTCATCGTCCTCATCTTTCGGTAAAACCGCAGGATTTAGCACCTTTTAAAGGTTGCCGGGCTTCACGGGGCCTGTTCCCTCCGCCGCTCTTGATAAGGAATTTTCTGTTTTTATCATTATATAACGCTCAGCGCGAATTGTCAATAGGCAATTTAAGAACGCGGGAAAAAGCCGCGGCGTTTGCGCCTCCGCCTTTGATTGCGAAAACGACGTTTTCAAAGGCTTTTTTGTATCTTTCATTCCCGAAAACGTCCGCGAACGCCGCCGCGACCGTTTCGGGAGGATTCGCGAACGCCCCGCAGCCGAACGCGCCCAAAACAATGTTTTCGGCCTTATTGTCAATCGCGGATTCGAGGATATTTTTTATCCTTCGGGAAAATATTTCGCGAAGCCCGCTTTCATCGATTCCGAAAACGCCGTACAAAAACATCGGCGCGGCGCAGGTGATTACGTCGACGGAGAAGTGACGGGAGGTATAATCGCCGTTTTCATCTCTGAAAAGCGTAATCCCGGGGCTGTAAATAAGCGAATCCGTCGCTAAAAAGCTGCCGCTTGAAAATTCTTTGTCATATTTTTCCCTGTGGAGCCTGTAGTATGGCGCGGCGTTATCGCTTTTAAGGCAGGGATAGAGGTTCGTCGCCCGGCAGAGGTATTCCTCCTGCGCGTTCGCCCCGCGAAGCACTCCCCCGCCCGGCTCGACGGGGTTCGCAAAGTTCAAAACCGCCGTTCTGCCGGATTTATGTATTCTTTTCGCGGATTCGAGCGTTCCGCATGCTTCGAGGAAAAATTTTCCTTCTCTTTTTTTCGGGGAAAGCCCGCTGACAAAGCATGGAGCGTATAATTTCGTCCTTTTGACGGCGGCGTCGGTTTTAAGCTTTAATACGCCGGATTTGCAGCGGCGCAGGGTGTCGTTGATGATTTCGACGTTATTCATTTGCGTTCACCTTCGAGATTAAAATAAACATTATCGCGCCGGCGAGTAAAAGCACGCAGATTACGTTTATAACGATGGGGAGCGTCTTGCCGGCACTTTCGGACTGCTCGCGCTTTGGCAGGAGGCCCGCCTTCCTTAAAACCGTCATAATCGGCTTATAGAGAAGAAACGTTATAGCGGCGTTTACGGTCGACTTCACGGCGTTAAACGGGAGAAATCCCGGCAAAAGAAGCTCCGTTATCGCCTCGCGGGAAATTCCCATATAGAGCGGGGAAATAAGATAGTTCCAAAGAAGCATTACGACCGTTTCGGAGATTACCGAGCAAATCAGGCCGATTACCGCGCCGTTTATGCTGCGGCGGTATTTGTAAATAATCCCGACCGGGAGCACAAACGCCATCGACGAGAGAAAGTTCATCACCGCGCCGATTATTCCGGTTTCGCTTATTGTCACCATCTCGATAACCGAGATTACAAACGAGCTCAACGCCGCGGGCAGCGGTCCGAGAATAAGGGCCTCGAGCGCGAGAACCGCGTCCTTTGCCTCATATTTCAGAAAACCGACCGCGGGAACGAAGGGTATTCGCAGAATGAACACCGTGAGATATGCGAGTGCGGAAAAAAGCGCGGCAAGAACGAGCGTTACGGTTGTTTTGCGTGAGTTTGAAGCATTCATTGAAAACATCTCCTTAAAAAATAAACCCGCGGAGAAATATCCGCGGGCGTTTTGCTTTTAAGCATAATCTTCTCTCATCCGGACTTTACCGTCGGTATCGGAATTTCACCGATTCATGCATCTGCTCGCGGACTGTAACCGCCGGTCGGGAATTTCACCCAACCCCGAAGATATTGGTTATTAAGTTTTTCGGGCGGGAATTACTCCCCGTCGTCCTCGTCCTCTTCCTCGTCGTCGAAGTCGAATTCGAGGTGCTCGCCGCAGTTCGGGCAGTCAAGCGCGCCGTCCTCAAGCATGAGGTCGTTGAGCTCAATCGTGTCGCCGCAGGTCGGGCAGGTTACCTCGTATGCGCAGTCGTCATCGTCCTCGTCGTCGCAGTGGCAGCAATGGCCGTCGCACTCGCATTCCTCGGTTTCGCCGAAAACCTCCTCCTCAACATCGGAAAGGTCCTCGTCGACCGACGAGCAGAAATCGACGATGTCGTCGACGTCGGCGTCGATGCAGTCTACGGTTTCGCAGATTTCGTTGATTACGTCGCTGAGGGCTAAAAGAACCTTGCCCTCCTTGGTGGAGTCGTCAATCTCAAGGCCGTCGATAAGGCCCTTAAGGTATGCCGCTTTTTCGGAAAGCATTATAAAATCTTCCTTTCTTGGTAAATTCCGCAGGGAATATTATGCTCTTTGCATGTATTCGCCGGTGCGGGTGTCGATGCGGATAACGTCGCCCTCGTTGATAAAGAGCGGAACTTTGATTTCCGCGCCGGTTTCAAGAGTGGCGGGCTTGGTGGCGTTGGTGGCGGTGTTTCCCGCAAAGCCGGGGTCGGTCTGGGTAACGGTAAGGTCGACAAAGAACGGAGGCTCAACGCCGAATACCTTGCCCTTGTAGGAGAGAATCGTGCAAACCATGTTCTCCTTGACGAACTTGAAGTTATCGCCGACGTCCTTGGGGCTGACGGGAACCTGCTCGTAGGTTTCCGAATCCATGAAGTAGTAAAGCTCGCCGTCGGAGTAGGAATACTCCATATCCTTCCTCTCGATAAAGGCGGTCGGGAACTTTGCGGTGGGGTTGTAGGATTTTTCAACCACCGCTCCGGTGAGAACGTTCTTGGTCTTTGTTCTTACGAACGCCGCGCCCTTGCCGGGTTTGACGTGCTGGAACTCGATGACCTGCATTACGTTGCCGTCCTCTTCAAATGTTACGCCGTTTCTGAAATCACCTGCTGTAATCATAGCTTGGTGTCCTCACTTTCCGCGGGGGCTTCCCGCAATTTCTGTCTTTTTATTTTTCCTTGCTTTGGGTTACAGTATATTGTAACCTATCTTTTGAATAAATGCAAGCGATTTTTACAAAGAAATCAAATTTTTCTTTGCCAAAGTCATATTTACGCAGCCGTCGGGCTTGATTATGACAAAATCTTCTATTCTTACGCCGAATTCGTCGGGAAGATATATTCCCGGCTCGACGGTAACAATCATATTTTCCTCAAAAACATGCTTCGAGGAGGGCGAGGCGTTCGGGGTTTCGTGGATTTCCATTCCTACGCCGTGGCCGAGCGAATGGCCGAAGGCTTCGCCGTAGCCGGCTTCGGTGATAACGTCGCGGGCGATTTTGTCAATATCCGCGCCCTTTGCGCCGGCTTTTATTGCGGCAATGGCCTTAAGCTGCGCGTCCAGAACGATTCCGTAGACGCGCTCCATTTTTTCTGTGGGCTTTCCGACGCAGACGGTTCTTGTCATGTCGCTGTGGTAGCCGTCGTAGGTCGCGCCGTAGTCCATGAGGACAAACTCGTTCGGCTGAACCCTTCTGTCGGTCGGAACGCCGTGGCAGAGCGAGGTATTCGGCCCCGAAACGGCGATTGTTTCAAAGGAAAGTGCCTCCGCGCCGTGCATAAGCATGTAGTAGTCGAGATGGAGCCCGATTTCCTTCTCGGTTACGCCCGGACGGATAAAATTCAGAACGTCCTCAAAGGCCGCCTCGGCGATTCTCTGCGCCTTGATGATTTTGTCGATTTCGTCCTGAGTTTTTACAATTCTGAGCTTGTCGACGGCTTCGCTTAAGGCGTCGGTATCGACGACTTCGACTTTTAGATTCTTTCTCATGGCGTTGAGCTGCGCGACGGTGACGGTGTTCGCCTCGATGGCGACGTTTTTCGCGCCGTGCTTCTCCAAAAGGGAATTGAGCTGCTCATAGAGCTTTTCCTGCATTATTACCTCCGCGTCGCGGACGGTTTTGCGCGCCTTTTCGATGTAGCGGAAGTCGATTACGAGATAGGCCTTTTCGCGCGTTACCAAAACTGTTCCGGCGGAGGACTTCATTCCCGTAAAGTAGCGGCGGTTTACGTCCTCGGTAATAAGCGCGGCGTCGATTTCATCGGGCAGCGCGGCCATAAGTCTTTCGTATTTGGTCATTTTTCATTCCTCCCAAGGATGAATTTTTGATAGCTTTTTTTCATCGCCAGAGCGTCGGCGTCCTGGGTTCCCGCGCTTTCACAGATGAACGTCGGGCTAAGGTTCTTTTTCGCGATAAGCTCCATAAGCGGCTCGAAATCGGGGCCGTAGAGCGTATCTTCAAACGTAAGATGCCGCTTTTCGCCGCCGCCCTCGGTGTACTCAATCTTTGAAAAGTGGCTGTGAAAGCGTTTTAGGCGG
The DNA here is from genome assembly GCA_947588775.1 of uncultured Clostridia bacterium. Taxonomy (GTDB): domain Bacteria; phylum Bacillota; class Clostridia; order Oscillospirales; family Ruminococcaceae; genus Faeciplasma. Next base: position 6,160 of record CANPZQ010000094.1, read on the forward strand.
TCGGAGCCGAGCTTTGCCTCTATTTCCGAGAGAATATGTTCAAACGCCTCTTTCGAGTTCACTCCGCCGAGGGTTCTCGCGTTGAGATGGCCGAAATCAATCGTCGGCAGGAAGCTTTCGTCGAGCCTGCAAAGCTCCAGCACCTCTTCGAGGTTTCCGAGCTGGTTGAATTTCCCCATCGTTTCGGGGCAGAAGATTATATCCTCAAAGCCCGCCTCAACCGCCGCTTTCCGCGCCCTCGAAAGGGTGTCCTTCGCGAGCGACAGGGCCTCCTCGCGGGAAATTTTCGAGCATGAGCCGGAGTGGATTACGATTCTTTTCGCGCCCATCTTTTTCGCCGCCGCCGCGCTCTGAAGTATGTAGTCAATCGACTTGTCACGCTTTTCCGGCTCTACGCTTGAAAGCGAGATAAAGTACGGCGCGTGCAAAGATAGGGTTATCCCCTCCTCGGCGGCCTTTTCTTTGAGGGACGCGCCCAAAGCGTCCGAAACCCTGACGCCCTGGCCGCACTGGTATTCAAATGCGTCAAGGCCGTATTCGCGGAGATACTTCGGCATGTCGGCGGAGGACTTGTATTTTTTTGAAAAAGCCTCGGGGCTGCCCGCGGGGCCGAAAATCGCGCCCATTCAGTCACTTCCTTTCGGCTTCGGCGGCAAAAGCGGGCGTTCGAGCGTCCTTTTTACCCTGAACCAGAAGCCTGTTTCATATTCAATCGGGAAAACAAATATCGAGCGAATCCCCGCCGCCTTGCACCCCATAACGTCGGTAAAAATCTGATCTCCGACGGCGGCAATCCTCTTTTTCGGAATTTCAAGCCTTCTGCACGCCTCGTTATAGCCCTTCGGAAGCGGCTTTCTGCCCTCCGGGACGAAGTCGAGCCCCAAAAATTCCGCGAACGGCTTCACCCGTTCGGGGTGGTTGTTTGAAACGATTATCATTTTAAGGCCGCTCGCCTTTACGCGGTTGAACCATTCGAGCCGCGCGGGGTCGGGAACGGGGTTGTTGTGGGTGGTAAGGGTGTTGTCGAGGTCTAAAATCAGCGCGTCAATCCCCTCCCGGCGGAAAAATTCGACCGGAATATCCGCGACGGAGAGAAATACATAGTCGGGAGTGTGAAGCAAAAAATCAGCTCCTTAAAAAACCGAAGCAGACAGAAAAACTGCCCGCTTCGTTTTTATATGCACTTAATATTTGCGCTTGCGAGCAGCTTCAGATTTTTTCTTGCGCTTAACCGAAGGCTTTTCGTAATGCTCGCGCTTGCGAACTTCGGCGATAACGCCATCTCTGGCGCACGATCTCTTAAAACGCTTGAGAGCCGTATCCAGGGATTCGTTTTTGCCGACACGAACTTCTGCCATTTACTGTTCCCTCCCTTAGCCGCCATGGGGCGAAGGTATTTTACA
>CANPZQ010000095.1 GCA_947588775.1 uncultured Clostridia bacterium
GGAAAATCCCTCTGGGGCAAGCTCTACGGCCAGTGGCTCTGCGAGGGTGCGGTTTTCGTCTATGATTTCGACAAATTCGACGCCGCCGATATTCTCCCGCTGTTCGCGAAGTACAACATCACCACCTTCTGCGCGCCGCCGACCATGCTCAGAATGATGATTAAGGAGGACCTCTCGGTTTACGACCTCTCGTCGATTCATCATATGACCACCGCCGGCGAGGCACTTAACCCCGAGGTCGCGAAGCAGTTCAAGCAGGCGACCGGCCTTGAAATTATGGAGGGCTTCGGCCAGACCGAAACCACCCTTGTAATCGGAAACCTCTACGGCGACGTTCCGAAGTACGGCTCTATGGGCAAGGCTTCCCCGCAGTACGACATCGACATCTTAGACCCCGACGGAAACCCCGTCGCAAACGGCGAAGTCGGCGAAATCGTAATCCGCACCTCCGAGGAGGTTCCGGTTGGGCTTTATAAAGAATACTACCTCAACGAGGGCCTCACCCGCGAGGCATGGCACGACGGCTACTACCACACCGGCGACACCGCCTGGCGCGACGAGGACGGCTATTTCTGGTATGTTTCCCGCGTCGACGACGTTATCAAGTCCTCCGGCTACAGAATCGGCCCGTTTGAGATTGAGAGCGTAATAATGGAGCTTCCCTATGTTCTGGAATGCGGCGTTTCCGCCGTTCCCGACGAGGTAAGGGGCCAGATTGTAAAGGCGAGCATAGTTTTAACGAAAGGCACAGTCGGCACCGACGAGCTTAAAAAGGAAATCCAAAACTATGTAAAGAGCCACACCGCTCCTTATAAGTATCCCCGCGTAATCGCCTTCCGCGACGAGCTTCCAAAGACCATCAGCGGAAAAATCCAGAGAAACAAGCTTTAATCGGCCGCTTTTGATATAATTTAAGAGGTGAACATGCACAGGGTAACGCTTTTCGCCGGACACTACGGCTCGGGAAAGACAAATCTCGCGGTAAACTACGCCCGCGCCCTTAAAAAGGAGCATGAGCGGGTCGTAATCGCCGACCTCGACATCGTGAACCCCTATTTTCGCACAAAGGACTCCGCGGAGGTTTTGGAACGCGAGGGAATCGAGGTAATCTCGCCCGAGTTTGCGAATTCAAACGTCGACCTCCCCGCGCTGCCGGCGTCCCTTTACGGGGTCGTCCAGCGGCGCGACCGCTATGCGGTTCTGGACATAGGCGGCGACGACAGGGGAGCCTACGCCCTCGGGCGGTACGCGCCCTATATCCTCGAGGAAAACGATTTCGAGATGATTTTTGTCGCAAATTTCATGCGCCCGCTCACCCGAACCCCCGAAGAGGCGGTTGAAGTGATGCGCGAAATCGAATCCGCCGGCGGAATCCCGTTTACGGCGATTGCGAACAACACCAACCTCGGGCGGCTCACCGACGCGGCGGTTATCCGCGAGGGAACGGAAAAATCCCGCGAGCTTTCGCGGCTTTGCGGGCTTAAGATAATTTTTACCTCGGTTGAAAAAAATCTCGCCCGGGGGCTTGACACGGACGGGGTTTTTCCGATAGAATTGCAGAAGAAATACTATGATTTATAATTACGGAGGCTGATTATGGCAAGGATTACTTTTGATGAGGACGTCTGCAAGGGCTGCGGGCTGTGCGTGAACGCGTGTCCGAGAAAGCTCATTGTTCTCGCCAAGGAAAAAATCAACAAAAAGGGCCATTCGCCCGCCGAAATCACCGACGAGTCAAAGTGCATCGGCTGCGCCTGCTGCGCGATGATGTGTCCCGACTGCGTGATTACGGTAGAGAAGCAGGAGGTAGAAAATGGCTAAGGTACTTATGAAGGGCAACGAGGCGATTGCCGAGGCCGCAATCCGCTCGGGCTGCCGCCACTATTTCGGCTATCCCATCACGCCCCAGACGGAAATCGCCGCCTATATGGCTAAGCGCATGCCGAAAATCGGCGGAACTTTTTTACAGGCCGAGAGCGAAATTTCCGCTATCAACATGGTTTACGGCGTTTCATCGGCGGGCTGCCGGGTGATGACTTCCTCTTCGAGCCCCGGAGTTTCCCTGAAGCAGGAGGGAATATCCTATCTTGCGGGCTGCGACCTTCCCGCGCTCATTGTAAACGTCCAGCGCGGCGGCCCCGGCCTCGGCGGAATCCAGCCCTCGCAGTCCGACTATTTCCAGGCCACAAAGGGCGGCGGCCACGGCGACTACAGGCTTATTGTCCTCGCCCCCGCCTCGGTTCAGGAGATGGCGGACCTTACCGCAAAGGCTTTTGACCTTGCTGACAAGTACCGTATGCCCGCGATGCTTCTGGCGGACGGCACCATCGGCCAGATGATGGAGCCGGTGGAGCTTCCCGAGGACATGCGCACGACCGTTTACGAGAAGCCGTGGGCCGTCACCGGAACCGAAAACAAGCGCGAGCATAACATCGTAAACTCCCTGTACCTCGTTCCCGAGCAGCTCGAGAAGAAAAACATCGAGCGTTACGAAAAATATAAGACCGTCGAGAAGAACGAGGTTATGTACGAAGAATACATGACCGACGACGCGGACGTATGCGTCGTAGCCTTCGGAATCGCGGCGCGGGTATCGAAAAACGCGATAACCGCCGCCCGCGCCAAGGGAATAAAGGCCGGACTTATCCGCCCGATAACCCTCTGGCCGTTCCCGAAGGACGTAATCGCAAGGACCGCGGAGCATGTAAAGGGCTTTGTTTCTGTCGAGCTTTCGATGGGCCAGATGATAGAGGATATTCGCCTCGCCGAGGGCTGCAAAAAGCCGGTAACTCTTTGTTCCCGCGTCGGCGGAATGATTCCCTCTCCCGAAGAGGTACTTAAAGCTATTGAGGATATGGAAGGAGGCGCGTTCTGATGGCCGTAGTATTTTCAAAGCCGAAGGCTCTTACCGACGCACCGCTGCACTATTGCCCGGGCTGCACCCACGGAATAATCCACCGCCTTGTCGCCGAGGCGATTGACGACCTCGGAATTTTGGGCAGAACCGTCGGCGTCGCGCCGGTCGGCTGCGCGGTTATGGCGTACGACTATTTCTCCTGCGACATGGTGGAGGCCGCCCACGGGCGCGCTCCCGCCGTCGCCACGGGGCTTAAAAGGGCTATGCCCGACAGAATCATCTTCACCTATCAGGGCGACGGCGACCTTGCCTCGATAGGAATGGCGGAAACCGTTCACGCCGCCACAAGAAACGAAAACATCACGGTAATTTTTGTAAACAACGCGATTTACGGCATGACTGGCGGCCAGATGGCACCAACGTCGCTCCCGGGGCAGGTAACTCAGACCTCCCCCTACGGCCGCGACGTTAAAACGGTCGGCTACCCGATTAAGGTTTGCGAGCTGCTTTCCGCCCTCGACGCGCCCTACTATATCGAGCGCGTTGCGGTAAACAACGTTAAGCACGTCATGGCCGCGAAAAAGGCGATTAAACGCGCCTTCGAGAATCAGGTCGAGGGCAGGGGATTCTCGCTCATCGAAGTAGTATCGAGCTGCCCGACGAACTGGGGAATGACGCCGCAGAAGGCTCTCGACTGGGTCGAAAGCGACATGATTCCCTACTATCCTTTAGGCGTTTACAGGGATAAATCAAAGGAGGCGGAGTGAGATGGCATATATTCAGGTACTCATCGCCGGCTTCGGCGGTCAGGGAGTGCTTTTTGCGGGAAAGGTTCTCGCCCACAAGGGACTTGAGGAGGAGAAGCAGATAAGCTGGCTGCCCTCCTACGGTCCCGAGATGCGCGGCGGCACCGCCAACTGCTCGGTTATAATAAGCGATACGCCGGTCGGCTCGCCGATTGTTTCGGAGCCGGATATTCTTATCGTTATGAACCTTCCCTCCTTCGACAAGTACGAAAACGCCGTAAAGGCGGGGGGCTGCGCGTTTGTGGATTCCACCCTTATCGAGAGAAAGGCGGAAAGAACCGATATTTCGGTCCACTACATTCCCGCGACCAAGATGGCGCGCGACCTCGGAATCCCGACGCTCGCGAATATGATAATGATCGGCAAGGTAATCCGCGAAACCGGGGTCGTCGCCATGGACGGCCTTCGCGACGCGCTTTCAAAGACCGTTTCCGCGAAGCATCAGGACTTACTGGAGGCCAACCTCAAGGCGATTGAGGCGGGCTACGAGTATAAAGATTAAAGAGAACCGCGCTTGTATAAAAAACACTTGCATTTTCCTCGCTTTAGCAGTATAATAAATCAAAGTTCACCTTAAAAAGGAAGGATAATTATGCTTGACATTAAAATTCAGAAGACCCGGGAGCCTAAAAAAATTCCCGCGAGGGGCGAAAAGCTCGGCTTCGGCCACATTTTCACCGACCACATGTTCGTTATGAACTACACCGAGGGCAAGGGCTGGCACGACCCGAGGATTGTCCCGTTCGGGGACATTTCCCTGAGCCCCGCGGCGATGGTTCTGCACTACGGTCAGGAGATGTTCGAGGGGCTTAAGGCTTACCGCGGCGACAACGGCGAGGTATACCTGTTCCGCCCCGACATGAATGCGAAGCGCGCGAACAACTCAAACGAGCGTCTTTGCATTCCGAAGATTCCCGAGGAGGATTTTGTTCAGGCGGTAAAGGCTGTCGTCGACGTCGACCGCGACTGGGTGCCTTACGACGAGGGAACCTCGCTCTATATCCGCCCGTTCGTTATTTCGACCGACCCTCATCTCGGCGTTGCGCCGTCGAAAACATACCTCTTCCTTATAATCCTCTCACCGTCGGGGGCCTACTATGAGAGCGGGCTCGAGCCGGTCGGAATCTGGATTGAGGACGAATATGTCCGCGCGGTTCGCGGCGGAATGGGATATGCAAAGACCGGCGGAAACTATGCCGCCTCCCTCGCCGCGCAGGTCAAAGCCCATGACAGCGGCTATTCTCAGGCACTCTGGCTCGACGGCGTCGAGAGAAAGTATATCGAGGAAGTCGGCTCGATGAACATAATGTTCAAAATCAACGGCCGGGTCGTAACGCCTATGCTCAACGGCTCGATTCTCCCGGGAATAACCCGCGACTCGATTTTGCATGTCTGCCGCGACTGGGGATACGAGGTCGAGGAGCGCAGGATTTCGGTCGACGAGCTCATTGAAGCGGCGCATTCGGGAGCTTTGGAGGAAGTTTTCGGAACCGGCACCGCCGCGGTCGTATCGCCCGTCGGAAAGTTAAGATACAAGGACGACGTAATCGAAATCGGCGGCGGAAAAATCGGCGAGCTTACCCAAAAGCTCTACGACGAGCTCACCGGAATCCAGTGGGGCCGCAAATCCGACCCCTACGGCTGGCGCGTCACGGTATAAAAATCGCAGGGGCAGTCAAATGCCCCTGTTTTTTTCGGGGAAAGCCCATAAACCCGCGATTTTTTTGCGATAATAAGCAAAACCCGCGCCGCCCCCTTAAATCTTCCCGAAAAAAATTTTCGCAAAGCTCCCGAAAAACCTTGCGCGAAGTCACAAAACCTGCGCGGCGTTTTTGAAAATCAAAATCGGAAAAATTTGCTTGACATTTTGCGGCAGTTGTGGCAAAATATAAGTAGGATTCATATAGAATCTCGAAAAAAATAATGGAGGAAAAATTCATGAAGAAAATTCTCTCTCTCGCCGTAGCCGTTATCATGGTTATGGCACTCACTGTCAGCGTATTTGCTGTTCAGGTTCCGATTACCGAGGACAATCTCGGCTTCAGTGACGGCGATGTTGTATTTGCCGACGGCACTGCCACTTCGAGCGGCACCAGCTTCTGCATCAAGCTTCCTGAAACTGTTGCCGAGGGCGAAAAGGTTACCGTTCACATCAAGGGCTCCTCTGCCGGCGACTTCAGAGTATGGCTCGCTGCCGGTCAGGCCACCTATTCTCCCGATCCGCTTTGGAAGGCTTCCGAGCAGGGCGTTTCTGCCGGTGACTTCGACGTCACTTTCGAGCTCGAGGCCTATCCGAAGGATGGCTCAGGCTCTGCCGCCGATTCCATCATGTTCAAGGCTCCTTCCTACGACTCTAAGCTTGACAACTTCAAGCTCACCTACCTCAGCGTAAACGGTGACGAGCCGGCTGCCGAAGCTGCCGCTCCCGCCGAGGAAACTGCTCCTGCTGAAACCGAAGCTCCCGCCGAAACCGAGGCTCCCGCCACCACTGAGGCTCCGGCCACTACCGAAGCTCCTAAGACCGGCCTTGCCCTCGCCGTTGTTCCGGCTGTCATGGCTCTCGCCGCTGTCGCTGTTTCCAAGAAGCACTGATAGTTAAATGACCAAAACGCTCCCGCAAGGGGGCGTTTTTCTTTTGCCCATTGACAAATCTCTCCCAATCTGCTATACTAATGCGCGGAAAAAATTTTTCGGAGGGAATCAATATGTGGTTCGTGTTCACGGTTCTGACAACCTGCCTTTGGGGGTTGGCGGACCTGTTTTACAAAAAAGGCGCGCGCGGCGGCGCGGAGAAGTACAGCCATCTGCTGACCGGAATAACGGTCGGCCTCGTGATGGGCGCGCAGGCGATTTTCACCCTTGTTTTCACCGACGTCGGCTATAACCCCGTCAACATTCTCGTTTATCTGCCCGTTTCGCTTTTCTACATAATTTCGATGGTCGTCGGCTACCTCGGGCTTAAGTACCTCGAGCTCTCAATCAGCTCGCCGGTCGAGAACAGCTCCGGCGCGATTGTCTGCGTGCTCTGCCTTATTTTCCTCGGCGAAAGCCTCGATTTGCTCTCGGCGGAGGCCGTAATCATCATCACCGTCGGAATTATCATTCTCGGTTGGGTCGAGCGCACGAAGCCGTCGGAGGTCGCCCCGCAGGACAAAAAGTATTCAAAGAGCGCGTTCGCGCTGATTTTCCCGCTTATTTACTGCGTTCTGGACGCTATGGGAACCTTCTTCGACGCGTTTTACCTTGACGACATCGAGAAAACCCCGCTTGTCGGCGTTACCGAGGAAAATTTTGAAACCGTCGCGAACATATCCTACGAGCTGACGTTTTTGTTCGCCGCGGTCGTGATGCTTATTTACATTCTCGTCATAAAGCGGGAAAAAATCGAGCTTCCGAAGCAGCGGGACAAGCTCATCGCCGCCGTTTTTGAAACCGCCGGCCAGTATTTCTACGTTTTCGCGATGTCCGGCCGCGCGGTAATCGCCGCCCCGATGATAGCGTCGTATTGCGTAGTATCCGCGCTTTTGGCCGCGATTTTCCTCAAGGAAAAGCTGAAGCCCGCGCAGTATGTCGCGATAATATACGTAATTTTGGGAATAATCGCCCTGGGCGTCGCGGAGGGCTTGGCGGAGGGATAATTTCCCGGGCAAAAAACTAAAAAATTTCGCCGGCCTTTTCAAAGGCCGCAGGGTCAAGGGGCGGAGCCCCTTGTCGCGGCCCGCAGGCCGCGAAATCTCTTTCCCACATAAAGCGCAGGAAGGGGCGTCAGAAAATCAGCCCAGCGGG
>CANPZQ010000096.1 GCA_947588775.1 uncultured Clostridia bacterium
CCGAGCGCGAATTTCAGGTATTGGCCGGTGAAGAATTTTTCCGCAGTCTTTACCCTTCAACAACCTCCACCGTAATACTCTCCACCTCGAAATCGGCGTCGGAATGGTTTGCGACGTTGAAGTGGTAGTCGCCGGTGAAGGGGAGGGGGTATTCGAGGACGGTTTCGTATTCGTCGACGGGGACGCCTAAGGGGTAGAACCAGCCGTCGCCGGGGCGGTAGGCGGGGCCGTCGGTTTCGCCGGCGGGGTCGAAGGGATTGAGATAATAGCCGAGGCTTACGTTTTCGCCGAGGGCCTCGTCGGAAACGTTTTTGAACTTAATCGTGAATCTGACGCGGTCGCCCTTTTTATAGGTCGTCGTTCCCTCGCCGATTACGGCCGTACTCCCCTTCGGAAGCGTGAAGCCGCTGCCGTTTTCAACCGTGTTTACGTCGTCGCTCGGAGAGATAATCATACCAGTCGGGGTATAGTCGAGGATAATTTCGTTGTCGCCGGTCATCGGGTAGATGTAGTAGGTGTAGCCGCAGTCCTCGGAATCGCGCATCACAAACTTATTTTCGCTCTCGCGGGTAAGGGTGAATTCCGTCCACGGGCCGGTCATTTTAAGCCTCTCGCCGATTTCAATGCGGTAATCGCCGATTTTGTCGATAACGGTTCCGTCCTCCTTTGAAAAGACGAACGGGCTGCTCGATTCCTCCAGTTCCTCCAATTCCGTGAAAACGGTCATTATTTCCGCCTCCGAATCGTTCAGCACTGTTTTGGGCATGTATACCATGTTCTTGTTTTTCATCGGGCGGTAATAGGCCGGGTCGAAAACAGACTGCGTAATAGAGATAACATCGCCGTTTTCGTTCTTTTCGACAACCGCCGATTCGCCCCATATTTCATCTCTCAGAAGAGGCCAGCCCGCCGCGCATAACAGCACCGCGCAAAGAGCTGCCGCAAGGACGATTACAGCCTTTTTGTTAAGCTTTCTATTCATAATAACACTCCTTTTTGTCGCCGTTCCCTTTTCGACCCTCTCGTGAAGGTCGGGGGGAAGCTCTATTTGCTCAAAAATTTTACGGATATTTCCGTTCATTCAGAATACCTCCTTCGGAGCTTTTCAACCGCGCGGTAAAAGACGGTTTTCGCGGTTCCGAGCGGAACGCCTAAAATTTCCGCCATCTCGCCGAACTCGTATCCCATGGCGTGGCGCAAAACGACTGCCGAACGCTCGGCCTCCGTTAGGCACTCAAAAAGCGCGGACAGCGTCAGGCGGTCCAGAACCGCTTTCTCGGCGTTGGCGGACGGCTCCTCCGCCTCGGGAAGGTCGTCGTAGTAAACCGTGTTGTGCCGCTTTCTTAAGATGTCCTCGGCGCAGTTGATGGTGATTCTTGTCGCCCATGTCTTAAAAAGCTTTCTTTCACGAAGCTTTCCGAAGCCGCGGTAACAGCGGAACGCCGCCTCCTGAATACAGTCGAGGGAATCCTCGCGGTTTTTGAGGTAGATGTACGCCATGCGGTATAAATCCCCCTCTATCGGCTGAAAAAGCTCGAGAAAGGCCGCTTTTTGCGCGTTGCTCATGGGTTTCACCGCCTTTCGCATCGGCCGCCGCAGGCCGTTTTTTGTAAGCTTACACTAATTAGACGTAAAAATTCGCCGCCGGGCTTTGACTTTCGGGAAAAATTTTTCGGTGCGTTTTTCGCGGCATGGGTGCGCGCGCGGCGGGGGAGGGCCGCTCCTTTGGGCGCGAACACATCGCTTCCTGCGCCCCACCCGCCCTCCCCTCCCGCGCCCCTCCCCCGCCGCTCCCCAAAAATTCCTGCTCCTCTCCCCTCTCCCCCACCCTCTGCCTTCTGACATCTGCCCTCTGACAAGGGTCTTGCCTTTTTCCCGAAACTGTGCTAAAATACCACTGATAAAGAAAGGAATGGTTGTATGCTTGCGGGCGTTGAACATATCTGGAAATATTTTGAAGCGGATATACCTATTTTAGAGGACGTGAGCTTCACCGTCGAGGAGGGCGAAAGGCTCGGACTTGTCGGCGTGAACGGCTGCGGGAAAACTACGCTTTTATCAATTTTAACCGGGAAAATCGGCTTCGACCCGACCCCCGGCGGCGACGGCGCAGTCAATATTTCAAGAAGCTGCAACGTCGGTTATCTTGAACAAAACAGCGGAATGGAGAGCGAAAATACCATCGGCGCGGAGCTCAGAAAGCCTTTTAGGGAGCTTGAAAACGAGTATAAAAAGATAACTGAACTAACTGAACAGATGCAGGGGCTTTCCGGAGATGAGCTTACAAGAGCGACCGAGGAATATTCCCGGCTAAGCACGCACTTTGAGGCTAACGACGGATACCTTATCGAAGTAAAAATCAATACAGTGCTTAACGGAATGGGGTTTCGCGGAATCGATACCGAGCGAAAAATCAGCTCGCTTTCCGGCGGTGAACGCACCCGAATGGCACTCTGCAAGCTGCTTTTGGAGGCCCCCGACCTGCTGATTCTCGATGAGCCGACCAACCACCTCGACCTCGAATCGACGATGTGGCTCGAGGGGTATCTCGGGGATTATAAGGGCGCGGTTCTCATTGTTTCCCATAACAGGTATTTTCTGGATAAGCTCTGCACCCGGATTTTAGAGCTTGAGGACAGGCGGCTTACGTCATATCGCGGGAACTACAGCGACTTCGTAAGGCAGAAAAAAGCGAATCTCGAGCGGCAGGAAAAGCTCTGGAACGAACAGCAGCAGAAAATTAAGGAGCTGCAGTTTTATATTGATAAAAACCGAGCTTCGGCGACGTCGGCGAAGCAGGCGAAAAATAAGCAGCATATGCTTGACAGGATTGTCGACGAAGGCGTTGAGAAGCCTAAAAAGCCCAAAAAACCGCCTAAAATAAGGCTTGAATACGACATTGAGCCGCCGAAGGAGGTTTTTGAGGCAAAGAATATCGACATAACCGTCGGCGAGGGCGATAAGGCCCGGACATTGATTGATTCTCTTTCGTTTGAAATCCGCAGGGGCGAAAAAGTCGGGATTATCGGGCCGAACGGCGTCGGGAAATCGTCAATCCTAAAAACAATTCAGGGAATTAACCCTCACTCGCACGGGACGCTCAGATGGGCGATGAACACGAAAATCGCATACTTCGACCAGAAAAACGAACAGCTCGACCCGCGGCGGACCGTCATCGACGAGGTTCACCGCCGCTACCCGCGAATGACGGATTTGGAGGTGCGGACGCTCCTCGGCGGGGTGCTCCTGACCGGAGAGAACGTCTATAAGCCCGTCGGGGTCATCAGCGGCGGCGAAAAAACCAAGCTTGCGTTCGCGATTATGATGCTTAAGCGCGGTAACGTGCTGATACTCGACGAGCCGACGAACCACCTCGATTCGATGACCTGCGAGGTCTTGGAGGACGCGCTGAGGGAGTTCGGCGGCACGATGATTCTCGTTTCGCACGACAGATATTTGTTAAACAAGATAGCTACACGAATTCTCGAGGTTTCGCCGGAGGGCGTGCGGAGCTTTGAGGGAAATTTTGACAGCTATCTTGAAGTAAAAGAGGCCGAGCGGGAGGCCGAGGAAGCGGCAAAAGCCGCCGACGCCGCCGCAAAACAGCGCGAACAGAAAAAGCTCTACCGTACCCGCGAACAGCGTTCCGCCGACACGAAGAAAAAGCAGCAGCTTAAGGACGCGGAGGCGCGCGTCGAGGCACTTGAGGCGGAGATTTCCGCCCTCGAGGAGGCCATTTCCACCCCGGAAATCGCGGCTGATTACCAGAAGCTGGGAGAAGCCTGCGCGCGGCTCGAAACGGCGAAGGTTGAACTCGACGAGGCGATGGCGGAGTGGATGGAGGCGGCTGGGTGAGGGGGCTGAGAGATTTTAATATTTTGGATTATTTAAAGGCTTGCCATACCCCGGCAAGCCTTAATCCTTAAATTCTCCCCACACGCACCTCAAACACACCCCCACAATCTCCTCCACCCCGTCCGCGCACCCGTTTTGCAGCCATTCGCGGACGACTGCGGTGATGCCGCCGAGGTAAAAATGGACGATGTACGCGCCTTCCTCCTTCGGGAGGCGGAACTTTTGAAGCGCGGGCGAAAAGATGTCCTCAAACAGCTTTGAAAAAGTTTTCCGCGTCCGGAAGAGCTCCTGATGGTCGAGGACGACGCGGTACAGCCGTTTATTTTGCTTAATAAATTCAAGATAGGGGCGCAGGTACTCGGGCGAGATGAAAATAGAATCCTCGGGACGCTCCGAGCCGAGCCGCCTGCCGACGTCGGTCAAATCCGGGGCGTAACGCTCAAAGCACTTTGCGTTCGTATATTCGACGCATTCGTTCAGAAGGTCGCCGATATTTTCGTAGTGTAAATAAAAGGTGGAGCGGTTTACGCCGGCCTTTTCGCAGATTTCCCTGACGGTTATGTATTCGAGCTCCTTTTTTTCGAGGCATTCTATCAACGCCTCGTCCATACGCGCCGCCGTCGCGAAATATTTTGATTTCACCGCTCCACGTCCTTTCAGTCCTCCTCGCCGGCTATCTCGTTCGCGAGGCTGATGATGTCGCCGGCGTATTTTTCCTTTGATTTCCGAAGAATTTTTTTGTAGACGGGATAGTTAGCAATCGCCCCGGCGAGGCCGATAATCCCGAGAACGACCCCCAAAACCGTGAAAGCCGCCGTCCCCGCGCCGATTACGGACATCGAAAGACACATCCCCGTCCCCAAAATCAGCGCGCTCGCGATTCCGAAGGTATAGGCGAAAACCTGCGCCGGGAGCTTGGCCCTTCGGTCGAGCTTTCTCAGCGCGACAACCTTCGACGCGCTCTTTTTTGAGTATTCGTTCACAATCGCCTCGGCATAAATTTTGTCGGTGTTCATAATTTTTACCTCCGTTTTTTATTTTGTGATTCCATTATAACGGACGGCGGTGAAAATTTGAACGACACAAAAGCTGCTTTTTGTCGCGAAACGCGCTTTTTTATTCAATTATACCGGTACCCGCCAAAATGTCAATAACCCGCCTCTGATTTCTGTAATCTGAAAGGGCCCCCGCAGAAGCCTTCCGCGGGGGCCGTTTTGGATTTTTAGCAGCCGCAGCCGCAGTCGTTGTTGTTGCCGCAGCCGCAGCCGTTGCCGCAGCTGTTCCCGCAGCCGCAGGTGTTGCAGCCGCAGCCGTTGCCGTTGAAGCCGAAGAGGATAATCAGGATAAGAATGATAATCCACCAGTAGCCGTTTCCAAAGCAGTTCATAAATAATCTCCTTCGATATGGATATTTGAAGCCGTTCGATTGTTCGACACTTCATACTACAGTTTATGACCGGCCGGAAAATGTGTTACTGTTTTGATTCGTAACCAAGCCGCGCCGAATCATAGAATTGAAACGGAGTGATTATCCCGCAAAAATCTGCCGATAATCCATAGAGAACTTCGGAAAGGAATGAGCTAAATGTTTGAATTCAACGAGCTTTACGGCAGCGACAACTTCACCGAGGCCGCGCTTCATGCAGTTGGCTTCGCGATACGCCGCGCCTCGCAGCTGGGACACACCTACGTCGGCACCGAGCACCTTCTTTTGGGGCTTTTGTGCGACGGAACATCGGCGGCCTCGGCGATTTTGGAGAGATTTTCGGTGACATATAAGGCGGTGGAGGAAAAAATCGCCGAGCTTATCGGAACCGGCGAGCCGACCGCCGTCACCGGCTCTATGCTTACGCCGGCGGCGAAGCGGTGCATTCGCTTTGCGAAAAAAACGGCTCTTGAAATTTCTTCCACAAAGGCGGGAACCGAGCATATCCTCTGCGCGATTTTGAATCAGCAGAATTCCACCGCGCGGAGCATTCTTTTAGACCTCGACTGCAACATCGCGAAGCTCTGCTCGAGCGCGGGGGAAGCCGTCGAGAAAAGCGCGGTTTTCGGGCGGCCGAAGGAGCCGCAGCGTTTTGCGCAGCTTGAAAAATACGGCTTCGACATGGTTGAACGCGCGCGGCGGCAGGGCTACGACCCATGCGCCGAACGCGACGCGGAACTTGAGCGGATAACCGAGATTCTGATGAGACGCGGGAAAAACAATCCCTGCCTCGTCGGAGAAGCCGGGGTCGGAAAAACCGCCGTAGTCGAGGCATTGGCTGCGAAAATCGCCAACGGAGAGGTTCCTCCCGCGCTCGGCGGGAAGAGGATTTTCTCGCTGAGCCTTACATCCCTCCTTGCGGGGGCAAAGTACCGCGGCGACTTCGAGGAGCGGCTTAAGGCCTGCATCGAGGAGGCCGGGCGTACCGGGGACGTCATACTTTTTATAGATGAGCTGCATACGCTCGTCGGCGCGGGCGCGGCGGAGGGCGCAATCGACGCGGCGAATATCTTGAAACCGATGCTTGCGCGCGGCGAGCTTAGACTTATCGGCGCGACCACCCTTGACGAATACCGAAAGGTAATCGAGGGCGACAAGGCGTTGGAGCGGCGGTTCTGCGTTGTCAGAATAAACGAGCCGTCGGGGGCGGCGGCAGTGAAGATGCTTAAAACCGTGAAGCCGAGATATGAGCAGCACCACGGTGTCGTAATCGAGGACGGCGCAATCGAGGCGGCGGTAAGCCTTTCGGCGAGGTATATAACCGACAGATTTTTGCCGGACAAGGCGATTGACGTCATCGACGAAGCGTGCGCCTCCGTAAAGCTCAAGGACTTTACAGAGGCCGTCCCGAGGGGCAATCTTTCCTCGGCCTTCAACGACTATGTAAGCGGGAAAATCCCGAAGGAACGCTACTTTGAGGAGCTCTTCCGAAACACCCGGAAGCGGGGCGGAATATCTTCCGTAACGGCGAAAGACGTGGAAAGGGTTATCACTTTACAGACCTCAATTCCGCAGGAACGGCTTTTGGGGATAAATTCCGAGGAGCTTTCGGAAAAGCTATGCGAAAAAATAATCGGCCAGCGCGACGCGGTTCAAACGCTGGTCGGCGCGGTGAAGCGCGTCGGCGCGGGGCTTCGTGGCGGAGAGAGGCCGCTTGCGGCGTTGATGTTCTCGGGGCCGACGGGGGTCGGGAAAACCGAGCTTGCGCGGGAGTTTTCGCGGCTCGTTTTCGGCGAGGATTCGCTGATTCGCTTTGACATGTCGGAATTTTCCGAGCGGCATACCGTTTCGCGGCTCATAGGCTCGCCGCCGGGCTATGTCGGGTACAATCAGGGCGGCGAGCTCACCGAAAGGGTTCGTCGCAGGCCGTCGGGGGTGGTGCTCTTCGACGAGCTCGAAAAGGCGGACAGGGAGGTCGCGGCCCTGCTTTTGCAGCTTCTTGACACCGGCTTTCTCACCGACAGCACCGGCAGAAGGGTTTCCTTTAAAAGCTGCGCGGTTATAATGACGACAAACGCCACGCCGGTGGGCGGCGGGCTTTGCGGCTTCGGGAGCGTTCAGAAGGGCGGCGCGAGAGATGGGCTTTCGCGGGTGTTTTC
>CANPZQ010000097.1 GCA_947588775.1 uncultured Clostridia bacterium
TTCCCGAATCCCGTCCCCCGAAGCCCGCAGGGCCGAGAGGGGACGGGTGAGGGACAGGCCTTTAGCAAGTTAGAAGATATAGCGTCAGAACGTTAGAAAACAGCCCCCCTGCACCTATCCAAAGCCCCATCTATCCTCTAACTCTCTATCCGTCTATCTTCTATTTTCCACAACCCGCCCCGCCCCTTGCGCCCCTAAAATCGTTATATTGCAGTTTGACTTTTTTTAATATCGGAGTTATAATAGATTCCGTGAATTTTTGAAAAACCCGTAAAACAACAGGTATTTAACCCAAATTAACGAAAAAGGAAGATTGACATGGACTCATCTCAGGCAAACGCCTTCGTCAGGCTGTGGGCTAAAATCCGGGAGGTTTTTTCTCCGAAGGATATGTCCGTCGGCGCGCCGGCGATGCGCATAGCCGAATTCGCGATACCGATGCTCGTCGGAAATATCGCGCAGCAGCTTTACAACACCGTCGATACCATCGTCGTCGGAAAATATGTCGGCGACAACGCGATTTCCGCGGTAGGTGGCGCGGCCCCGGTTTTAAACCTTATGCTCGCGCTCATGATTGGCCTCTCGACCGGCGTCGGAATCCTCGTTTCCCAGTATTTCGGCGCGAAGGACCGCGAAATGCTATCACTCACAATCGGCAACTGCATAACCCTGACCGCCGTCGGCTCGGCGATAATAATGCTTGTCGGCTCGCTGGTAACGTCGCCGCTTCTGCGCGCCCTCGCTACGCCGGAGGGCGAAATCTTCAACTGGTGCCGCGACTACCTTCTCGTCTGCTTTATCGGCATAATCGGGACTTTTTACTACAACATTCTCTCCGGCGTTCTCCGCGGAATGGGCGACTCGTTCTCTGCGCTCGGCTTCTTGGTGATTTCCGCCTCTCTGAATATCTTCCTCGACCTCTGGTTCGTCGCGGGACTTCGTTTAGAGGTATTCGGAGTTGCCCTCGCAACGGTAATTTCACAGGCTATTTCGGCGTTCTGCTGTTTTTTGAAGATGCTTCGTATGAAGTCCGTTTTCGACATAAAGCCGAAATACTTCCGTTTAACTAAGATAACGATTGAAACCCTCCGCCTCGGAATCCCCTCGGGGCTCACTCAGGCTATTTTCTCGGTCGCGATGCTCATCGTTCAGCGCCTCACCAACAGCTTCGGCGAAACGGTAATGGCGGCAAACGTAGTCGTAATGCGCGTCGACGGCTTCGCGATGATGCCGAACTTCTCCTTCGGTCAGGCGATGACTATGTACACCGGCCAGAACGTCGGCGCGAGAAAATTTGACAGAATCAAAAAGGGAACAATCCAAGGTACCATCATGGCAGTCGGCACCTCGGCGGCGTTTTTGGGGCTTATACTCCTCTTCGGCCATACGATAATGGGCCTTTTCACCGATACCGAGGAGCTTATCGAGATGAGCTACGGAATGATGTGCATACTCGCCGCCGGCTACGTCGCGATGGGCGTAACACAGAGCCTCGCGGGGGTAATGCGCGGCGCGGGCGACACCATGACCCCGATGTGGATTTCCCTCTTTACGACGGTCGTCCTGCGCGTCCCGGTCGCATACGCGATAGCGTATCTTACAAGAACCCCGTCACTGCCGAAGGGCGACTACCACGCTATTCCGATTTCGCTTCTTATTTCATGGCTCGTCGGAATGCTCGTCCACGTCGCGGCGTTTCTGGCGGGAAGGTGGAAGCGGCGGATTCCCGACTACGACGGCACGCAGTTATAAAACAAGTCCAAAAATTTTCCCTCAAAATCCGAGAAAATCGGAATTTTGAGGGATTTTTCCTCTTTAAGTCCGTTTTTTTGTACTTAAGCCGTGATATAATCATATCGTCAAAGGAAGTACAACGACCCGAACTCAAGGAGGTACACTATGAAAGGTTACGACGTTTCAAACGGCTACATGGGCTGCATCGACGGCAAATACATGCTTTTCGTCAGCGAAGAGGAATACCGCGAATACTACGAGGAAAACATCGGATGAGCTGAAATAAAGGCCGGGACACAAAACTCCCGGCCTTTGCTTTTATTGGAGATAATCTACGACGCTGTGAAAATGTCGCCGACTTTGATGGTGTAAAGCGTGCCGTCGATATTGCGCTCCAGCGTTTCTGAGGTTTCCGTCACTTCGAGCTTATTTTCGCCGGCAGGCTTTAATTTCACGGTTTTTCCGTCGGAGAATTGAACCGTAATTTCCTTTTCGCTGTCGATGGAGAATTCAAGTGGCGCGCCCGGCTCGGCGGCTTCGTAATCCGCACCATAGAGCCGGCACTCGCCGGTTCTTCGGAACGTCAGAATAGCCATGCAGTTGCCCTCGGAATCGAACGGACAGGCGTACATGCTGTCGTAAACAATTCCCGAGCCGTCATAGTTGAAATGTTCGAACACTTTCGATTTCAGCGCCTCGGCACCACGCTGCATCTCCGAAGCCGAATCTTCACGGAATACCGACTCGTCAAAGTCAGTAGTTTCCCCGGTCCAGTCGCTGTAGCGGCTGTAGTTATATATCTTATAGCCGTAGACGTTGTCCGCCGTGGAGATGATTAGCGACATCATCCCGTTTCTAACCAACGGATTATTCCTTTCGGCATCAATCAGCTTTTCAGCAGCTTCCTCGGCATATTCGCTTTGTTCGGGATCTGTATATGTCGACGCCGCGGCCAGGATTCCCCTGCAATAGGGCCGATTCTCAACGTCCCGCAAATCCCTTACGTCATAGCTTATCCAGAGAATCATTTTATTGGACTTTGTATCCCGTTTTTCAAGCTTCAGATTGCTCACCTCAAAGTCCTTGCCGCAGCCCGCCATTATCGCCGAGAGGATTTCTTTCCTGATAAATTCCTCGTTTTCGCTGTAAACCGTTTCAATGTCGATATTTTCCGCCCGGCCTTGCTCCGAGATCGGCTTATAGCTGTCGAAGCGGTCGGTGGTGTAGTGATAATCATATCCCGCAATCTTAATATCGTTGACGAAGGTTTCAAATCTCAGAACGGTGTACATATATTCGTCCTCGTCGCCCTGAGAAAGAAGCTGCCGCCTGAATTCCACTACGGTATAACCGCCGTCCTGTGTGACGGCGTAGCCGCTGTATTTGTTTGAAACGCTCCAGCCGTAGCCGCCGTCGTCATAGGTATATGTCTTTCCACCGACGTCTTTATAGCGCATACGCGAGATTTCTTCTTCGGCAAGGCTGTCGGAGAAAAGCCCGCGCAGAAAATCGGTCACGTCGCCGTACTCGGTGAAGCCCTTCTCCGTGACCGGGTAGAGATACTGCGAGTCGCGGTATACCGGCTCTGCGCCCTCCGCGTCGTAATCGAGTGCGCCGTAGCAGAAGGCTCTTTCATAGAAGATGAAGTCGTTAATCTTTGAAACTATCATCGACTCGAACGCCCCTGCCGACACTCCTGATTCCGGCGCGTCCTCGTCGGCGAAGATGTTTATTTTCCGCCCGAATTCGTCGGTTCCGTCGCCCGTTTTTCTGTCGACGGTATATGTCGCATAGGTCGCCTCGCTCCCGCCGGTGGTTGAAATCACCGAAATAATCGCCCTGCCGTCGTCAAGACAGGCTTCCTCCGCGGCGACGGGGTTAATTCTCTCCGTAAAGAGGTTGTCGCGGCAGAAAAAGCGAAGCGCGGCGTTCGCAAGCTCAAAATCGTCCCTGCCCTCCGGGAAGTCGAACCCGGTGTTTTCGGTAATCGGCACAAATGGCGTCGTCCCGAGGTCGGAGGTGAAATGGATACTCGCGCATACCGCGCGGCAGCCGATGGCGGGGGAGAGCGTGAGCTGGGTGACGCAGTATTGTCCCCGGTCGTTCAAATCCTCCTGCCAGATTTCCGCCATAATCATTCCGTCGCCGCTTTTACATGACAGCGTGAACTCTTCGCTCAACAAAAGCCCGCTCGCCGCCGCCTCTTCGGAAACATACGCCCTTCCGTCGACGTCCGTTATTCCGCCCTGCGAGATAAGCCGCCCGGCAAGCTTCTCCGAGAACGCGGCGTTAAGCATATTTTCGACCGCCTCGTAGCTTTCATACCCCTCTTCGGAAACGGGTCGGTAGAGCTTTCCGTCAAGCTCTATTGTTTCGCCGTCGGTTTCGCCGCCGTACTGCCCTAAAATTCCGCGGTAGTCAACCATCGCTTCAACGACCTTTTCTACCGCTTCAAGCTCGGCGGAATCGTCATCGCTCTTTTCCTCTTCGGGAATATTTCCGACAGGCTCCGCCGTAAAGTGCGGGCCGGCGTATTCATCTGCCAGAATATTTTCAATATTGAACCTGTAGACCACGCCGTATGAGTTCAGAACGCCGAATACAAGCGAATTCGGTTCGCCGCCCTTTTGGACCGCGGTGCGGGTGAAGCATGCCCCGACGTCCTGTCCGTTTACATCGCCGCCGATTTGGGACATATCGCCCGTCAGAAGCCGCGGCTCGCCGTCCTTAACGGCGTAGAACGCGCCGAGCGATGATTCTTCGCCGTGATAGCAAAGCTCTGCAATCGGCACGTCGAGGTCGTAGGCGAAAAGATACCCCATACCGTAATTCTCAATCCTGAAGTGCTCCTGAGAACCGCCGATAAACTCCGCGGGAGCGTTATATGCCGCGCCGACCGTCTTTCCGTCGACGCTTATTCCGAGCTTAAGCCGCGCGGCGCGAATGTCGCCGGGGTTTTCGGAATCGCGGTAGACCTCTTCCCCCAAAAGAAGAGCCGTACAGCCGTCGAGCTCCTCTTTCCCGAAAAACACCTTTTCTGCGGCCTTTTCACGCAATATCTCCGGGTTCGCGGCCTCTTCGGGTTCAAGGTATGGAATATCCGCCGTCATGGCGTTAAGATAGCCGTCGAACTCGTCGGGAAGCTTTCCGTCCTTTTTCCTGCCCGTCGCGTTCGTAAGAAGGCATACCGCCGCCACGGCGATAACCGCGACCGCCGCGACGGTAGCCGCCGCCGTCGGCTTCTTTATTTTCAACACTTCTTTGATTCTTGTTTTGATGCTCGATTCGCCGAAGCCGAGCATTCCGCTGAACGCGAGGCCGTTTTGCATCATCGAGATATTCAGGAGCGCGTTGGCGTAGTCCTTTCGGCCCTGCTCCCCGATTCCCTCGAGCGCGATTTCGTCGCAGGAAAGCTCCATGTCCGAGGTCATCAGCCCGATACCGAGCCATACCAGCGGGTTGAACCAGTGAAGCGAGAGAAGCGGCACGCACAAAAGCTTCGCGATATAGTCCCGCCTGCGGATATGCGCGCGCTCATGCCTTAAAACGCAGAGCCTGTCCGTTTCGCATAGCCCGTCGGGAAGATAGATTTTCGGTCGGATTACGCCGAAAACAAAGGGCGTTGAAATATTTTTGCAGATAAAGTATCCGCCCGCGTTTTCGGAGGCTTTGACCCGCCTTGCGACGGAAATATATCTTAAAACATTGAATATAAGAACCGCCGCCGCGCCGATTGCCCAAACAACTGTCAAAACCGCAAAAAGGCTCACTGGGGAGCTTTCGGGCGCGGGAGCGTCGGGCAGAACGCCCTGAATGTCTATTTCCCCGGCCGGCGCGGGCGATGCATCAAAGAAAACCGGCGCGGACGTGGGAATATACTCCATTCGGTTTGAATCGACCGAGGGTTTGAAAATATTAAATAAGCTTATTACCGACGAGAACGAAACCGGGCAGAGAAACCTCACCGCCGGAATCGCCCAGAGCATATAGCAATACTTTTTCGGGGCTCGGCGAAGCGGCTTCCTCAAAAGAATAAGTATTATAACTATCAGCGAGCCGGTGACGCTCATGTTCAGGACGGTGCGAAGGATTTCGGCCATCACTTTCCCTCCCCGTCGGTGTACTCGTCAATCAGCCGTTTAAGCTCCTCGGCCTCCTCGCGGGTCAGCTTTTCGCGCTTTAAAAACGCCGTCAGAAACATCGGCAGCGAGCCGCTGTAGCCGTTTGAAATAACCTCGCCGGAGCGCGTCTGCCAGACCTCCGCCTTTGAAACGAGCGGGGTTATTACGCTGTTTTCGCTCCTGATTGCGCCCTTTAGCGCGAGCTTTTTCAGGACGGTGTAGACCGTTGATTTTTTCCAGCCGAGCCTTTCGTAGGCGAGCGCGGCAAGCTCGCCGGAACGCGGCTGCTCCCGCTCCCAAATCAGCTCCATAAGCTTCATTTCGCCGTTTGAAATGTTCATTATATCACTCCTTCCGCCGTTTAGTCTATAACTATAGACCTATCCGGCAAATTCAGTCTATCACAATAGACCGAATTTGTCAATAGGTGCGAAAAATTTTTTTCAGGAAATTTTTGGGGGAAGCAAACCGCTTCCCCGGCCATAAAATCCGTCCGCGAAGGGGCGCATTGAATCTCTATCTTCTGACAATCTATCTTCTATCCTCTAAAATCGCCTCGCAGCCCCTTAAAATATCGCGATATGCCGTTTCAAAATCCCCCGAATACCATGGGTCGGAAACGTCCGCGCCGGGGGAGTCGGTGAAATCCGAGAGAAGGCGAACCTTGTGTTCGGGGTCGGAGCCGAAAATCCTCATTAAATTCCGGACGTTATAGCCGTCCATGCATATAAATAGGTCGTAGTCGGAGTATTCGCGCCGCGAAACCTGCCTTGCGCGGCGTTTTTCAAAGGGAATGCCCTTTTCGCGGAGCTTCGCCTTTGCGGGCGGGTATATGTCGTTTCCGATTTCCTCTGTCGAGGTCGCGGCGGATTCAACGGAAATATCGGCGATACCGCGCCTGCGGCAGAGCTCCCGAAGAATAAATTCCGCCATAGGCGAGCGGCAGATATTTCCGTGGCAGACGAATAAAATTTTTGTCATAAAGCTTCCTTTCCGAGATTCTGTCATGCGCCTCTGCGCCCGCATATAATAACGCGGAGGTGCTTAATCGAATGAACACACTTGTTTTTATGGCCCTTGCCGCGACGCTGATGACGTGGTTTGTTACCGCGCTCGGGGCGGCGACGGTCATGTTTTTTAAATCCCCCGGCCAGACGGCGATGAACCTTATGCTCGGGTTTGCCTCGGGGGTGATGATTGCGGCGAGCTTCTGGTCGCTTTTGCAACCCGCGATAGAGCGTGCTGAGGAGAGCTCCGCGCTTCCGGCGTATCTCGTCGCGACGCTCGGATTTTTGCTCGGTGCGGTTTTTATGTGGATGTCGGATAAAATCGTCACCCATGCGAGAAAAAAGGCCGCCGCCGCTCAGGGAATGCCGAACGAACGGTTAAACAGGATAATAATGCTCGTGCTTTCGGTCACGCTCCACAATATCCCCGAGGGGCTTGCGGTAGGCGTGGCCTTCGGCGCGCTTGAAAACGCGCGTTCCGCCGAGGGGCTTATGGGAGCCGT
>CANPZQ010000098.1 GCA_947588775.1 uncultured Clostridia bacterium
AAAACTCTTTGAGGACGAGCGGTCGGTCATTTATGACCGCGAAGTCCGAAAAGCAAGTTTTGTCGCTGGCGTTGGTTTCCCCAACAAAAGAGGCACTGGCACCCAAGGGTGCCTCTTGCACAATTTTGCAGGAGGAACATAAAGGCGGCCTCCTGAAGCCCCAACAAAAAGGCCCCAAACGGCTAAGCTGCGGCATCAGGCCAAGCTTTCTGTTGCTTTCCCAAAGGAGGCGCGGGGACGGAGCGGGCGGAAGAGCGAAACTATGGGGGCGGGCGGGTGGGACCCTGGAAATCAGCTCCGTCCCCGCGCCGGTCGGCTCCACACAACTTCCCAAGCCCCCCAAAAAGCCGCACCGCAAGTATTTTGCCTTATTATAGCACTATCCGACATTTTATGCAATGCGCATTCGGCACAATAAACGTCGGCAAATGTCGAAAGTCTTGTGGAAATTGAAGCAGTACCCCTCATGGCTTCGCGGAACCGCGCGGCGGAAAAAGCTGTTGCGTCGGTCCCACCCACCCGCCCCCGTCATTTCGCGCAATTCCCCCGCTTTTCCCGCCGCGCTACCCCACAAAAATCCCCCGCCCGCAACCCGAAAATTGCGCCCGGGGGATAAATATTAACGTTATGCCCGAATTACTGCTCCTTCGGCGCGTCGGTGTACCTTCTGAGGATAAACTGGTCGGCCTTTCTGCCGCGCTCCTTTGCCTCGTACATCGCCTCGTCGGCAATCTCAAACAGCCGGTTGAAGTCGACGTTCTGCCCGTCGCAGAGCACCGCTCCGAGGCTCGAGAATACCTTGATTGCGCCGGTTTCCTGCGCCCTTCTGCCGATAAGCTCGGCAATGTAGCGGCATTTCTTCTCAACGGCGTCCTCGTCGTTGAGGCCGTCCGCCAAAACAATGAACTCGTCGCCGCCGAAACGCCCGATAATGTCGGAATCGCGGAAAAGGCTCACCAACGTGTCGCTCATGCACTTAAGAATCTGGTCGCCCATGTCGTGGCCGTAGTTGTCGTTTATGTGCTTGAAGTCGTTGAGGTCCAAAACGATGAACGAGCAGCTGACGTTCGGGTTGTTCGCGACAAGATAGTTGTCGATGGCGTCCTCGTAGCCGCGCTTGTTGTAGATGTTTTCAAGAAGCGGGTCGCGCATACTCAGCGATTTGTATCTCATTCTCGTGACAAAGCTCGAAACCTGGAAGAGCCTGAAGTGCTCGCCCGCCGCAACGGCAATGCAGAAGCCGGTCAGCGCGAAGAACACGTCGTAGGGCCAAACCGTCGGGTAGTCGACCTTATAGAAGAGGTCGCAGATTATATATACGGCGGTGAAGGATATATTTACGACAGAAGTTACCTTCGTGGAGAAGAACAGCCCCGCGGAGCAGGCTATTATCACCATCGCCATGAAGCAGCCGGGGGTTTCACGGTGCGCGAAGATGTCGATTGCAATCACAAAGACGTAGAGGGTAATCTCAAACGCGAGGCTCATAAGAGTTACAACCCTCGGGCTTGCCTTGCCCTTAAAGCGGTAGAGCATCGACGCGACGCAGAAGAGTATCGCGACGACGATAAAGGCTATATGCGCTTTCGCCGGTACGAATTTTGAGTACTCCGCAATATCCTCGATGGGCATACCGTAGCTCAACGCCAAGCTTTCATACACCGTCGGCATGAACATATAGCCGAAAATCAGCGTTAAAACGCCGATAATCGCCGCCGCAAGGCTCATGTTGCTGAGCGTGACGATGTTCTGCTTGGCGATGGTTCTCTTGCCGTCGACAAGAAACTTCTTCTCGGCCTCCAGTCTGTCCCTCAGAATGTGTGTAATTTTCTGCATTTTTATAGCCTCCCCGCTGCGCTTTTCGCGTCGGTTGATTATTCTTTAATTGCAGCAACGACCTTTTGATATGCTTCGGTAATCTTCGGCATCATCGCTGCCGCCTCGTCCGGCGCGCCGGCGCGATATGCCTTAACCTGCTCGGTCATAAGCCCGCAGAGCTCCGTCATCGAGAGATTTCCGCTCACGCCCTTTAACGTATGCGACGCGGTGAGAGCCGCCTCGCTGTCGCCGTCGGAAATCGCCTTGCAGAGCGCGTCGTAGTTTTGGTCGTCAAGGAATTTTTTCAGGAACCTTTCAAGCAGGCCCTCGTTTCCCATAAATCTTCCCAACGCCTCGGAAACGTCGATTCCCGCGTCGGTAAGTCTTTGAAGTCTTTCAGCTGTCATTATCGGTCACCCCGTTAAAGATTATTCTCAAAAAACATCTCACTCCGGATTTTTATAGAGTTCCGAGAGTGTGGGTTCGGCTTTGAAGAAGCATTCGAGGAGTTTGGGGCTGAAGGTTCCGCATTCGCCGTCGCGAATCATCTGCAAAACCTTATCTCTCGGGTAAGCGTCCTTATAGCAGCGTTTGCAGCTCAAAGCGTCGTAAACGTCGGCGAGGGATACAATCTGCGCCCAAAGGCTTATTTCGTCGCCCTTGAGGCCGTCGGGATAGCCCCTTCCGTCGAATCTTTCGTGATGGTGCCGCGCGATGTCATAGGCGTAGCGGTATACGGCGTTATTTTCGCGGAGCTGCGGAATTTTTTCAAGTAGCAGAGCACCCTGCGTGGTGTGGGTTTTCATAACCTCAAATTCCTCTTTCGTAAGCCTTCCGGGCTTCCCGAGAATGTTGTCGGGAATCGCGATTTTCCCCACGTCGTGCATAATCGACGCGAGCGCGATGTTGTTGATTTCGTCGGGGGTCATTCCCTCGCCGAGCTCGGTGCTTTCGAGCAGGAACTTTGTGATGTCGTGGATTCTGCGGACATGCTCGCCAGATTCGCCGTTTCGGAACTCGATGGCGGTTGAGAGAGCCTCAATCATTCCCTGATTAAGCTCGATAATTTTCTTCGCGTTTTCAAGAAGCTTGATATTTTGCTGCTCGACCCTGTTGCCGAGGCGTTTTCTTGCGCGAAAAAGCTCCACGACGGAGTTGATTCGCCTTAAAACGATGTACGGAGTAACGGGCTTTAATATAACGTCCATGACCCCGAGGCGGTAGGCGTCATGCATATTTTCGCTGTTCACTTCGGCCGTAATCAGGAACACGGGGATTTTGTCGGTAAGCTCGGCGTCGGCGAGCCTTCTTAGGACCTCGATGCCGTTCATCTTCGGCATCATAACGTCAAGAAGCACGGCGCAGTATTTATCCTTGTCGCCGAGGATTTTCTTAAGGCCCTCCTCGCCGTCGCAGGCCTCGTCTATGGAATAGTAGGGGGAGAAGATATTGTCAAGTATACCGCGGTTAATCTCGTCGTCGTCGACGATAAGAATCATATCGGACATATAATTATCTTCTTCATGCATAGCCATTCAGTCTTTTCACCTTTTCACTTAAGTTTTCGCGAAATAATATTCCGTCGCGCAGGTTTTTCAGCCCGAATGCTGACATTGCGCAAACTCCCCCCTGCGCGGGCATAATAACACACAATGATAGAATTACACTAAAATTTTACCATATCAAACGCGATATGTCAACCTTAATTTAGAATTTTTTTCAAAAAATGATGGGGGAGGGCAAAAAAATGCGTCTGCCCGCGGTTTTCGGCGTATGCGAACGGAGGACAGACTGTCGGAAAGATGGGCTTGATTGGGGCAGCGCGGCGGAAAAAGCGGGAAAACGGCGCGAAACTGCGGGGGCGGGCGGGTGGGACGATGGAAGCAGCTTTTTCCGCCGCGCGTCCTATTTGCTCCCGCCCTTCAAAAAATTTTTCCCCACCCCCTTGACACTTCCTCCCAAATATGCTATAATCCCCCTCGTAATCAAAAATACATCCGAAACGAGGTGACTGATAATGAAAGTGAACATGCGGTCTGATGCCGGATTTATCGGTCGTTTCGTTGTATAACACCGTCGGTTAATGCGACCGCACGCCTTTTGGCGTGCTTTTTTGTTGCCGTTTTGCCTCACTTTCGCGGATTTGATTCATTCCAAAGAAAGGGAGGCTGTTTTTATGAAAAATTTTTTGGAGGCGATGACGCATGATTAGGCTTTTGAACATTTTATCCTCCTTCTCCGAAAAGGCGGAGGATATTCAGGACGTCGTCGACGGGAAATATATAGTCCCACCCCACACGCCCGAAAACCCCACCGACAAGAGCGAAATCGGCTATGACCCCACATACTGGCTCGGCGACGGCTGCTTTATGCAGATTACCGATACAAACGAGTTTCGCAGGGACAGGCCGACCGTCCTTCTCGGGATACCCGCCGAAAAGCTCGGCATTGAATTTATGAAACGAAATGAGGTTGATAATTTGAAGAGATTAAAGAATATTCTTTTGAAGATGAGCCCCGCGACGGAAACGTTTGCGGATATTTACTCCGGCCCCTACGAGGTTCCGCCGCTCTGCGAGGACAACCCCTCGGAGTTCCGAAAGGCCGGAAACAGCCCCGTCTACTGGCGGGAGGACGTTTTTTACGAATTTTGCGCGACAAATAAGCTCGAAAAGTCCCGCCCGACCGTAACGGTCGGAATTCCCGCCGACGAGCTCGGAATCATTGCCGACGATTACGTCGTCGCCGACTACTGTCTGAGGCGGTTCAAGCCCTATATCGACGGCCTTAACGACGAGCTTTTTAACCGCGCGAGAACCGTCGAGGAAAACGGGTGGTATTTCTGCCATGAGCCCTCGGGGGAGGTCCTTGTGCGCAACTGTGCGTATTTTGCGGTGCGCCTGCCGCGCGATTACGACTACGGCTCCGGGTTGAATATTTATCCGTGGGTCGGAAGGGACGTCCCGCCGAAGCTCTATCTTTGCCTTATGATACAGGTCCAGCTGCCCTATCATAAGATGAAAAAGACGATTAAGATGCTGACATCCGACCTGCCAAAGACGCTTGACGCGTATATCAGGGGCTTCGACAGAAAAATGCTCGAAAAGGTCGCGGAGCTTTCAAAGAAGCAGCGCGAAATCCGAAACAGCCTTTTAAATAGCGAATACTGCGCCTTTATCGCGAACGGCTCGATTCTGCCGCGTTCCAAAGGGACCAAGCTCCCGATGGAAAACGCAGTGCCGTTTAAGTCGCCGCCCGAAAGCGAGATTGAGCTTTGCGGCGTAAGGGGAATGGGAATAAAGCGGGGCGTTACGGTGATTACGGGAGGAGGATATTCCGGAAAATCCACCCTCTTAGACGCGATTTCCGCCGGAATCTACGACCACGCCCTCGGCGACGGCAGAGAGCTTTGTCTGGCCGACGGAAGCGCGGTTACGATTTCGGCGGAGGACGGCCGCTCGGTCAAACATCTCAATATTTCGCCCTTTATACGCGGAATCAACGGCGACACCCGCGACTTTTCCACCGACCGCGCCTCCGGCTCGACGTCGCAGGCGGCAAACATTATGGAGGCAATCGACGGCGGCGCGAGGCTTTTGCTAATCGACGAGGACAGAAGCGCGACAAACTTCATGATTCGCGACGCGATTATGCGGAACCTGATTGAAAACGAGCCGATAACGCCCTTTACGGAGCGGGTTCGCGAGCTTGCGGGGAGGGGAGTTTCAACGGTCCTCGTAATCGGCGGGAGCGCGGAATATCTTCTTGCCGCCGACAAAATCTACATGATGGAGGACTTCCTTCCGCAAGACGTAACCGAGGCTTCGGCGAAAATCTGCCTTGAAAGAGGGCTGAGGCTCTATGAAAGCGCGGACGAAGCCGACTGGTCGCAGTCGCGCAGGCTTTCCTCGCGCGGTTTCGATTCCCACCCGTACGGCTTAGGCTCGGAACGGCTTTCGGTGCTCGATTTGGGAATTTTAATGGTAGGTGCGGAGGATATTGACCTTCGCGGGCTTCACAATATCGTCTGCCCGGCGCAGCTTCATGGGCTCGGATATATCCTCAGAACGCTGATGTCGGAAAACGCCGCGGATTCGCTCTTTAACGGCGGAAAGCTTTTGGACATCGATGAAAAAATCGACGGGCTTTACCAAAAAATCGCCGAAAACGGCCTTGACTGCGTATATTCGACCATGTTCACAGAAACGAAGCGTTTCTTCGCGCTCCCGAGGCGTGAGGAGGTTAAGGCCGCCGTCGCGAGAATGAGAAGGACGGAATTTGTCGCCGCCAAATAAAAAATACCGCCCATGCGCGGGCGGCATCTTCCGGAAAATTTATTTTTCATACTCAAATATGCAGTAGTCGTATGCGTTGATGACTGTGGTTTCGCCCCGGACGGTGCGCTGGGGGATATTTATTCCGTAGTTTTTATGTATGTGTCCGTGGACGAAGTATTTCGGGCGGTATTTTTCAATCAGCTCCGCAAAAACCTCAAATCCCCTGTGGGAAAGCGAATCGAAGTCGTTGATATGGCGCGCGGGGGCGTGGGTAACAAGAATGTCGAAGCCGCGGTGGAGGCAGATTTTGAGCGCGAGGCGTTTTACGCGGCGGCGCATCTGTTTTTCGGTAAACATGTTTTTGCCCTCGCGGTATCTGTGGGAGCCGCCGAGGCCGAGAATCCTCACGCCCTCGTAGACGTAGATTGCGTCCTCGATACATACGCAGCCCTCGGGCGGGCGGCTTTCAAAGCTGTCGTCGTGGTTGCCCCTGACATATAAAACCGGGCATTGGGAGGCGTCGACCAAAAATTCGAGATAGTCGCGGCTCAGGTCGCCGCAGGCAAGTATCAGGTCGAAGCCGCTGAGCTTGCCCGGGGTGTAACAGTCGTAGAGATATTTTGAAACCGTGTCGGCAACCGCGAGTATTCGCATGGTGAAAGCCTCTTTTCTATAGGATTTTGAGTTTTTGCAAGGAGGGAGGCGCGGCGGGGAAAGCGGGGAAATGATGAGGAGGGTGGGTGGGCGGGTGGGTGGGACCGACGCAGGAGCTTTCCCCGCCGCGCCGGAGCATAGCAGAAAACAGACGGCAGAAGTCAGAGGTCAGATTTTGGCTTAGCGCGCTGAGCTGCGGCTCGGGAGGGAAAGCTGCTCCACTGAGGGAGGGAGAGGCCGCCTCGGCCGTATGCCTGCTCTTCCCAAGCCTTCCGCTAACCCCGCGCGGCGAAAAAAGCTGCTCTCTGCGTCCCACCCGCCCGCCCCGCCATTTCCTGCCATTTCCCCGCTTTTTTCGCCGCGCTGCTATCAGAAAACAGCGGGGCAGAAGCCGGGCGGCGGATTTTGTCAGGCGGCTGCGGCTTTTGTCAGCCTGTTTTGTAACCTCCGACCTCTGTGCCTCTTACCGGATTCGTTCCTCACCCACCCCCGCTCAGCCCCGCAAGGGGGCTTCGGGGGGCGGGTTCGTCGCGAATGGGGGCGCGGG
>CANPZQ010000099.1 GCA_947588775.1 uncultured Clostridia bacterium
GCTGTCGTCGAGGCTGTCTATTTCGAGCATGTCCTCGCGCTCCGCGGGGTCGGGCTTCACGATTCTGAAGCAGAGCTTTTCAACGAGCTTCGACGCGGGGAGTATCACCGCCGCCGAAAGAAGCCTCAAAAGTGTATTCATAAGCGCGATTCCGAGGACGTTCGCGGGCATGTCCATAAACGACATTTCAAATATAAGCGACGCGGGGATATAGAGGATATAGGTCGCAATCAGCGCGATTATGTTTATCGCGAGGTAGGAAACCGCCGTGCGCTTTCCGTTTCGGTTCGCGCCGAGCATAGCTATAAGAACCGGCGTCGACGCGCCGATGTTAATGCCGAGGATAATCGGCAGGCAGACGGTATAGGGAATCGCGCCGGTAAAGGACAGCGACTGCAAGATACCGACCGACGCCGAGCTTGACTGTGTTATCGCGGTAATTAAAACACCCGCGAGAATCCCGAGGAACGGGTTTCTAAACATTATTAAAAGCTCCGCGAACTTCGGGCTGTCCTTTAAGGGGGCGACGGCTCCGCTTATCAAAGACATCGCCAAAAGAAGCGTCGCGAGCCCCAAGGAAACGTTTCCGACGGCGCGGTAGGCGTTTTTCTTGCAAAAAATAACCATCGCGGCTCCCGCTAAGGCTAAAAGCGAAATCAGCACGGTGGTAAACGAACCGTTATCGGCATTGGAAAGCGTCAGCACCCATCCCGTCATGGTGGTGCCGACGTTGGCTCCGAGGACTATGCCCACGGATTGGGAGAACGTCATCATGCCCGTTGAAACGAAGCTTATAACCATAACCGTCGTCGCGCTTGACGACTGAATAACGGCGGCGACGAGGGTTCCGAGCAAAAAGCCCTTCAGCGGCGTTGAGGAAAGCTTCCACAAGACCGCCTCCATTTTGTTTCCGGCGAGCTGTTTAAGGCCGCCGCCCATTGTGTTCATTCCGAAGAGGAAGAACGCCACGCCCCCGAGGAGCGACAAAAAGTCAGTAAATCCCATTTTCTATACTCCGTTTCATTTTTGAGGGGGAGCTTCTCCCCCCGGCCGCGCCGGCGGCGTTTCACAAATCCTTACTTACCTCTTTATAATAGCAGAAACCGCCGCTTTTTTCAAGCCCCGCCGCGAAAAAAGTCACTTTGCATAAATTCGCATTCGCCTTTATGAAAAGTTATGGCACAATTGAGAAAACGGTAATTTTGTAAACTGTTCGGGGAAATTTTTAGCGTATTCTGCGAGGATACAAGCAATTTCTAAGTTTTTATCAATTTTGACTTGAAAATTTGCGGAAAACAGGTTATAATCCGTATGTAAGAATATCTACTTTACCGGAGATGATTTTTATGAAATTTAAGAAAAGGATAATCGCAATGGCCATTTTACTTTCCGTATCGGTATCGTCGGCGGGCTGCGGAGCGAAGCCGACCGAATTCACCTTCGACGACAGCATGGTACCCTCTCAGGACCTCGGATATTCTGTTGGCGACAAGCTTTCAGAGGCATACAAGGGAATGGACGAGAACAACCCCGTTTCGTCGGACATCTACTTCGCCGACCCCACCTCGGTCGAATACGAGGGCAGGCTTTACATCTACGGCACAAACGACTCGCAGGAGTTCCGGTCAAAAAACGGCTACGGCTCCAACGGCTACGGTTCCATCAATACTTTAGCATGTTATTCTACTGAGGATATGTCAAACTTCCGTTACGAAGGGGAAATCCCCGTATGCGAGATTGCGACATGGGCGGGCTGCTCATGGGCTCCCTCCATCGTTTCACGCGAGGAATCGGACGGAAAGACCCACTTCTACCTCTACTTCGCAAACTCCGGCGCGAACATCGGAGTTCTGACCTCGACTTCCCCGACCGGCCCTTGGGAGGACCCGGTAGGCGGGCCGCTCGTCTATAACGAAATGCCGCAGCTTAAGGACGACCCGGTCGTATGGTGCTTCGACCCCGGCGTATGCATCGACGACAACGGCGTTGGCTGGATTGCGTTCGGCGGCGGCAAGGGAGAGCATCAGGACGGAATGAGAACCGGCAACTGCCGCGTCGCAAAGCTCGGCAAGGACATGGTTTCAATCGACGGCGACGCCTGCAAGGTTCCGACCTACTATCACTTTGAGGCCAACGAGCTTAACTTTATCGGCGGGAAATACGTTCTGACCTACTGCTCGAACTATGAGGACCGCAGCTTCTTCCCGGTAACTCTCGGCGCGGCCCCGCAGACCTGTTCGATGTGCTATATGGTATCCGACGACCCCCTGAACCCCGACAGCTGGCAGTGGGGAGGGGAGTATCTCACAAACCCGAACCAGCACGGCTATCCCTTCTCGAACAACCACTCCCATCTTCAGAAATATGAAGGAAAATATTACCTGCTCTATCAGAATGTTTCGCTCCTTGAGAACATGGGCAAGCTCGACAGAGCGGACGGCTTCCGCAGCATCGGAATCGACGACTGCGAGGTCGACGAGGCGAACGCGGTTATAAAGCCCTCTAAGATGAGCGACAAGGGCGTCGAGCAGATTAAGGACCTCGACGCACTCTCGATGCAGGAGGCGGAAACTATGCATACCGCCGCGGGGCTTCTCTACTATGACAATGCCGAGGAGGTACAGAGCATCTGCGTTACCGACGTCGACGACGGCGACTGGCTCGGGCTTACGAACGTAAGCTTCGGCGGCGGCGCGAATACCTTCGCCGCGCAGCTCCGGGGCAAGGGAATAATTGAAATCCGCCTTGACGACATCAATTCAAAGCCGGTAGGCTCGATTCAGTTCGACACAAACCGCGAAATGAAAACCATTCGCGGCACTCTCGACAAAACCGTCAGCGGCACCCACGACATGTATCTTGTATTCGGCGGCTCGTTTGTCTTTGACAAGTGGCAGTTCGCGTACATCGAGGACGGAGCGGGGGAGTAAGGTTTTTAGGGGACGGGGCGGAGGAATATGGAACATAAAAAGGCCGTCGGCGCGGGTGCCGGCGGCTTTTGCGTGGGGGCGGGTGGATACGGGGGGCGCGGGGACGGAGCGGGGACGGTGCAGGAGGGTTGGGTGGGCGGGTGGGTGGGGCTGACGAAAGGAGCGGAGTCCCCGCGCCCCCATTCGCGACGAACCCGTCCCCCGAAGCCCCCTTGCGGGGCTGAGCGGGGGTGGGTGAGGAACGAATTCGGTTAGAGGCACGGAGGACGGAAGTTGAAAACTGACGATGAAGGCCGCAGTTTAGCGCGTTCTGCCAAAGCCTGCCCCTCACCCGCCCCCCGCTCCGTCCTGCAGACTCCGGGGGGCGGGATTCGGGTCAGGCGGGGGTTGAGTGCGCGGGTTGTTCGGGCTTTGCGCGTGAGCCCGGCGCGGCAAATGGGGCTTATTTCCTGCGCCCACCCACCCGCCCTCCCAACTTCCCCTCTGCCCCCGCCCCATTTGCCGCGCCCCGCCGCCAACAGCTCTGCCCGCGCGGCGGAAAAAGCTGGTGCGTCGGTCCCACCCGCCCGCCCCCGCCATTTCCTGCCATTTCCCCGCTTTTTCCGCCGCGCTGCCCTACAAAAAACCGCCGGACTACAATCACCCGGCGGCTCTTTATAATATTCTCACAGCTTCTGCGTCACAAAAATGTCGTAAACGGCCTTGACGGAGGTTTCAAAGTCCTCGTCGGTCACTCCGACGATAACGTTGAGCTCGCTCGAGCCCTGGTCAATCATCTTGACGTTGACCTTAGCGTGGGCAAGGGCGGCGAAGATTCTCGCGGCGGTGCCTCGCTGGGCGCGCATTCCCCGGCCGACGACCGCCATAAGCGCGACGTCGCGGTCGACCTCGATTTTGTCTGGTGAGCATGTTGTCTGCAATGCCTTTATAATCGACTGCTCCTTGGCCTCGAACTCGTCCTTGTGTACGATAATCGACATCGTGTCGATTCCCGAGGGCATGTGCTCGAAGGAAATGCCGTTGTTTTCAAAGGCCTCAAGCACCCTCCGCCCGAAGCCGAGCTCCGAGTTCATCATATCCTTCTCGATTGTTACGGTGACAAAGCCCTTTTTGCCGGCGATTCCGGTGATGACGTATGGGTTGAGGTCGGCGGGCGCGGATTCCGTAATCATCGTTCCGTCGTCCCCGGGGCGGTTCGTGTTTTTGATGTTTATCGGGATTCCGGCCTGGCGCGCAGGGAAAATCGCGTCCTCATGGAAAACTCCCGCGCCCATGTACGCAAGCTCCCTGAGCTCGCGGTATGTGATTGTTTTAATCGGCTCCGGGTCGGGGACGATTCTCGGGTCTGTCACGAAAAATCCCGAAACGTCGGTCCAGTTTTCATATAAATCCGCGCCGACCGCCGCCGCGACAATCGAGCCGGTTATGTCGGAGCCGCCGCGCGAGAAGGTTTTGACGGTGTCGTTCGGCATAGAGCCGTAAAAGCCCGGGATAACGGCAGCTTTGACCTCGGCGAGGCGTTCTTTTAACGCGCCGCAGGTGTGATTGAGGCGCAGCTTTCCGTCCTCCCCGAAAAAGATGACCTCGGCGGCGTCGATGAACGTGAAGCCGAGATATTCCGCCAAAATTATCCCGTTTAAATATTCTCCTCTTGAAGCGGCATAGTCGCGGCCCGCGCGCGCCATAAAGCTCATCCGGATTGTTGAAAATTCGCGCGTAAGCCTATCTTCAATTTTAAGATTAAGCCCGCGGACGATTTCCATATACCGCGCGACGATTGCCTCGAACATCGCCGAAAAATCGCCGCCCCTCGCGGCAACGTCGTAGCATGCGTAGAGCATATCCGTAACCTTTGTGTCCTTCGGGAAGCGTTTTCCCGGCGCGGACGGCACCACATAACGCCTCGACGGGTCGGAGCGAATGATATTTGCAACCTTGATAAACTGATTGGCGTCGGCGAGCGAGCTCCCGCCGAACTTGACTACCTTCGTCATCTGTCGAAATCTCCTTATAAAGTGTCTTAGTACATTATATTATCGGCGCGCCAATCCGTCAACCCTTTTTTATAACGAAAAAAAGCGGCAAGATACAGTCAATCTTAGAATTTATAACAATTTTCCGACTTTCATATCGATAAACCTGCTCTGTGGCTCGGGCGTATTCCTGCCGAACGGTTCGGCAAATTCTGGCAAGCCGGGTGGAGGAGACAGCGGTGTTCAGCTTTGAGCGTGTCGGGGACGAATGCTCCCTTACGCAAATCAACAACGCCCTCCCCATAGCATCCAACCTTATCCTGCACTCCGACTTGAACCAATCACTTTATATCCATCCGGATTCAGGTATCGTGAATGGCCGCGTCGCTTCAGCTGCAAATAAGGGAGGCGTCGATTCTGCCGATGACTTTATTGTCCTTTATTGCGATAAAGGACATGGCAGCGTTGAATCGGGAATCGTCAAAACTTGCTTTGCGTATGCATCATCGGGTTCCCAAAATAAGTATCAGGCTCCTGTTTTCTTAATTGATGTTCAAAATCAATTGCTCTTTGAATGTCGTCTTTTTCAAACCGTTTAATTTCAAACATAAAGCCATATGATTTCCTTTGAAAATCCCGCTTTCCCTCCGACTATTTCCCCGCGAAGGCTTTGACGGCGGAAATCCACTTTTCGATGTCCTCGTCGGGGGTAGCGTGGTTTTCCGCGCCGTAGGCGTCAAGGCGGAATTTGTGTCCCGAGAGGACCTTTGCGCCG
The DNA here is from genome assembly GCA_947588775.1 of uncultured Clostridia bacterium. Taxonomy (GTDB): domain Bacteria; phylum Bacillota; class Clostridia; order Oscillospirales; family Ruminococcaceae; genus Faeciplasma. The sequence goes on from CANPZQ010000099.1 coordinate 5,679, forward strand.
GGGGCGTTTTTGCGGATGTCGTCAACGGTGCTGCCGGTCTGGCCGCCGTGGGTTGTGAACGGGAGGACGGTTTTTCCGCTGAAATCGGTGCTTTTCATGAATGTCAGAACCGCCGGAGCCATCGAGCACCACCATGTCGGCGTGCCGATTGCCACAAGGTCGTAGTCCGCGACAGCATGCGCAAGGGGCCTGATTGCCGGCGTCGCGGCATTTTCGACCTCATTTTTGCTGACGCGAAGGACCTCGTCGTAGTCGTCGGGGTACGGCGTTACAAGCTCGAGCCGCTCGGTATCCGCGCCGAGGGCGTCCGCGAGCCTTTTCGCGAGCTGCGCGGTATCTCCGTTTTCGGAATAGGAATAGTAAACAACAAGAGTTTTCATAAAATCCTCCTTAAAATGTCGTTCGCCCGTTGGGCTTGGTACTATTTTAGAACATTTTTCGGGGGATGTCAAGATAGATGATAGGGGAGTAATGTCCATTTGGAATGCATTATAAAATTCTTTCATTTACCGTTACTGCCCACGTTTCGCTAATCGCTATGCAATTCGGCCTGTACGTGTACCCTCCCCATCTTGCTTTTTCCTCCAAACAGTGCTATAATATAGCAAAACCATTATTTACGGAGGAATTATGTTACTGATAGACGAACTTAAGCAGAGGCTTTCCGACGCGCGTCCGAAGCTTCGGGAGTTACATTCCGTTCTCAATGTCGAGGCGGCGGAGGAGGAAATCGAACAGCTGCACCTCAAGGCTTCCGAGCCGGGGTTCTGGGACGACGCGGAAAAATCACAGAAAATTCTGCAGCGCACAAAATCCCTTGAAAACACCGTCGAGGACGACCGCCGGCTCGCGCGGCAGGCCGAGGACATCGAAACGATGATTGAAATGTATCTCGAGGAAAACGACGACTCGATTCTTGAGGAAATAAAGGGCGAGCTCGAGGCGTTCGAGAAAAAAATCGAGGAGCTTACGCTTAAAACTCTCCTCACCGGCGAATATGACGGCTCAAATGCGATTTTAAGCTTCCATGCCGGAGCCGGAGGAACCGAGGCGCAGGACTGGACCGAAATGCTCCTGAGAATGTATATCAGATGGGGGGAAAGCCACGGCTACAAGGTTTCGGTGCTCGATACCCTTGACGGCGGCGACGCGGGAATTAAGAGCGCGTCGATGATTATCGAGGGGGAAAACGCATACGGCTATTTAAAGAGCGAATCCGGCATTCACCGGCTTGTGAGGATTTCGCCGTTCGACGCCTCCGGCTCGCGCCATACGTCTTTTTCGGCAGTCGAGGTTATGCCGGAGATAAACGAGGACCTGAGCGTAGAAATCCGCCCCGAGGACATTAAAATGGACGTTTTCCGTTCATCTGGAGCGGGCGGCCAGCATATCAACAAAACCTCCTCGGCCGTCCGGCTGACCCATATCCCGACGGGAATCGTCACCTCCTGCCAGACGCAGCGTTCGCAGGTCCAGAACCGCGACTACGCGATGAAAATGCTCGTTGCGAAGCTTGTCGAAATAAAGGAGCGCGAGCATCTTTCCAAAATCGAGGACATCAAGGGCGTTCAGAAGGAAATCGCATGGGGCTCGCAGATTCGCTCCTATGTGTTCA
>CANPZQ010000100.1 GCA_947588775.1 uncultured Clostridia bacterium
CTACTGCGGTTGCGTTGTAGTACAGAGCCATGCTGTGGCGTCCGCCCGCCGATACGGATACGATATGGTTATCGCTGTCTGCGTTCATGCCCGTTACCGCGAACGACGGTATCTTTGTCGGAACTGCGGCATTCGCGCTGAGTCCCTGTATACCGAGTCTGTTATCCTCATAGTTGCCGGAAGCGTAAACCGTACCGTTCATCTGGAGGTAGAGCGTGTGCTCCTTACCTATGGATACTTCTCTTACCTGAGCTATATTAAGTCTTGTCGGCTTGTCGGTCTTGTCCGTATCCGCGCCGAGACCTATTCTGCCGTTTGAGTTGTCGCCCCATACGTATACGTTACCGAGGCTTGTGACAGCGGCGCTTACGCCGTCGCCCGCCGCAACCGCCACAAACCCGTAGGGCTTTTCCGGCGCAACCGACGTATACGCCTTATTCGAGCTTGAAACCGTTACCTTCTCGGTTTTCTTGGCGTTTTCGTGCTGATAGCGCATGTTCTCGATTTTCGGAAGGTTGATTGAGCCGAACTCGAGGGCCTTTTCAATCGCCTTTCCGGGGTTATTCGTATGAACGTGAACCTTGATGATTTCGTCGTCCTCGACTACGACTACGCAGTCGCCGATTGATTCAAGATACGCCCTCAGCTTCAGGGAGCTTTCGCAGCCCTCGTTTTTGCGGATTATATATTCCGTGCAGTATGTAAACGTTATCTCGCCGTCAAAGGAGCCGACGACGGAAGCGAAGGTTTCGATAGTAACCGGCTCGGCGGGCTTCGCCTCGGGCTCGGCGTATTCGACGATTCCCCTTCCGTGGAAAACCTCTCCCATCGCGCGCAAGAGCATGCAAAGTCCCTTGCCGCCCGCGTCTACAACTCCCGCTTTTTTAAGGGTCGGAAGCAGCTCGGGAGTTGTTTCGAGGACCCTCTCCGCCTCGTCGCAGACGCCGTCCCAGAATTCGGCTATATCCTCGGTATTCTCGCAAAGCTCCTTCGCCTTAACGCCCGCAAGCCTCGCGACGGTTAAAATCGTGCCTTCGGTCGGCTTCATAACGGCCTTATAGGCGCGCTCCACCCCCGTTTCAAGGGCGCGCGCGATGTCGCGGCAGTCGACTTCTTTGAGCTCTTTGAACGCCTTGTCGTAACCCTTGAACAGAAGCGAGGTTATAACCCCCGAATTTCCCCTCGCGCCCCTTAAAAGCGCGCCGCTCATCACCTTCGCGACTTCGTCCGCGCCGGCGGTATCGGGGAGCCTCGTAAGCTCCTCCTTTGCGTTTCCGAGCGTCATAGACATATTGGTGCCGGTATCGCCGTCGGGAACCGGGAACACGTTCAGTGCGTCTATATCCTTTTTATTTGCGGCGATGCAGTTCGCCGCGCTTATGAATGCATCTCTGAGAATTTTTCCGCTGACCGTCATCTATGGCCCCTCCTCAACTGTTTTCCATCGCGTCGACAAAGACGTTTACCCTGTCGACGTCAAGGCCGGTTTCACAGCCGACCGCATATCTTACCTTGTTTCTAATGCTGTCGGTTATCGCCGTAACGTTTACCCCGTACATGACGGTTATGTGAAGGTCGATGCGAAGCTTTCCGCTGTCCTTTGCGGTATATACCTTTACGCCGTTGTCAATCGGCTCGGAACGCAGCACCGCCGTTTTAACGCCCTGCGTCGCGCCGGCGGGATTCATTCTTACAACCCCGAAGCAGCCCGTGACAGCGTGGCCGATAAGAGCCGACAGGTAGCCCGAGCTCAGCTCGATGGTCCCGAGATGTGTATCTGTCTTTATCACGCTAAAACCTCCGATACAATTTGCGGTTCGGTCCTTAAACTGTAACCGTATCTATAAGATAATAGCACAACTTTGTTGAAATTTCAAGTACCTCCCGCAATTTTGCCTTAATATTTTCTAAGACAGGCTTTGACATAAAATATCGTTTTGTCCGAAATCCCCGAAAAACCGCCGTTTTGCGCATTAAAATACTCCGGCTCGTATTTTCTCAAAAGCCGCCCGACGTCGAGAAAATCCTCTCCGGTTTCGCGGGATTTCTCCGCCGCCGCCCCGCATAACCTCAAAAGCTCCCGCTCGGCGAGGCGTTTTGCCTCTTCCTCCGAAAAGCCGTCCGGCGCGCTTTCGAGCCTGTATTTTCCGGCGATATAAACCGTAACGGCGGGGGAGCCGTTTTCGATTTTAACGCTTCTTTTCGCGGAAATATTATCTACGCCGATTGAAATATCCCCCGACGGAGTATTGATTGCGAGGTCGATTTTTTCGGCGTTGCAGCGTAAAAGGCGTATTCCAGCGACCTCGTCCTCCGTAAGGGCTGCAGGGTCGTTTTCGCCGATTAAAATGCTCCCGGGGATTTTTATGTCGACGGGGGAAACGCTCGAGGATTCCTCCGGCTTCTCCCGCTTTTCAAGGCTTATAAGCGGCACCGCCCTTGCGCCGCCGTCGAACAAAAGCGCGTTTGAAAGCTCGATTATCCTCGAAGAACAGGCGCGCGAGCCCTCTATTGCCTTTTCAAGAACGCCTTTTAACAAAATCGCCGTCGCCGAGCCCTGTTCAAGCTTTTCGCCGATTATGTCGCGGGCTCTGCCCTCGCAGAAAATCACGTTCACCCCGGGGTAGATTCCCGCGCGGGCGAAATATTGAAGCGGGTCGGAAAGCCCGCGTCCCGATAGCTCATCCGATATAACTATAAGCTCGACGTCGCCCAAAAATACCTCTCTGCCGGTTTTAAGACCGAGGCTGCTTTCGGCGTCGAAGAGGGTTTTGCCCTCGGCGGGGAGGGTTATTACCGTCTGTTCGCTCGCGTCGACGGGGCCGCTGTCCCCGCCGGAGCCGCCTGTGAAAATCTGGTAGGAAACGCTGTAGCCGCCGTCCTCGCCCGGGTCTATTCCGAGGGCGTGGACGACCACTCTGCGCTGAACCATTCCCGCTTCGCAGCCGCTTAAAAGCAACGCAGCCGCGATTATTGCCGCCGCAAATCTCATTCGGCATACGCCTCCTTTTTGTTTTTTGAATGGCGGATTATAAGCCCCAGAAGCGGCAGGAGCGTCCCGAGGACGAATATCCCGAAGAGCTTGAAGGCTATAAGCCACGGCTCGTTGAAGCGAAGCCCCCGGCGGTACTGCCAGAGGCCGAAAACCGCTGCCGCTGCCGACATGGCGATTGCGCCGGCTTTCGGCTTTTTAAAGGGGCGGGCGGCGATGAAAACATACGCCCCGCAGACAATCGCGCAGTTCACCGTCCAGACGAGCATATTTATCGCGTCGAAGCGTTGAACGAAGTCGCTCTTCGCGTATGCGCCGAGCGCGAGTATCGGGTATCCGAGAACGCCGACATATCGCCAAAGAATCAGCGTTATGAGTAAAAGGAGCGTTTCGATTATTGCAAGCTTTAAGATTAAAAACCCGGCTGCGGCCTTTGCGGCTCCCGAGCGAAGGGATTCGCTGAGGGCGGCGAGCATAGGTATCCACCACGCCGACGAAAGGCTTTCGACAAAATATTCCGCGGCGGCCTTCGCGCTTTCGCCGTCGAAGGGAAGCAGGTTCAGCGTGTCGGGCTTGCCCTCGCTCAGAACCGCCGTAACCGCGAAAAGCGCGGCGAAGAGCCAGAAAACAACTGCCGCCGCGCGTGCGATTCCCTCGAGCCCGCCGCCCGCGCAATATGCCGCCGCGGCGCATAAAATCACAATCGCCGCAGCCGGAAAAACGGTTCCCGAGAACTTATTCTGCAAAAATTCCGCGAAAAGCGCGACGGTTCCACCCGCTATCACGGTAAAGTACGCGGCTTCAAATACGGAAACGGCGCGGGCGGGCAGTCCGCCTTCAAAAATTTTTGCGCCGGGGAATTTTGTGAAAAAAACCGCCGCCGGAACGCACAAAACCGCCTCCGCCGCCGTTGACAGGAGCTGCCCCGCCATCAGCGGCGTGCCGGAGGCGAAGCTGTCGAAGCGGTAGAGCATTGTATGCATTATCCGCGCAAGCAGAAATATCAGGGCAAGCTGCCCGGGGGTGATTTTTCGGTTGAGCATGGGGTATGGGCTCCTTTTTTGAGGGTTTGGGGGAGGGCAGCGCGGCGGGGAAAGCGGGGGAATGCGGCGAAAGGTGGGCGGGCGGGTGGGTGGGACCGACGCAACAGCTTTCCCCGCCGCGCGGGGTCAGCTGAAAGCCGGGGACGGGGCAGTTTTGCGAAGAGAAGGCGCGGGGACGGAGCGGGGGAAGGTGCGAAGGCTTTGGGGGCGGGCGGGTGGGACCGACGAAACCAGCGCAGTCCCCGCGCCGGAAGTCCGCACAGACTTTCGGGGAAACTGCCCCCGCCCAAGGCCCAAGCCTCACCCACCCCCGCTCCGCCTGCGACTCCGGGGGCGGGATTCGCCTCGGGCGGGGGGACCGGGCGCGCGAACCCATCATCGTTTCGCGCTGACCCCGGCGCGGCGGAGAAAGCTCCTGCGTCGGTCCCACCCGCCCGCCCACCCAACCTTATCAGCACTTGACCGCTTTCTCCGCCGCGCCTTACACTTCCTCCTCCTCCGCCCCGTTCATCTCCTCCACCGTCCCCCGGCCGTCCGCCTGCGTTCCGCCGAGGCGCAAAAGCGCGTCGCGCATGGCTTTAAAGGTAAACGGCGTGAGCGGCGCGGTGTACGGCACGCCGAAGCTTACGGTCCGGCATGCGGAAACAAGCGCAACCGCCGAGAGCACCCCGACCCCGAAAAATCCGAACGCCCCGCCCGCAAGAATGTTTGCGATTCTAAGAACGGTCATCTGCGGGTTTAGGCCGGGTACCACAAACGCGCTCGTCGCGGTTATCCCGATTATAATGAGGAGCGGCGCGGAAATCAGTCCGCTCGTCACCGCCGCGTCGCCGATTACAAGGCCGCCGACGATTGATACCGCGCCCCCGACCGCCCTCGGCAGGCGGATTCCCGCTTCCCTCAAAATTTCAAACATAACGGTTACGATAAGCATTTCCGCGACGAGCGGGTATGGAGTTCTTTCTTCGGAGGCAAGAAGGTTAAGGAGCAGCGAGCGCGACAAAACCTCAGGATGGAATACCGCGGCGGCGACGTAGAGCCCCGGCAGGAGAATCGAGATGAAAAACGCGGCGAAGCGGACGAGCCGCTGATATGTCGCGAAAAACGCCTCGTCGGCGTAGTCGTCGACGGTCTGGAAATTTTCGACAAAGAGCGCGGGACAAATCGCCGCAAACGGCACGCCGTCTATTAAAACCGCGATTCTCCCCTCGTCGACCTTCGCGCATAGAACGTCGGGGCGTTCCGTTGTTGAAACGCCGGTGAAAAACGACTTTCCGCCCGAAAGAGCCGAAACAATGCCGCCGCTCGTTAAAATTATCTCCGCGGGAATTTTTTGGAGGCGTCTTTTCGTCTTTTCGATGAGCTTTGGCGGCGTTTTTCCGTCGATATAGACAAGGCAGAGGTCGGTGTTCGAGAGCTTGCCCGCCTTTAGAAATTCAAATCTCAGCTTTGGGTTTTTAATTCGCCTGCGCAGTAGTGCCATCGAAGTGCGCAGGTTGTCGGAAAGTGCCTCGCGGGTGCCTTTTATGTTGGGCTCGCTGTCGGGCTCCGAAACCGAGCGTTTTTCATAGCCCTGCGCGCTTATCGCCCAGCCCCTTTCGACCCCGTGAATCAGTATCAGTGCAAACCCCGCGCAAAGCCTTTCGGCGGCCTCGGACAGCCCGTTTACCGGATACCCCTCGACCGAAAAAATCCCCTCGGACGAAACAAATTTAAGGACGTCGTCGGGCGACGCGCCCCGCATGTTAAAATTCATCAGCGGCTCAAAGAGCATCTTCGCGAGCGACGACGCGCTTACCATTCCCTCGAGCGTCACCACCGCGCATTTTACGCCGGAAACCGCCGCGCGCATTACGTTCAGATCCGCCGACCCGCCGAAAACCGTTTTCAGCCCCGAGATGTTCCCCTCGAGGCGGCTTGAAATCCTGTCGTTTACCATACCTGCCCCCGTTTTTATTTTTATGATTTCCGGATTTTTCGGGATTATTCCGCGGGGAGCGGGGAAGAATAGGAGGGAATGAGGGGAGGGGCGGTTTGTTTGGGGGAGGCGCGGCGGAGAAAGCGGTCAGGTGCCGATAAGGGTGGGTGGGCGGGTGGGTGGGACCGACGCAGCAGCTTTCTCCGCCGCGCCGGAGCTTAACGCGAAACAATGATGGGTTCGCGCGCTCAACCCCCGCCCGAGCCGAATCCCGCCCCCCGGAGCCGAAGGCGGAGCGGGGGTGGGTGAGGCTCGGGCCTTGGGCGGGAGCAGCTTCCCCGAAAGTCTGTGCAGACTTCCGGCGCGGGGACTGCGCTGGCTTCGTCTGTCCCACCCACCCGCCCACCCACCTTTACCACATGTTCCCGCTCCGTCCCCGCGCCTTCCCTCACCCTCCCTCCCGAAAGGAGCCAACCATGCTAACCGTATTTTTCAGGGGAATTTTCCTCTACTTTCTGATTATCCTCGCCGTGCGGCTGATGGGCAAACGCCAAATCGGCGAGCTCGCGCCATCCGAGCTTGTGATAACAATCCTCATTTCAAACATAGCGACCCTCGCGATGGAGGATATATCGGTCCCGCTTTTCACCGGAATTGTCCCTATTCTTACGCTCGTCTGCCTCGACGTGCTCGCGTCCTACGTTTCGCTGAAATCGCGGCGGATACGCCATGCCGTTTCGGGGAAGCCGAAGGTCGTCATCTCGAACGGCGTTATCGACCAAAAAACGCTGCGCGCGCTTCGCTACACCGTCGACGACTTAATGTCGGCACTCAGAACGCAGGGGATTTTCGACATTTCGGAGGTTCAGTATGCCGTTGTGGAAACGACGGGCGCGGTCAGCGCGCTTCTTAAGGCGGAGAACCTCCCCTTGACGCCGAAAACCGCCGCCTCCCCCGACCCTCCCGCCGACCCGCCCCAGGCAATCATCAGCGACGGCGATTTTATCGACTCCGCCGGCCGCCGGCTTCATATCGGCAAAGCGGATATTCTTAAGAAGCTTAAGCGCAAGCATCTTGAAATCGGCGACGTTTTTCTCTGCACGGTTGACAGCGACGGGCGGGTTGTTATTGTTGAAAAGCAGTAAAAGGGGTGAGAAGGTGACGGATAGGTCGGAAACCGGTTGTTTATGGCATTTTATAGTACGCGGGAGATTGCCGGCTTTGGGGGCGGGGCGAGATGCCGAGGCTTCTGCGCTATGGACGTCGCGGCGGGGAAAGCTGGTGCGTCGGTTCCCCCCC
>CANPZQ010000101.1 GCA_947588775.1 uncultured Clostridia bacterium
TCTTTTACAAAGAGGTGAGAAAATGGTATATTCTGCAAAATTTTATGTCGGCTTTTCGGACGTGAATCCCGACCTCGGGCTTTCAAACGCCTCGTTTCTGAAGCTTTTTGAAAACGTCTGCTGTATGCAGGGCGAGGCCGTCGGCGACGGCTTCAAGGACACGCCGGGAAGATGGTTCGTCACGGCTTACCGTGTAAAAATTTTCCGCCGGCCCGAGTACAACGAGATTGTCACCGCTCTGACATGGAGCCGCGAAACAAAGGGCGTTGCGGCCTCGAGAGAATTTGAAATCCGGGACGAAAACGGGACGCTTCTTGCCGTCGCGCTCTCGAACTGGGCGAGAATGAACACCGAAACCGGCCGCCTCGAGAGAATGTCCCCGGAGGCGTTCGCGAGATATGAAAGCGAGCCGGAGCGGCACAACTTCGACGAGCCGTGGCTCACAAAGCTTCGCGACGGCGGTGAGCCCGAATACATAAAGAGCTTTCACGTCGGACGCAGCCTTGTCGACCCGAACCGCCATATGAACAACGTCCGGTACCTCGACGTCGCGGCGGAAACGCTCCCCGACGGCGCATACGGAAACAGCGAGGCGAACGAGTTTGAAATCACCTACCGCAAGGCGGTTCCGCTCGGCGAAACCGTCGACTGCGGCTATTCGGAGGACGGCGGCGCGAGATATGTCACCGTAAGGACGAACGGCGAGGTAAACGCGGTGATTAAGCTTTATAAGTGAAATTGAAGTCTGCCGGCTATGGGGGAGCCGGCGGGCTTTTGGTTTTAGGGGCGCGGTGGGGAAGCGGGGGTGTTGAGGGAAGGGTGGGCGGGCGGGCGGGTGGGCCGACGAAATCAGCTTCCCCCGCCGCGCCGCCTGAGCCGAATCCCGTCCCCCGGAGCCCCCTTGCGGGGCGGAGCGGGGATGGGTGAGGCTCAGGCCTTTGCAGGGGGTGCGTTTTAGCTCTGTCCCCCGACGTCTTATTATGGCTTGCCCCCGACTTTTCCCGCTCCCTTCCTCAAAAACCGGAAAAACAATCCGCTTATCCCTTAAATTATCTATTGCAAAATTGCCCGACGTCTGCTATAATAGGCGCAAGGATATTACTCCGTGAGTTTTTAAATAAAAAAGAGGTATTTTTTAATGAGTGAAATAAGCTTTATCTGCATTCCCTGCGTGGCCACGCGCGACGTGGTCGTTTTTCCCGGAATGATACTTCGGTTCGACGTTTCCCGCCAGCCCTCGATTGAGGCTCTGCGCATCGCCCTTGAAAACGACAGGAAGGTATTTTTGGTGGCGCAGCGCGACCCTACCGTCGAGGAACCGACCGCCGACGACCTTTACCCCTACGGGACGGTATGCGAGGTCAAACAGGCTGTCAGGGGCGCGGACGGCATCACCCGCGTTCGCGTCGAGGGGCTTTACCGCGCGATGATGATTGGCCTTACAAAGGAACGCACCTCACTTACTGCGACAATCCGCAGGCTTAACAACCATTCTCGCGAACACGCCTCCGACGACGAAATATACGCTCTCATGCGCGTGCTTAAGGACGCGTTTACCGCATATTCTCAGGTTACTCCGCGCATGCCCGACGAGCTCAAGCTTTTGGTTGAGGGCGCGAAAACCCCGGAGGATTTGTATCAGCAGATTGCCTTCAACATAAGCATTCCGACCGAGGCTAAGCAGGAAATTTTACAGGCGAAGGCCCTCAGCGACAAGCTCACCGCCCTGATTGCGATTTTGGCGAAGGAAACCCAGATTCTTGCCATCGAGCGGGATATTCATATGCGAGTCGGCGAATCAATCGAGCGCGGACAGCGGGAATACTACCTCCGCGAGGAATTGAGAGTAATCCGCGAGGAGCTCGGCGAGGAAGAGGACCCCGCCGACGAAAGCTATCAGTATCTTGAAAAGATTTCAAGGCTCGGCCTTAGTCAGGAAAGCATAGAAAAGCTCGTTTCGGAGGCGAAAAGGCTGGAAAAAATGCCCTTCGGCTCCCAGGAGGCCGCCGTCATCAGGGGGTATCTCGACACCGTTTTAGAGCTTCCTTGGAACGTTAAAACCTCCGACAAGCTCGACATCGGCAGAGTAGCGGCGCAGCTTGACAAGGATCACTACGGAATGAAAAAGGTCAAGGAGCGCATTTTGGAGCTTATCGCCGTGAGGAACCTCATTCCGGACGTAAAGGGACAGATTATCTGCCTCGTCGGGCCTCCCGGCGTCGGAAAAACCTCAATCGGCCGGTCGATTGCGAAAGCTCTCGGAAGAAAATACGCCCGAGTTTCCCTCGGCGGAATCCGCGACGAAAGCGACATTCGCGGACACAGAAAGACATACATAGGCTCCATGCCGGGAAGAATCATCGCCGCTATAAAGCAGGCGGGCTCCTCGAATCCGCTTATTCTGCTTGACGAAATCGACAAGATGTCGAACGACTTCCGCGGCGACCCGTCGAGCGCGATGCTCGAGGTCCTCGACAGCGAACAGAATAAGGAATTCCGCGACCACTATCTTGAAATCCCGTTCGACCTCTCCGACGTTCTCTTCGTTACGACGGCGAACAGCCTCGATACCGTCGCTCCCCCGCTTCTCGACAGAATGGACATCATCGAGCTTCCGAGTTATACGAGGGAGGAAAAGTTTGAAATCGCAAAGCGGCATCTCGTCCCGAAGCAGCTTAAGGCAAACGGCCTCAACGGAAACATGCTCCGATTCAGCGACGCGGGGCTTTACGAGCTTATCGACTATTACACCCGCGAGGCGGGCGTGAGAACCCTCGAACGCACCATCGCCTCCATCTGCCGGAAGGCCGCGAAGGAAATCGTCGGCGAAAAGTCGTCAAGAATAACCGTAACGCCGGAGGTCGCGGAAAAATACCTCGGCGTTCGCAAATATCTCCCCGACCTTCGCTCCGAAAAGCCGCAAATCGGCGAGGTGAACGGCCTCGCATGGACCTCCGTCGGCGGAACGCTTATGCCGCTCGAGGTGCTTTCGATGGACGGCAAGGGCGCGGTGGAGCTTACCGGCTCGCTCGGCGACGTTATGAAGGAAAGCGCGAAAATCGCTGTCAGCTACGCCCGCAGCGTTGCAGAAAAATACGGCATCGACAAGGACTTCTACACCAAAAAGGACATTCACGTCCATGCGCCCGAGGGAGCCGTTCCGAAGGACGGACCGTCGGCGGGCGTTACCCTTGCGACCGCGCTTATCTCCGAGCTTTCGGGGATTCCGGTTCGCTCCGACGTAGCTATGACCGGCGAAATTACCCTTCGCGGAAAGGTTCTCGCAATCGGCGGGCTCCGCGAAAAGACGATGGCCGCGTATAAGGCGGGAATAACCACCGTTATTATCCCGAGCGCGAACAAGCCCGACCTTGAAGAAGTCGACGAAAAGGTTAAAACCGCGCTGGAATTCGTATTTGCCGAAACCGTCGAGGACGTTTTGAACACCGCCCTCGTTATGCCGGAGGCGAAAAAGGCGGTTATACCGGTTTCCTATAAAAAGCCGTCGGCCGGAATCGGAGCAAGAAGCTGATGAACTTTCAGAACGCGCGGTTTTTGGCGGCATACGGGACTTTTCGGCAGCTCCCGCCGTCGGAAAATATGGAAATCGCCTTTTCGGGACACTCGAACGTCGGGAAATCCTCGCTTTTGAACGCAATTTTCGGCAGACGCTCCCTCGCAAGAGTTAGCGCGACCCCCGGAAAAACCGCCACGGTGAATTTTTACCGCGTAGATAACGTTGACTTTGTCGACCTTCCGGGATACGGCTACGCGAAGGTTTCAAAGGCGGAAAAGGACCGCTGGCGCGATTTAATCGGCGGCTACCTCGCCGACGGAAGACGCGACCTCGCGCTAATAGTCCAGCTCGTCGACATTCGCCACCCGCCAACGGCGGACGACGTTATGATGATAAATTATCTTATAGATAATGAGCTTCCGTTTATCGTCGTTCTGACAAAGGCGGATAAGCTCAATAAATCCGAAAGAGCGGCGCGGGAAGAGGCTTTGAAAACCGAGCTGCCATGCTATGAGGATTTGACCGTAGTCCCCTTCTCGGCGGTTACAAAAGAAGGCGTCGAGAGGCTCAGAGGGATAGTTACAGAGCTCGCGGAGGAAGCGTGACCGGAAAAAATTGAAAATTTTTGAAAAAAAAGTTGGATTTTGCCAAATTTACACTTTACTTTTTTGGAATTGTGTGGTAAAATAAAGCAGGAAGAAAAAGCATCACCGGAACATTTTGACTAAAACAAGGAGTATATCATGAAAACTGTACTTAAAGACCAGCAGCTTGACGACCTCTTTGAGGCTATCCTGTCCCTTAAGACGAAGGAAGAGTGCTATGCTTTCTTTGAGGACCTCTGCACGGTGCTCGAGCTTAAAAGCATCTCGCAGCGTTACGAAGTCGCTAAGATGCTCACCAATCACTTTGTCTACAGCGACATTGTTTCGGAAACCGGCGCGTCTACGGCAACCATCAGCCGCGTAAACCGCTCCATCAACTACGGAAGCGGCGGCTACGCTCTTGTTTTCAAACGCCTCGCCGAGAAAAAGCCGGATAAAGAGTAAATGGCCTACGGCGTTTTCGCCTCTTATTACGACATTCTGACCAAAAACGTCAACTATAAGGGCTACGCAAAAAGGGTCGCCTCGCTTATTTCGGAATTTTATCCGATCGGTAAAAAGGTGCTTGTCTGCGAGCTCGCCTGCGGGACTTTAAGCCTCGGGCTTGAGCTTGAAAAGCTGGGAATGTCGGTTTTGGGTACAGACCTCAGCGGGGATATGCTTTCACGTGCAAAAGAGAAGATTCAACAAACAGGCTCAAACATTTCCGTTTTAAAACAGGATATGCAAGGGCTTTGTTTGCATGTCCGCGCGGACGCGGTCGTCTGCTCCTTGGACGCGCTGAACCATCTGCCCTCCCTCGAAAGCGTTCAAAAGACGTTTTCGGCAGTTTACAGGAACCTCAAAAGAGGCGGGCTGTTTATATTCGACATGAATACGCCCTATAAGCACCGCGAGATTTTGGGGTATAACACATTTTTCTACGATACCCCCGAGGTTTCAGCCGTCTGGCAGAACGAATACCGCGAGGAGGACTGCTCCGTCGGGATTACGCTCGACTTTTTCGCGAAGGAAGGCGGGGTTTACAGAAGATATACCGAAAAATTCCGTGAAAGGGCATACCCGACAAGGAAAATTATAAAAGCCCTCGGCGAATCGGGCTTCAAAACGCTCGGGACGTTCGACGGGCTCAGAAAATGCGCCCCCCTGCCGAGGGGCGAACGGATACTTTACGTTGCAAGGAGAATATAAATTGGGAAGAATTGTAAGAACAATAAGCGCGGACGCGTCGGTCGTCTGCTCGGCTATCGACGGCACAGACGTTGTCGCGGAGCTTGAAAGAATACATAAAACAAGCGCGGTGGTGACTGCGGCTCTCGGGCGGCTCGCGCTCGGAACGTCGCTCATCGGCTTCGGGCTCAAAGGCGAAAACGACAGCGTTACCGTAAGAATAAACGGCGGCGGGCCGATTGGGAACCTCGTCGCGGTTTCGGACAGCATGGGAAACGTCAAGGCGTACTGCGACGAGAGCGTAGTGGAGCTTCCGATAAGGCAGGACGGAAAGCTTGACGTCGGCAGAGCCGTCGGCAAAAACGGCGCGATGACCGTAATCAAGGATTTGGGGCTTAAGGAGCCGTATGTCGGGCAGACAGAGCTTGTAAGCGGGGAAATCGCCGAGGACATAACGCAGTATTTCGCCGTAAGCGAACAAACCCCGACCGTCTGCGCCCTCGGGGTGCTTGTGAATCCGGATTTGAGCGTTAAGCGCGCGGGAGGATTTATTTTGCAGCTTCTTCCGTTTGCTCCTGACGAATGCATCGAACAGATTGAAAAGAATATCGCGGCGATGCCGAGCGTAACGGGAATGATGGAAGCGGGGCTCGGCGCGGAGGAAATCGCGATGAAGGCCCTCGCGGGGCTTGAGCCGAACGTTCTTGACAGCTTCGAGGTCGGATACAAATGCGATTGCAGCCGCGAAAGAACCGAGAGGATTCTCTACAGCCTCCCCGAAAAGGACATCGAAAGCCTCGCCGAGGACGAAATCACCGAGGTGAAGTGCCACTTCTGCGACAAGGTTTACCGGTTCACGAGGGAGGAGATTTTGGAGCTTAAGGGGAAAAAGGCGGGGAAGTAGGAAAAGCTGCATGGGAGGCGCGGCGGAAAAAGCGGGGGGTGTTGAGGGAAATGGCGGGGGCGGGCGGGTGGGGCCGACGAAGGGAGCTTTTTCCGCCGCGGCGGTGAAATAGATACGCCCTTGACCTTTTCGCAATTATGTGCTAAAATGATAAAAACTGAAGGAGGAATTTGCTATGGAAGAAAATGACAGCCTGAGAACAATCCTCTACGGGTGGGCAAGGTTCGGGCTATTCTGGCTGATTAACGTCTTTGCGCTGATAATCGGCAAAACCGCTATTTTAGGCGTTGTAGGCACCTTTGTGCCGAAGCTTGCGCTCTATGACAACCCCGAAACGCTGAGCTTTCTTTCGTGGCTGATTCCGTTCTGGCTCCTCACATGGCTTTTCTGGGACGACGCGAAGCGGCACACCGCCTACGGGCTCTACAACCCCGTCGCCGTCGCGATAATTCTTCTTCTGACTGCCGCGGTTTACTACCTGCCGATTCTCGTCATCACGAGCATCGACGACCTCAGCGACCCGAGGGCGATTTCGGCGGTGACAAGCCTCTACTTCCCGAGCCTTTGGTTCTCGAAAATCGACGACGACCCAGAGGTTTACGGGCTTATCGGCACCGCCGCGCAGGCCGCAATCTGCATGCTAAGCTACCTCATCGGGCATAAATACTATCTCAAAAAATTCGCCGAGGAGGACGGCGACGAGGAATAGAAAATATAAAAGCAGACGTAAATGGTAGCCCCTAATAAAACAACTTTTGAATGTTTTCCGAACCGATGTATCACTGCATCGGTTCGTTTTTTATATCCTCAAACAGACTTTTAGGCAAGATTCCCACAAAATCATAGGAAATATCGATGTCCACAACCCGCTTGCCATCGACTTTTTTAGGCTTGTGAACGTATATCGCCTTGACTAAATCATTAAGTATCGCTGGTGTAAATAGGCTTTTTGCTGAATAATTCAGACTGTGCGCCCTCGTGAGATTATGCAAAACCGTGTCATTTAGTAACAAATTAGTAACACGAAAACGCTGCTATTTGTTTGACGTGGTTAT
>CANPZQ010000102.1 GCA_947588775.1 uncultured Clostridia bacterium
TTATTCGGCCTCCACTCCCCTCCCTGTCTGTCGTAGTCGAGATAGAGCATCGACGCGACGGCGTCGACCCTTATTCCGTCGACATGGAATTTTTCAAGCCAGTGAATCGCGCTCGAAATAAGGAAGGACCGAACCTCCGGACGCCCGAAGTCGAATACCCGCGTTCCCCAGCCTTTATGCTCCATCTTAAGCGGGTCGGAATATTCGTAGCAGGGCGAGCCGTCGAATTCATAGAGCCCCGTGGCGTCCTTCGGGAAGTGAGCCGGCACCCAGTCAAGAATAACCGGAATCCCCGCTTCATGGAACATTTCAATCATCTCCATGAAGTCCTCGGGAGTGCCGAAGCGGGAGGTCGGCGCGAAGTAGCCGATTACCTGATAGCCCCACGAGCCGTCGAACGGATATTCCGTCAGCGGCATGAACTCGATGTGGGTGTAGTTCATTTCCTTTAAATAGGGAATTATTTCCTCGGCAAACTTTCTGTAGCTGAAAAAGTTTCCGTCGGGATACTGCTTCCATGAGCCGATGTTCACCTCGTAGATGTTCATCGGCCTGTCGTAGGGCGGGGTCGAATTCCTCTTTTCGATGTATTCGCCGTCGCGCCATTTATGCTTCTTGATGTCGAAAAGCTTGGTGCCGGTGGCGGGCTTCGTTTCCATGTGTACGCCGTAGGGGTCGGATTTCCACCTCATCGTGTTGTCCGCGCCCCATACGCAGTATTTATAGGTCGAAAATTCCTCAAGGCCGCCGATTTCGGCCTGCCATATTCCGCCGTGAACCCTCTCCATCTCATTCGCGGTTTCGTTCCATCCGTTGAAGTCGCCGACCACCGAAACGCTCCTCGCGTTCGGAGCCCACACCCGAAAAACGGTCTTTCCGCCCTCGGAATGCGCGCCGAAAAGGTCGCCGCTGTCATAGTTTTTTCCGTCGAGGAATCTGTCTATTGCCTCCCGGACCGACGCGGATATTTCAAACGGCATAAGCAAAACGCCTCCTTTTTATGATTAAAATTCGGACAGATTTTTCTACACTGCTATTGTACCAAATTCATGCAAAATTTGCAACAGTATTTTGTTAAATTCTTAGAAAATCCACATTTTGAGCTTATCAACTTTGTGCAAAATAACAACAGTTTAGGTTGAAAGCTTCCGAATTTTTACCACCGAAACGGTTATATCGTCGTTTTTCGGCAAAACGGCGTTCAGAATCCCCTCCGAAACCTCCTTTGCGGGGAGCGGCTCGCCCTCCGAAAGAAGGGAAATTATCCTCTTCTCGCTCAAAGAAAGCGCGCCGTCGGTAAACATAATCGCCGACGCCTTTTCACCGATGAAGAACCTCCCGGATTTCAAATCGCAGCCGTCGAGGATTCCTATAGGGTAGCCGCCGGTTCTCAAAGACGACGGCTCGCCGTCGAGGAGCATATATCCCGGGCAGCCGCCCGCCTTGAAGCTTTCGGCCATGCCGGTGTATGTATTTATTTTCAGAACGTCGAGGGTCGCGAAGCTCTCCTCGGGGAGCGCAGCCGAAACCGTCAGCGAACATAGCGACGCTGCCGTCGGAACCGAAAAGCCGGCGGTTATGAATTCCTTTAAAAGGGTTACGAGGAGCTCTGCCGCAGCCTTAGCGTCGCTTCCCGCGCCCATTCCGTCCGAGAGAACGCAGTATACCGAGCCGCCGCAGGAAAATGTCGCCGAAACGTCGCCGCAGGGTGCCTCTGGGTCGCCGCCGAGCGGCAGAAAGCTTGTCCCGACCTCGACCGAAAAGCGCGGCTTCGGCAAAAAAGCGAGCATCACCGACTCCCCTGCCTCGCGGCGTTCGGGGCGGGAAAATTCGCTTCCGCAGATTTCCGAAACCTTTGCGGAAATTTTTTCCACGTCGAAGCGCGACGGCATCGGCAAAACCACCTCCGCCGAGCCGTCGGAGTAAACCGAAACGCCGCTCGGGCGCGCGCCGGTTTTCCTGACGGCGCGAAGAAGGCTTTCGGATAGAACCCGCGATTCGGTTTTTCGGGGAAGGGCGAGCCTGCCCGCGTCGCCGACAGCACCTGCGACAGCCATAAGCGTTTCGGAGCACCGCGAAAGCGCGGAGCGGCGTTCGAGGGATTTTTCGCCGACAAACGCCGGGTGGGAAGCTTGTCCGAGAGCGCAGGAGGAGCGTTCAAGCTCGGCTATCCTTGAGGAAACGGAGGAAAGGGACTCGCAGAGAAATTCGGTGCGGACGCGGCTTCGCGGCGGCGAATCGCAGAGGCTTTCCCGGACAAAGCGAGCGAGCGGGCGTTCCGTTATGACGTAAATTACCGACGCGGCAACTGTCGCCGCAAAGAGCGGGAACGCCCCTCGTCCGCCGAAGATAAGCGCGGACGGCAGGACGGCTGCCGTCATCTGGGTCGAGGCCTTCAGGGGGCTTCCGCCGCAGAAAAGGCCGGAAATTATTGCGGGAACACATAAAACGGCATAGACGGCGTAGAGCCTTGGGTCGTAAAGCCCCGCGCCGAGCGCAGACGCCGCCGCAACCGAAACCGCGCATGCCGCACCGAAACGCGAGGCCGCAAAGAGAATGAACGCCCCCGCCGCAATTCCTCCGAGCGGAACCGTAAGTATCTCAACCGGGGCGAGGGAAGAGCATACGAAGCCGCAGAGAAAGACCATCTGCGCGGGAGTTACGCTCTTTGCGGAGGAGAAGCCGGAGTATGCCGAAAAACAAAATACCGTCGCCAAAAACAGAACCGCCGCCGCTCCGAAAATCGCGGCGAAGTCTGCGAGGCTTCCCCCCGAGAAGGCGCAAAGGGCCGCCGAGGAAAGAAGATATGCCCCCGAAACCGCCGCTGCGGACGGAAATTGGCCTTGGCCGCGAAGCTTTGAGATGAGCGCGGCGGCGATTGAGGCGACGAGCGGCAGGACGTTTCGCGAGAGGGCGAACGCGCCCGCCAAAATCGCTCCTATCGCGGCGCAAACGCCGTAGGGAAGCGGCAGGACGGCCGTGAAAATCGCTGAAAACGAAACAGGCGTTCCGAATAGCCCCGAGCGGGCGAAAAGTGCTCCAGAGGCGGCGGAAAGCGTCAAAAATACAAGCCTTTTGCGGGCTGTCGCGGATTTTAACATATTTAAACATCCTTTCGGGTTTGTGTTTGCCGAAGTCCTCGCTTCGGCGGCTCTAATTAAGATAGCAGATTTTTCGGGCGAATTTTTGGGAAACAGGGTGCCGCGCGATGACAAAACTGACAAAATATCCCCCGAAAACGCGCCCGCAGTGTCACAAACCACGAAAAAACGCCGGTCGGCTTGACGGCTCCGGCGATATAAACTATAATTGTTAAAAACAAAAAAGGAGAAAATTATGAAAGCTGTTAAATCGTATCTCGGCCATGTGTTCATCGACGGGCTTTCGGGAATGGCCCTCGGGCTTTTCTCGACGCTCATTGTCGGCACGATTCTCGGACAAATCGCGCTATTTCTGCCGGGGATTTTGGGTAATTATCTTTCGACGCTCGCGGAATTTTGCAAGGCTATGACCGGCGCGGGAATCGGGGTCGGGGTCGCGGCGAAATATAAATCAAAGCCGCTGGTTGCGGTTTCGGCCGCCGTCTGCGGGACTGTCGGCGCGTTCGCGGGAAGCGTTTCGCCCGAGGACTTCGCCTCCATCGCAATTTCGGGGCCGGGGGAACCCCTCGGGGCGTTCGCGGCGGCATTCATAGGAATCGAGCTCGGGAACCTTGTCGCGGAAAAGACGAAGGTGGATATTTTGGTAACGCCGCTCGTAACGGTGCTGAGCGGGTCGGTATTCGGGATACTTCTCAGCCCGCCGATTTCGGCGTTCATGAAGTGGATAGGCGGCTTAATCAACTTCGGCGTTGAGCGGGAGCCGCTTTTGATGGGGATAATCGTCGCGGTGCTTATGGGAATGGCCCTCACGCTTCCGATAAGCTCGGCCGCAATCGGGGTTTCGCTCGGGCTTTCGGGAATCGCCGCCGGCGCGGCCTGCGCGGGCTGCTGCGCACAGATGGTCGGCTTCGCGGTGATGAGCTATCGCGAAAACGGCCGCTCGGGGCTTATCTCCCAAGGAATCGGCACCTCGATGCTCCAGATGCCGAACATCGTCAGGCGGCCGCTCATATGGCTTCCGCCGATAATCGCGAGCGCGGTTACGGGGCCGCTTTCCTCCGCGGTTCTTAAGATGACAAACACCTCCGCCGGCGCGGGAATGGGGACCGCGGGGCTTGTCGGGCAGTTCGCGGGCTATCAGGCTATGACCGCAGACGGGGTTTCGCCGGCAGCCGCGCTTGTTGAAATCGCGCTTATACATTTTGTCGCGCCCGCGCTGATTTCGCTCGGTATTTGTGAGGGAATGAGAAGGCTAAGGCTTATTCGGGAGGGGGATTTGAGGATTGGGGGATAGGTGAGAGGCGCGGCGGAAAAAGCGGGGGGATGCGGGAAATGGCGGGGGTGGGCGGGTGGGACGATGGAGGCAGCTTTTTCCGCCGCGCCGGGAGGAGGCAGGAAACTGCGGGATTGCTGCAACTTCCAAAGCCTCGCCTATTGACAACACGTGCTATACGTGCTATAATATGTTTAAAAGGAGTGAGCCGAAATGCCTATGACGCCGAGGGAAATTGCGAAACTGCTTGAAAAAAGCGGCTTTATACCCGTCAGCTCAAACGGCTCGCACAGAAAATATTACAACCCCAAAACAAACAAAACCGCAATCGTGCCGTTTCACGCAAAAGAGCTTAAAAAAGGCACCGAACAGAGCATATTAAAACAGGCGGGGCTAAAAGAGCCTTCCGCCGGACGCAAGGAGTGATTTAATTGAAAAAACTATACTATCCCGCAATTCTGCACCCCGAGGAGGTCGGATATTCGGTAAGCGTTCCCGATCTTGACGGCTGTTTTACGCAGGGCGAAACGCTTGCCGAAGCCGTGGAAATGGCCGAGGACGCTATCGGGCTGTTTCTCGACGGATTAAAGGCCGCGCCGCAGCCCTCCGACCCGAGGGATATTGCCGTCGAAAAGCCGGATTTTCTGGTTGTAATCCCCTACGACGACCTCGGCTACAAACGCCGCCACAACACCCGTGCCGTTAAAAAAACGCTGACGATTCCAGCATGGCTGAACGAGGCCGCCGAATCGGAACACATCAACTTTTCCGGCGTTTTGCAGGAAGGGCTGAAAAAGCGGCTGAATATCGAATAGAAACCGCCCCATGCGCCACTCCGCATGGGGCGAACTTTTTCTTTTATACTCCCCTACTTCCTCTCAAACAGCCCCAGCTTCTTCATCTTCCTGCTTCTCTCGCCGGCTTTTTTTAGCACGGCTTTCGTAGTTACCCCGCGGATTCGGCGGTTGTTGCGCAAGAAGCGGGTGAGCGTTATAATCCAGAGCGCGGGCCAGAGCAGGACGACCTTCCCCGCCCTCGGGAAATTGAGCCGCATCGCGTGGTGAAACTCGCGGAAATAGTCGCCGAGCGATGTTCCGCGCATCGCGACCATTCTGTCGCGGGCGGATTTTCCGAACTCCTCCGCCTCGATTATGTCCGCAATAAAGCTCTCAGCGTCAGCCCTGTCGATTGGATTTTTGTGAATCTGCACGGCTCGCTCGCCGTCGAGGCCGAGATAGTATACGCACAGCGAGGTTATCATCTCCGAAAAACCCCGCAGGCCGCTGTCGTCAATAAGCCTGATATATGTTTCCGCCTCGTTTTTATCAACGCAGCGATTCCAGAAGCATACCCAGTCGCAGAGAAGCTTCAGCCCGAAGCCGGAGCGCAGAAAATGCTGGAGCATGTGCAAAAGCAGCCCGAACGCAAGGTAGCCGTCCGAGAGAATCGGCAGCTTAAGCTCCATAATCTCTCGCTCCGAGAGGTTTTTCGCAATTCCGCGTATGCATTCGGCGAGATAGTCGTTTACCGCGTCGTTGTCGAACGGCTCGGCGAGCATGGTGTGAAGCTCAATCTCAATCCCCGCCTCGTACCGCAAAACGAGATGGTGCAAGGAATGCTGCTCGCTCTCGGTTCGGCAGCCTACTGCCTCGAGGGCCTCCCGCGCGGCGTCAAGCTCGCTTTCGTCGAGGATCAAAATGTCGATGTCGCCGGATTTTCTCAGCTCGGGAACAGGGTAATACTGCGCCGCCGAGGCTCCCTTTAAGACCGCGGCGCCGATTCCCTTTTCGGACAGCGCGGTTATCATTTTCAGGGTGCAGAAATTAAGGCGGTAGCTTTGTAAAACGCATCTGCGCGAGGCGAGGGCGACCCGGTTCATTCGCTCCTCGTCGAGATTTTGCTTTTCCGCGACGTCGTAAAGAAGCGGCAGCACCGCGTGGCGTTCCGCAATCGAGAATACCTCGTCCCACTCCGCGCCGGAAAGGTTAAGCTCCGTTTCCCCGCCTGCAAGCGCGGCTTTTAACGCCTTTAAGACGTTTTTGCCGCCGTCCGTGAGTATGCCGGAGCCGCCGTCCTCCTCTTCGTTTTTGTGGAATTGCTTTTCGGGGCGGCGAAGCTTTCTTCCGACAAGCTCCCATGCCTTGGCGATTACGAAGCGAAATTCCTTGGTGCGGAAGTAGCATATCAAAAATACGACGTTCGGCAAAACGGCGCAGATTGCCAAATCCGCCAAAAATCCGCCGAAGCCGTCGCCGCCGACCGCCTCGCAGGCAAGGTGCGTCAACGCTCCCGCGCCCAGAACCGCCGCCGAATACAAAACATATCTCAGAAAATATGCCGAAACCGGTGCTTCGAGCTTCTTTTTATAGAGGACGTATGGTTCAATCCAGAAGGAGGTCGTCATCGTGCTGACAAAGGTTCCGAGAAAAACGCCGACGGCCCCGAAGCGGAGCGTTAAAACAATCGAAACAATAAGGTTGATGGCCGCCTCGGCGAGGGACTTGTAGCGGTCGTACCAGAAAAGCCCGAGCGAATCCCGGAAAACGAGCGTCGCCTGCCGCATTCCGGTGACGAAGAAATTCACACAGAGAACAAGAACCAGCGGCGCGCCAAAGCGATAGTTTTCGCCGAAGCTGAAGCCGATTACATAGTTCAAAAGCTGATAGAGGCATATCCCCGCGAAGCCGTAAATCCACTGCCCGATGAAGAACGACGCCTCGAAAATCTTGCGAAAACGCTTTTTGTCGGCGGTAACTCCGAGATTCCCGACGCTCGCGGTTATCCCCTGGAACGCCTGATCGAGAACCTGGCGGACCGAGCCGATAATGAGATAGTAATTTGAATACTTTCCCGCGCTCGCAAGCC
>CANPZQ010000103.1 GCA_947588775.1 uncultured Clostridia bacterium
TTACGATGTTACCGACGTTTTCGCGATTGCGGCATCATATGAGGACGGCGAGCAGAAATGCGCAAACCTGAACCTTTTAACGGAATACGCCCGCGCGTATGAACAGTCCTCGCCGGACGGCATAGCCGGATTTTTGAGGTATATCGACTACATATCCAAGAGCGGCGGCGACTTCGAGCAGGCACTTACGGTAACGGAGGCCTCCGACGCGGTCGTCGTAAAGACGATTCACCGCTCAAAGGGGCTTGAATACCCGTTTGTCTTTCTCTGCCAGACCGGTAAGCGTTTCAACCTGACCGACCTCGGCGGCGCGATGCAGCTTAACCCCGAGAGGGGAGTGGGACTGAGCTTTTTCGACTATAAGACGCTGACGAAGCGGCCCACCGTTTTTTGGGAGAGCGTCCGCCGCGCGAACCGCTCCGAGCTTCTTTCGGAGGAGCTGAGGCTTTTATATGTCGCGATGACGCGGGCGCGGGAGAGATTGTTTATAATCCTCGATATAAGCGACAAGTCGATAAAGCGAGCCCTTGAGCTTTCATACGAAGTAAGCGGATATAAAATTTCCCCCGCAGTCGCGGAAAAGGCCGCATGCGCCGCCGACTGGCTGTTTTTGGCACTTTTAAAGCATCCCGGCTTCGCCGCGCTCCGCTCCCGCCTCGGCTATGAGCCATATACCGACGGCGGCCCCGACCTTCCCGCGATAGCCGCGGAGCTCCCCCCGGAAACGGCCGCCCATGAAATTGCGGAGAAAAAAATCATCGCGAAAGCCGACGGGAATTTAGTAAATGCTCTTAAAGAAAGCTTTGCCGCGCTCCCCGATAAACGCCTCACCGAAAACGAGGCGAAGCTCACCGTTTCGGAAATCGTAAAGGACGATTCGCTCGGATTTTTCCCGCGCGTTCCGGATTTGGGTGATTCTCTTGAAGAAATTTCCGCCGCAAGACGGGGAACGCTAACGCATAGGTTCATGCAGTTCTGCGACTTCGAGCGCGCCGCCCGCGACCTCGAGGGGGAGATTTCCCGCCTTACCGCCGCGAACACGTTTACCCCGAAGGAGGCGGAGGCAATATCGCGAAAGGGCGTGAGGGGCTTTTTCGAGAGCGAGATTTACCGACGGCTCAGCCGAAGCCGCGAGGTTTTGAGGGAGCGGCGGTTCATAGTCAGATTCGACGACATCGCCGTCGGCCCCGAGCTCCGGGATATATATAAAGGTACCGACGGAATGCTCCAGGGCGTCGCCGACTGCCTGTTTGAGGAGGACGGCGGCTACGTCCTCGTCGACTATAAAACCGACCGCGTCCGCGCCCCCTCCGAGCTCACCGCCCGCTACGCCCCCCAGCTCGCCCTCTACAAAGCCGCCTTCGACGCCCTCCTTCCGAAGCCGGTGAAGTCGTGTTATATTTACTCATTTGTTTTGGGAGAAGGGGTGGAAACGGGAGGGGGACAGCTCTAAACCGACCGCTTTCTTACACTTGCTAAAAAATCCACTTAATTATCAGCCATAAAAATTTCCGAATTTTCCCTTGAATTTACCGTAATCATATGTTACAATGTCCCAAAGGAGGCCATCTTATGAATTCAGAAAAGCTGCTTAACAACTGGAAATTTATGCTCAACCGCGCCGGGTGGCAGAGGTTTGAGGGCGAGGAGGTCGCGCTGCCGCACGACTTCATGCTCGCCACGCCGCGCACGCCCGATTCGCCGACGTGGGCGGACTACGGCTATTTTCAGCCCTGCAAGGGCACATATGTCCGCAAGATTATGAAGCCCGAGGCGGAGAACGTCCTGCTGCGATTCGACGGCGTGATGGGGCTTTGCGAGGTTTTCGTGAACGGCGAGCGCGCGGGGTTCCACCCGTACGGCTACACCGCTTTCACGGTTGACATCGCTAAATTTTTGCGCGACGGCGAGAACGAAATCCGGGTTGAGGTCGACGCGACATGCCAGCCGGGCTCGCGCTGGTACACCGGCGCGGGAATTTACCGCGAGGTCGAGCTTCTGACCTCCGGCGCGGACCGTTTTTCTCCTTGGGGAACATCGGTCAGGACCCTCGGAATCTTCGGGAACAGCGCGTATATTGAATATTCAACTGAAATAATTTCTTCATGCCGTCAACTTGGAAAAATCACGATTACAATTCCCGAACTCGGTTATTCAATGAACCGTTCGATTCAGCTGGAATGCGGGAAAACCAGCTTTTCTGCCAAAACGACGCTAAACGGCATTAAGCTTTGGTCGCCCGATTCTCCGACGATGTATACATGTCTTGCAACGCTTAAAACCGACGCTTGCGAGGATTCCGAGAGCGTAAGCTTCGGCGTTCGGACGGTCGTATGCGACCCCGAAAAGGGACTGCTGTTAAATAATCAGCCTGTCAAATTATACGGTACATGCTGCCACCACGACAACGGGATTGTCGGCGCGGCGTCGTTCCGTTCCGCCGAAGAGCGGCGCGTGAGAATCCTCAAGGAAAGCGGCTTTAACGCGATTCGCACGTCGCATAACCCGCCGTCGAGCGTGTTTTTGGACGTCTGCGACCGCCTCGGAATGCTCGTCATCGACGAAATTTTCGACTGCTGGACGAACGGCAAAAAGCAGTACGACTACCACATTTGGTTTGATAAGTATGCTAAACAAGATACCGCCGCGATGGTCCTCCGCGACCGCAATCACCCGTCTGTCATAATGTGGTCGACCGGCAACGAAATCTTCGAGCGCGCCGGGAAATGCGACGGCTACGCAATCGGCAAAATGATAGCTGATACAATTAAAGAAAACGACCCGACAAGGCCGCTGACGCACGCTTTCTGCGAATTTTGGGACAACCCGCCATATAATAACGAAGCTAATAAAACGCTCCCACTTCCGCCGTCCGAGCCCGATTTCTGGTGCGAAAAAATTGCCCCGCAGGCCGGAAATTTAGATATTTTAGGATATAATTATATGAATTACAGAATCGCGAAGGACGAGCAGATTTTCACATCCCACCTCTTCGCCGTCACCGAAAGCTACCCGATGGACGCGCTGACGGTCCGGCGGACGATGGACGAGCACCCGAAGCTCATCGGCGAATTTGTCTGGACGGGCTGGGATTATTTCGGGGAAACCGGGCTCGGCCGCGTCATCTACGACAACCCCGACGGGCCGAGCTGGGGCCTCGACCCGCACCCGAATCACATCTCAAATTGCGGCGATTACAGCATTTGCGGCTTCAAAAAACCGCAGTCCCACTACCGCGACGTGGTGTGGAAAATGGCGGAAATACGCCTTTTGACGGTCGACCCGGACAACGTCGGGCGGCAAAAATCCTACTCGGGTTGGGGATTTTATGACGCGGAGCGGACGTGGACATATCCCGGAAAAACAGGAAAAATTTCGGAGGTTTACGCCTTCACGCTCGCCGACGAATGCGAGCTCAGGCTCAACGGCAGCCCGCTCGGCCGCAAGGCTCCGAACGACAAGGGCTTCACGATTTTCGAGGTTCCGTATGCCGCGGGGACGCTCGAGGCGGTCGCATACCGAGGCGGAAAGCCCGTCGGCATCGACGTTCTTACAACCGCCGGCGAGCCCGCCGCAATCAAAATCACCGTCGACGCGGCCGGCCAAACCGGTAAAGCAGATTTAATATTTGCGGAAATCGAGCTCGTCGACCGCGACGGAAACACGTCGTGGACGTCGTCGGACGCAATCACCGTCACCGCCTCCGGCGGCAAAGTCCTCGGCACCGGCTCCGGCAGGGTCGATGATGAACATGATTACACGAAAAATACCTGCGCCGCTTATCACGGCAAGCTTTTGGCGGCGATTCTGTCGGAAAGTTCGGAGGTCACGGTGACGGCGAGATGCGGGGGATTTGAGGCAGCGGCGGAGGTTGCTGCGGAGTAGGGGTTGATTATAAAGGCTTAAAAAAGCACCTGGGCTTTTGGCTTGGGTGCTTTTATAAAATAATGAATAGCGGAGATTACTGCGATATTTCGGTTAATCCGCCTCCTGCATATCAAAAACCCGGCATGCCCTTTCGGGCATGCCGTTAAACTATTCACTCAAATCCCAATCCTCACGCGAACGGATTTTCGCCCTTATAGAGCACGCCGGCGGGCTGGTTGTAGGCGATGTCCTTTACGCCGAGATACTTAAATACCTCGAACATGGCCTTGCCGCAGTGGGCGAAGGCGACTGCGCCGTGGTGGGGGTATCTCTTCTTGATGAGGACATGGCGGTAGAACCTGCCCATCTCGGGGATAGCGAAGATTCCGATGCCGCCGAAGGAGCGGGTCGCGACGGGGAGAACCTCGCCCTCCGCGATGTAGGAGCGGAGCCTGCCCTCGGAGTCGCACTGGAGTCTGTAGAAGGTGATTTCGCCGGGAGCGATGTCGCCCTCAAGGGTGCCGCGGGTGAAGTCGGGCTCGGAGCCGGCGGGTTCAAGAAGCCTGTGCTGAATGAGCTGGTACTTGACCGCGCGGGTGTCGCACATCTTGCATTCGGGAGTGTTGCCGCAGTGGAAGCCCATGAAGGTATCGGTGAGCTTGTAGTCGAACTTGCCCTTGATGTCCTCGTCGTAGATGTAGCGAGGGACGGAGTTGTTGATGTCGAGGAGGGTTACGGCGTCGTGGGTGATGCATGCGCCGATGTATTCGGAGAGCGCGCCGTAGATGTCGACCTCGCAGGAAACGGGGATACCCTTAGAGGCAAGGCGGGAGTTTACATAGCAGGGCTCAAAGCCGAACTGCTCGGGGAACGCGGGCCAGCACTTGTCGGCGAATGCGACATATTTGCGTGCGCCCTTGTGAGCTTCCGCCCAATCGAGAAGAGTGAGCTCGAACTGAGCCATTCTTTCAAGAAGCTCGGGATAGTATCTTCCCTCGCCCATTTCCTTGGCCATGTCCTCGCAGACCTCTTTGATTCTCGGGTCGCCGGCATGCGCCTTGTAGGAAACAAGAAGGTCGAGCTCGCTGTTTTCCTCAATCTCAACGCCGAGCTCATAAAGGCCCTTGATGGGGGCATTGCAGGCGAAGAAGTCCTGAGGACGGGGACCGAAGGTTATAATCTTGAGGTTCTTAACGCCGATGACGGCGCGGGCGATGGGAACGAATTCGCGAATCATGTCTGCGCATTCCTCGGCGGTTCCTACGGGATAATCGGGTATGTAAGCCTGAAGATGGCGCATACCGAGGTTGTAGGAGCAGTTGAGCATACCGCAGTACGCGTCGCCGCGGCCGTTAATCATATCTCCGTCGCCCTCGGCGGCAGCGACGTACATAACGGGGCCGTCAAAGTGCTTGCAGATAAGGGTTTCGGGGGTTTCGGGGCCGAAGTTTCCGAGGAATACGACCAAGGCGTTTACGCCCTGAGCGGTTACGTCCTCGACAGCCTTAAGGGCGTCGTTTTCGTTTTCAACGGTGATTTTGCAGTTGTAGATTCCCTCGCCGTAGGCCTTTACAATTGCCTCGCGGCGGGCGGTGGAGAGAGCTATGGGGAAGCAATCTCTCGATACGGCGATAATGCCGAGCTTGACTTCCGGAATGTTTACCATTTTAAATACCTCCAAGTAGTTTTAATTAGTTTTGCCCGCAAAAATCCGATGCGAACAATTACTATATGAACATTATACATGATAGTCAAAATTTTTTCAATAGGTTTTGTGAAATTTTTTTACAAAACGGCGTCGGGGCGGGGAAGTTTAGGAAAATTTGGGCGCGGGGGTTCTGCTGACGGACCGTCGCGGCGGAAAAAGCTGGTTTGGTCGGTCCCCCCCCGCCCGCCCCCGCCGTTTCGCGCCATTTCCCCGCTTTTTCCGCCGCGACTGCTGATGGAGGACAGAGATAGGGTTTGGTAAGAGATGGGCGCGGGGACGGAGCGGGGAACGTTCGGGAAGGTGGGGTGGGAGGGTGGGTGGGACCGACCAAACCAGCGGAGTCCCCGCGCCCGCCCGAGCCGAATCCCGTCCCCCGAAGCCCCCTTTGCGGGGCTGAGCGGGGATGGGTGAGGCTTGGGCTTTCAGAGGTTAGAGCGTCAGAACGTCAGAGAATAGAAAGCCCCGCAAAAAATAACACCTCCCTGCAAAAACCTGCCCCTCACCCGCCCCCGCTCCGCCGCCGGCTCCGGGGGGCGGGATTCGGCGCAGGCCGGGGATGGGCGCGCGGCCCTTTCCGGGCTTTCTGCTTGCCCGGCGCGGCGGGGAAAGCTGGTTTCGTCGGCCCCACCCGCCCGCCCCCGCCATTTCCCGCCATTTTGACCGCTTCCCCCGCCGCGCCTCCTACTGTCACCTCTCCCCCTCCCCGCATACAATAAAACAGAATCCAAGAGAGGTGACCAACTTTGACATACACGCTGATACCCGTTTCGTCGGTGACATACGCGATGAAATCCAAGGCTCTGCTCAACGGCATGGGCGTTTACTGCGAGGTCGAGAGGCAGGAAAAGGGCTCCCGCACCGGCTGCGGCTATGTAATCCGGATAAAAGACGACCCGAAGCGGATAATTCCGCTTCTGAATTCCCGCGGGATTGCCGCCCGCGACAGCTATACCGCCGAGCGTTGACATGAAGCAGGTATATTTTGACAACGCCGCGACGACCTTCCCGAAGCCGCCGTCCGTCGCCGAGGCCGTTCGCGAGGCTGTTTTGAGGTTTGGGGGGAATCCCGGGCGAGGCGGCCATTATTTTTCCCAAAAAGCTGCCGAAACCGTCTATTCGGTTCGGGAACAGGCCGCCGCCATGTTCGGCGCGGAGCCCGAAAACACCGTTTTCACCCAAAACTGCACCCACGCCCTTAATCTCGCCATAAAGGGAATCCTTCGCCCCGGCGACCGCGTAATAATTTCTTCGATGGAGCATAACGCCGTCGCCCGCCCCGTCTATGCTCTTACAAAATCCGGAATTCGCGCCGACGTAGCAATGGTCGGCCGTTCCGACGAAGAAACCGTAAAAAACTTCCGCGAGCTAATCAAATCCGGCCCGCGCTGCGTAATCTGCACCGCCGCCTCAAACGTAACCGGAAGGGTGAATCCAATCCGAGAAATCGCCGAAATATGCCGGGAAAACGGCGTATGTTTAATCGTCGACGGCGCGCAGGCCTGCGGGGTAATCCCTATCGGCCTCGGCGACGGAATGAACTTTCTCTGCACCGCCGG
>CANPZQ010000104.1 GCA_947588775.1 uncultured Clostridia bacterium
GAAAGGGTCGAAGAAGCGGCAGTCCGCGAGCTTTTCGAGGAATCGGGCATAACAGCCGAAAAAACCGAGCTTTTCGGGATTTTCTCCGGCCCCGAAACGCATTATATATACCCGAACGGCGACGAGGTTTCAAACGTCGAAATCGTCTATATCTGCCGCGAATATTCCGGTCGGCTCACCCCGCAGAAGGGCGAATGCGAGGAGCTCAGGTTTTTCGCCCCGAGCGACGTTCCCGAAAACATCTCCCCGCCGATTCGCCCGGCGATTGACAAATGGCTCCGCGAAAAGGGAATCGCCGTTCCCGATTAGGCAGTTTTATTTGTCGGATTTTCCAAAAATGCCCCGGGAAATTCATTTAAAATGACGTTGACAAAAGGGCGGTTTTATGGCATAATAGTATGCAGTCCTAATAACCTCTTTCACTCGGGGATGATAAAGTGCAAGCGCAAAAACGCAATACCCGACAGCGGGCGATGATACTGAGGGCTGTTCGCGGCAGATGCGACCACCCGAGTGCAGACGACATCTGCGACGACATCAAAAAACAGGACGGCCGAATCAGCCGCGCAACGGTTTACCGAAACCTCGGCGTTCTCTGCGAAAGCGGGGAAATCGCCCGTGTAAAGGTTCCGGCGGCGGACAGGTTCGACTTGCGATGCGACAGACACTACCACTTTTTCTGCACATGTTGCGGCAGGGTTTTCGACGCGCCCGCGGGCTATCTTGAAGAGCTCGACAGGTGGG
This sequence comes from uncultured Clostridia bacterium, assembly GCA_947588775.1. Lineage (GTDB taxonomy): Bacteria > Bacillota > Clostridia > Oscillospirales > Ruminococcaceae > Faeciplasma. Next base: position 745 of record CANPZQ010000104.1, read on the forward strand.
TCGAGGCAAATTCCGGATTTTCGGTTTCGCGCCACAGAACGGTTTTCGAGGGCATATGCCCCGAATGCTCCGCCAAAAAGGCGGCGGGCGCGGACTGATAATGAATGCGGAATCTCGCGGCCGAATGCCGGAGCACTGCGGATTAAGACTATAAACTATACATCAATTTCAAGGAGGACGCTGACATGAGCAAGTATGCAGGAACAAAAACGGAAAAGAATCTTCAGGCCGCTTTCGCGGGAGAATCTCAGGCGAGGAATAAATACACCTATTTCGCCTCGGTAGCAAAGAAGGAAGGATATGAGCAGATAGCCGAAATCTTCCTCAAAACCGCCGACAACGAAAAGGAGCACGCAAAGCTCTGGCTCAAGGAGCTTGAGGGAATCGGCACTACCGCCGAGAACCTTTCCGCCGCTGCCGACGGCGAGAACTTCGAGTGGACCGATATGTACGAAACCTTCGCCAAGGAGGCCGAGGAAGAGGGCTTTACTGCCCTTGCGGTTCGCTTCAGAGCCGTCGCGAAAATCGAGAAGGCCCACGAGGAGAGATACCGCGCGCTTCTCAACAACGTAGAAACCGCCAAGGTATTCGAGAAGAGCGAAGTGAAGGTTTGGGAATGCCGCAACTGCGGACACATTGTCGTCGGCACCGCCGCCCCCAAGGTCTGCCCCGTCTGCGCGCACCCGCAGAGCTTCTTCGAGGTTAAATCCGAAAACTACTAAATTTCTTTTTTCAATACTTCCTTTTTGCCTCAGCGCGTCCGGAACTCGTCCGGGCGCGCTGGGGCGTTTGGGGGGAAAATAAAAAATGCCGCGGAACGGCAGCATGTGTAACATATAAAAACGTCGACGAAGGAAGCTGCTCCGGCGGCTTTTTGTTTTTGCGCATACTCTCCGCCCCCTGCGATAACCCCGGCGCGGATTAAGAAAGCTCCTGCGTCGGTCCCACCCGCCCGCCCCCCCGCCGTTTCGCTCTCCACCCCCGCTTTCTTAATCCGCGCCTTCCCTCATCGCCACTGCTTTCTACCCCTCAGCTCCCTGAAAAACCCGCTCAGAAGCTCCGCGCATTCGTCGCGCAGAACGCCCGGCGTTACCTCAGGGCGGTGGTTGTAGCCGAGCTCGAACATCTTCTGCACCGACTCCACCGAGCCGGCCTTCGGGTCGGCCGCGCCGTAGATTACCCGCTCGATTCGCGAGTTTATAATCGCCCCGGCGCACATCGGGCAGGGCTCAAGGGTTACATAAAGCTCGCAGCCGAGCACCCGCCATCCCCCGAGGGCGCGGCTCGCCTCGTCGAGGGCGATGATTTCGGCATGAGCAAGCGGGGATTTTTCGGTTTCGCGGCGATTTCTCCCGCGGCCGACAATCTCCCCGCTGTCCTTTTTCACAACGACCGCCCCGACCGGCGTTTCGCCCTCGGCGGCGGCCTGTCGCGCAAGCGCAATCGCCTCGCGCATATAATATTCGTCGTCAAATTTCATTTCTGTTTTCAAGTGCCTTATAAAGCGTAACCTCGTCTGCATATTCCAGAATCGCGCCGATAGGCAGGCCGAAAGCGAGCCGCGTAACCTTTATCCCGAGCGGCTTCAGAAGCTTTGAGATATACATCGCCGTCGCCTCGCCCTCGGGGGTGGGGTTGGTAGCCATTATAACCTCTTTGACTTTTCCGTCTGAGGTCCTTTTGAGAAGCTCGGTGATTCTGAGCTTGTCCGGGGTGACGCCGTCAATCGGGGAAATAAGGCCGTGGAGAACATGGTAAACGCCCCGGTATTCGCGGGTTCGCTCAAAAGCGGAAACGTCCTTCGGCCCCTCGACCACGCAGATTGTGGAAGCGTCGCGGCCGGGGTCGGAGCAGATTGGACAGACCTCCTTGTCGGTGAGGTTTTGGCATACCGAGCAGGCGTGGACCGTCCTTTTCGCGTTCATAATCGCCTCGGAAAACGCCTTCGCGTCGCCGTCCGACATCGACATAACAAAGTATGCGAGCCGCTGCGCCGTTTTCATTCCGATTCCGGGGAGCTTCGCAAACTGCTCCGCCAGAATCGTGAGCGGCAGCGCGCCCGACGCGCCCGACTTCGCCATCAGAACAGCCCCGGCATGTTCATATTCATACCGCCGGTAATTTTTCCCATTCCCTCGGCGGATTTCTCGTCGATGGAGCGGATAGTTTCGTTGACCGCGCTGACAATCAGATCCTCGAGCATCTCGGGGTCGTCCGCGTCGATGACCTCGGGCTTTATGTGGACGTTAAGAACCTCGCGGTTGCCGTTCATTACCACCTCAACGGCTCCGCCGCCGGAGGCCGAGCGGAACTCGCGCGAGCCGAATTCCTCCTGAAACGCAGCCATATCCTCCTGCATCTTCTGCGCCTGACGGATAACCTGGTTCATGTTCTGGGGACCGTTTTGCATGTTCTGTGGGATTCTCGCTTTCATTTTTCGCAGCTCCTTTATTTATTAAAATAGACTATTCTTCTACAACCTGAACTCCCGCGCTTTTCGCCCTTTCGATAAGCTCGTCGATGGGGGAGCGGCTTTCCGGCCCCGGCTCCGACGGCTCGCCCGACGCGGCGCGCGCAAGAATGTTTTTATATTCAACGCCCAGCACCTCGAGCGCGGCTCTTTTAAGCGATTCCGCGTTTTCGGGGGACTTAAGAAGCGACTTTGCGAAGGAATTCGACACCGTGATATAAAGCGTGCTCCCCGCGCACATCGCCTCCGAATCCCTAAGCGACCCCGCAAAACCGGGGTTTTCCGAGGTAAGCCGCTCGACGACCTCCTCCCACCTGCGGCACCTTTCGGGCGCGGGCTTCGGGGTATCGGGGCGGGACGGCGGGGGAGCCGCCTGTTCCGGAAGCGGCGCGGGCTCCGGGATTTCCTCCGGCCCCGGGATTTCCGCCTTCGGCTGAGCTTTCCGGATATTTTCCGCCGGGCGAACCGAGGCTCCTCCCGACCGAAGATCCGCAATCTCCGCTTCGAGGCGGGCTATTCTTCTTTCAAGCGCGGAAACGTCCGCCGGCGGGTCAAAGCCCTCGACCCGCCGCTGTGAGCAGAGCTTTACCACCGCCATCTCAAATTCGGTTCTCTTTGAAACCGCCCTCGGCAGGGCCTCGGCGCAGTCCTGAAGGATTTCAAGCTTCTTCAAAATTTCCCCGAGGCTGAGCTTCGCCGCGATTTTTTCGAGCCGCTCCGCTTCCCACGCAAGGCAGGATAAAAGCTCCGGCCGCCCGGGAACGGTTTTTATGAGCATCAGGTTGCGAAGCTGCATAATAAGCTCGTCGCAGAGCCTCGCCATGTCCTTCGAGGCGGAATAAAGCCCGTCGACGGTAGTTATCGCCGACGGCGCGTCGCCGTCCGCCGCGTTGTCCAAAATATCGAACAGATACTCCCGCCCCGCGATTCCCGCGGCGTTTGAAACGGTTTTCGCGTCGACATGCTCCGAAAAGGCTATGCATTGATCCAAAAGCGAAAGCGCGTCGCGCATCGCGCCGTCCGAAAGCCGGGCGATAAGGGCGGCCGCGTCGGCCTCGAGGTCGATTTTTTCCTCCGAGGCGATATACATCAGCCTGTCGACGATGTCCTCCTCGCGGATTCTGCGGAAATCGAACCGCTGGCAGCGCGAAATAACCGTCGCGGGGATTTTGTGGATTTCCGTCGTCGCGAGTATGAATTTAACATGCTCGGGCGGCTCCTCCATTATTTTCAGAAGCGCGTTGAACGCCTGCTCCGAAATCATGTGTACTTCGTCGATTATATAAACCTTATACCTGCAAAGCTCGGGGGTATATACCGCCGCCTCGCGAAGCTCCCGAACGTCGTCTACGCCGGTATTTGTCGCCGCGTCGATTTCGACGATGTCGGAAAGCGTTCCCGCGTCGGCGGCGCGGCATATTTCGCACTCAAGGCAGGGCTTTCCGTCGCGGGGATTGAGGCAGTTAATCGCCTTGGCGAGGATTCTCGCGCAGGTTGTTTTTCCGGTTCCCCTTGAACCGGTAAAAAGATAGGCGTGGGCGGTTTTGCCCTCCGCGACCTGCCGCGCGAGGGTTTTGGTGACATGCGGCTGCGATACCACGTCGTCGAAGGTCATCGGCCGCCATTTTCTGTAAAGCGCGGTATACATTCCGCCCGCCTCCTTATTAAATGCCCGATTCGACATATAGACGTGCGGGCGAAGCTGCGTCACACAAAGCAAACCGCTTAATGCTGCTCGGTTCCCCGCCTGACATGGTTCACGACGCCCTGTTGCGCAGAACCCGCACGCCTGTATCTCGAATCGGTTTTATTATTCTACCACACTTTCGGGATTTTTGCAAGAGTATTTTTGACTTCCCGCAGGATTTTTTTGCTTTTTTGCATTGAAATTTCCCGCGCGTATGCTATAATAAAGTGAAAAATTGTATTTTGCGGAGGTAAACGCTATGTCAAACGCAAAAATCAGGCTTTTCGCCTTTTCCGACGAGGCGGGCGGAGAGCTTTCAAAGCAGATTGCCGCAATGCTCAGAAACTCCCTCGACGGCGCGGAGCTTCGCGGCACCGAATACGGAAACGTTTCCGCCCTCAGCCCGCAGCAGGCGCGCGGGATTAAATCCCGCCTCGACAGCGAGGGCCTGCGGGTATGGTCGGCGGGCTCGCCGCTCGGGAAAATCGGCGTAAACGACCCCTTTGAGCCGGAAACCGAAAAGCTTAAACGAACCCTTGAAACCGCGTACATACTCGGCGCGCCGAACATAAGGATTTTCTCGTTTTACATTCCGCGCGGCGAAAATCCTGACGGATACCGCTCGAAGGTCGTCGACCGCCTTTCGGAGATGGCCGAAATCGCGGATACCCTGCACAGCGGCATAACCCTTTGCCACGAAAACGAGAAGGGGATTTTCGGCGACAACGCCGAACGCTGCCTTGAAATTTTAAACGCAGTCCCGGAGATTTCGGGGGTGTTCGACCCCGCGAACTTCGTCCAGTGCGGCGTCGATACCGCCGCGGCGTGGGAGCTTTTAAAGTCGAAAATCCGCTATCTGCACATAAAGGACGCGCTTTCGGACGGAAGGGTCGTCCCCGCAGGCGCGGGAATCGGAAATCTTCCGAAAATAGTTTCGGAGTTTATTGAAATGGGCGGAAGCGCGATGACTGTAGAGCCCCATCTTCGGGTATTCGGCGGGCTTTCTTCGCTTGAGCGCGAGGGCGAGCGTTCGCAGGTCGGCGAGGTATATTCCTACCCCGACGCGGATTCCGCGTTCGACGCGGCGTGCGGGGCGATTAAGAAAATTATCGGGGTGACAAAATGAGAATCGGTGCGCAGCTTTATACGGTTCGCGAATTTATGCAGGACCTCGACGGCTTCTCCGAAACGCTTAAAAAGGTCGCGGACATCGGCTATAAAACCGTTCAGGTTTCGGGGAGCTGCCCGTTTTCGGCGGAATGGCTTCGCGGCGAGCTTAAAAAAACCGGCCTCGAATGCGTTTTGACGCACACCCCCGCCGACAGGCTCGTCGGGGAAACCGAAAAAGTCGCCGAGGAGCACAAAATTTTCGGCTGCCGTTACGTCGGCCTCGGGTGGAACGCCTTCGACCTCGAATCGGGCGACACGCCGGAGGCGTTTACGGAAAAATACCGCCCCGCCGCCGGAATTCTTTATAAAAACGGCCTGAAATTCATGTATCACAACCACGACCGCGAATTTCAGCGTTGCGGCGAAAAGCTTGTTTTAGAGAGCCTCGCGGAGGCGTTTGAGCCGGAAATAATGGGCTTTACGCTCGATACCTTCTGGGTTCAGGCCGGAGGCGGCGACCCCGCGCAGTGGCTCCGAAGGCTTTCGGGGCGGGTCGACTGCATACACCTGAAGGACTACGCGTTCGGAAGAAAATTCGCGGTTCTGGGCGAGGGGAACATGAACTTCGACGCGATTTTCAACGCCGCCGACGACGCTGGGACGAAATATATGCTCGTCGAGCAGGACGACTGTTACGGCGAGGACCCGTTTGAATGCCTAAAAAGAAGCTATCTCTATCTTCGCGCAAGAGGCTTTGAATAAAGATTTAGGAGGATAATTATGGAAAAAATCAGGCTCGGCATAATCGGAATAGGAAACATGGGCTCCGGCCACGCGACAAGAATA
>CANPZQ010000105.1 GCA_947588775.1 uncultured Clostridia bacterium
TCCGCGTTTGTGTTCAAGACCGTCGCCGACCCGTTTGTCGGAAAGATGTCGTTCATAAAGGTTATGAGCGGCAAGCTCGAGAGCGGAAAGGAAATCGTCAACGCCACCACCGGCGGCACCGAAAAGGTCGGCAAGCTTATCGACCTCGTCGGCAAGAAGCAGATTGAGGTTCCGTTCGCGGGAGCGGGCGACATTGTCGTCGCGACAAAGATGTCGGTCAATACCAACGATACAATCTGCGACGCTTCCCGCGTAATAAGCTTCGAGAAGCTCGTATTCCCGCGCCCCTGCTACTCCGTATGTGTAAAGGCGAAGTCCCAGGGCGACGAGCAGAAGATTTCCGGCGCGATGCAGAGGATTCTTGAAGAGGACCAGACCCTCAGCTATGCTCAGGACGACACCACCTTCGAGCAGATTCTCTCCGGCCTCGGCGAGCAGCATATCGAATCCACTCTCGCGAAGCTTAAGAGCGGCTTCGGCGTAGACGTTGTGACCTCGACCCCGAAGGTTTCCTATAAAGAAACAATCCGCAAAAAGGTCAAGGTCCAGGGCCGCCATAAGAAGCAGTCGGGCGGCCACGGCCAGTACGGCGACGTATGGATAGAGTTCGAGCCCTGCGATTCCGACGAGCTCGTCTTTGAAGAAAACGTATTCGGCGGCGCGGTTCCCCGCAACTTCTTCCCCGCCGTTGAAAAGGGCCTCCAGGAATGCATGAAAAAGGGCGTTTTGGCGGAATTCCCGGTAGTCGGCGTTAAAGCTACGCTTGTCGACGGCTCATATCACCCCGTTGATTCCTCGGAAATGTCCTTCAAGCTCGCGGCCTCGATTGCCTTCAAAGAGGGAATGAAGCAGGCTCAGCCCGTCCTGCTTGAACCAATCGACATGCTCACCGTAACCGTTCCCGACGCGAACACCGGCGACATGATGGGCGAGCTCAACAAACGCCGCGGCAGAGTTCTCGGAATGAATCCCGCGAAGAAGAAGGGCCTCACCACCATTGAGGCGGAAATTCCCGAGAGCGAGGTCCACGATTTCGCGATGCTCGTAAGGCAGATGACGAGGGGCGAGGGCGAATTCACCCTTGAAAAGCTCCGCTACGACCAGCTCCCACAGATGCTTGTCGACGGCGTAATCGCCGCCTATAAGTCCGACGACGAATAAATAAAGTAATAATCTTCTTTCAGTATCATATTGCCAAGTGCAGCCCGCGCGTGAGAACGTGCGGGCTGTTGGCGGATACGTCCGAAACGGCCGCGCAAAAAGGCTTAAAACCGGGATTTCAAGGCGTTGCACCCATGTGGGGGTTTCCGTTCCGCATGCGTCATACTATTTAAATTTGCCGCCGAAAGCGACGCCTTGTAATTCCGACATCCGGCTTCTCGCTTCTGTTTTATTGATTCGGACGCTTCCCGCCCCTGTCGGGGGGCTTGCATTTTGCATTAAAATATAGTAAAATATTTCCGCGGCCCAAAGGCTGCAAAAAAATTCAAGGAGGAAAAAATGAAAAGAATTTTATCGGTACTGACCGCCGCCGCGCTTTCGCTGACGCTCTCGGCATACCGCCCCGCGGAATTTGAGATAGGGGAGGGGGCTCCTTTGGAAGACTTCGCACCTCTTGCGGACGCAAGCACCCCGACCTCGGGAACCTGCGGCGAGGCGGCCGCATGGAGTTTTGATGCGGGTTCCGGACTTCTCAGCATTTCGGGTCAGGGAAAAATTTATGATTACGACTACGACAACGCCGAATACGCTCCGTGGTACGCTTTCCGTGAACAGATTAACAGAATTTTTATTGCCTCGGGAATTACCAAAATCGGCAACAACGCTTTTCGTGGACTTTTGAAAGCAACCGGTGCGGATATTCCGGTCGGAGTGGTCGAAATCGGGCACAATGCATTCACAAACTGTAACGTTCTTGCGGATGTCGTGTTGCCGGACGGAATTTCTTTTATCGGACGAGATGTTTTTTCGTCGACTGATTATTTTAGAAAGCTTAGAAGTACAGACGGTTACTACATTACTCCGAACGGATATTTATTAAAATACGAAAATATTTCGGAACATGCTTCTTTGCCGAAAAACGTTTGTTTGATTGCTTCGCAGGCGTTTTACTACCCGTATTGGACGAAGCTTTATTCTGCTGAAATAAACTCCGATTGCATAATTTGCGACGAGGCGTTTATTTTCTGTTATGATATGCAGACGCTTGTTATTAACGGCAATTGCACAATTACCGGAGCGATGGTAAAATACGGCGAAGGGTTAAAGTCAATCACTGTGAACGGTGATTGCACCATTACCGGCGGAGGCGTGGTTGCCGATTGGTGCAACATTTTGGATACCGTGACGATAAACGGTCGTTTAACTACTAGCGGAAGCTTTGCTGTAAGTTGCCCGCTGCTCACAAAAATAACCTATACCTCTGAACGTTCAAATCCTTCGATTGCCGATAACACCACCGGCAAATTCAACAACGCTTCGACCATAACCCGAAGTGTTTCATGTCTGCCGGCTGACAGCAATTTGAGCACATGCAGCAATAGGACTGAATACAATAACGGTTTTGGATATTTCATTCCCCGAAGATGTGCACAGGAAATTGAGGCACCCGACGGCACGGTGTATGTAGCGTGCGGTGTTAAAGATGTCATGCAGATTGTTTCTCCAAATTCCGTTGCGCCTATACTTGAAATCAAAAAGCAGGGTTTTGATTTTGCGGCAGCGTGCATCGACGAAGAATACAACTGGTATATCATGTGGTCGTATAAGATTTCAAACGACATTGCTCAGGGACATCTTGAAGATGAAAATATCGTTATTGCCAAATATACTTTCGACGGCCGTCCTGTTGCCGAATGCAGGATGAAAGTAAAAGATACAAGTGCCCCGCTCCCGCTTGATTTCGGAAGCGCAAGTATGGCTGTAAAGGATAATATACTCGGAGTGTTCTATAATACCGTTTGGTTGAACGGTCATCAGGGAGCAGAATTTGCGGCAATAAATAAAACAACCATGAAATTGGTAAGCTTTAGCGACCATCAGGGTTCTCATGCCTTTGGAACCATGCTTATACCGACCCGGTACGGATTTGCCGGCGCGCACCTCGGAGATGCTTTTCCGCGAGGGATAGCATTTCATAGCTACTATGTTTCCGGCACCGACTTCAGAATAACTTCCAACGGGCCGGTTTTGGTACATTCAAACGGCAGCGATACCGACACCCATACTCATTGGGGCGGCTTTGCGGTCGGACCCACTTCATATGCAGCCGTAGGAAAGTCTGAGAGATTTTATACATCGGGAAGCTATGAAGAATATAAGGCGGCGCATCCTTCCGAAGCTGATGTTTTCGACGTCTTTGTCCGCATTGCCGACCAGACGCTGCTCTATGCCGGCGACATCGGCGGAGAGAACAGGATTGACGCGGCGACGGGGGAGATTGCCGATACGAACGTGTTCTGGCTGACATCATGCAGCGCGAACGAGAAGGCGGGACAGGTCAAGGTTGCTGCCCTTGAAAACGGCGCGTACTGCGTTTTGTGGGAAAAATTCCTGGGCGGAAGCTTCGACAGCGTCCGCTATGTGATAATGAACGAGCGGGGAGATATTTTGCGCCATGAAACGCAGATTTTGGGCGCAAGGCTCTCTAATACCTCGATTCAGCCCATCGCGCAGGGTAATGTTCTGACATGGGCGACCGCCGACGCTCAGGCGGGGACGGTTACTTGGTACAGCGTAGACCTTGAGGACCTGCATTCTACGCTTCCGGGCGACCTCAACCGCTCCGGCGGCTCTCCCGACGTCGCGGACGGAGTAATCATGCAGAAAATTCTCGCGCATATCGAAACCGAAATCCCCGACGCCGACCTCAACAACGACGGCCGCATCGACGTTTCCGACGGCGTCGAAATGCAAAAGATACTTGCACATATTAAATAGTTAGATTCGGGGGAAAAGATGAAAAAATCGTTTATTGCAGTTTTGTTGATTTTTGCGATGCTTTTATCGGCGTGCTCAGACGGCGCGGAGGAAGGGGATTCAAAGAGGGAAATTTTGCGGGAAAGCTCGGCGGCGACGGCTTCCGAAAGCCTTGAAACCACCGAATCCGAAACGTCTGCGCCCGCGGCGACGGTTCCTCCGACGACCACTGCCGTTCCGACGACCACCGCGCCGCCGACCACAACCACGGAGCCGACGACAACGCCTCCGCCGACAACCACTGCGCCTCCGACCACCACTGCTCCTCCTGCAACGACTGCGCCGACGACCGCTCCTCCGCCGACAACAACTCCCGAGCCGACCACCGCCGCTCCGACGACAACCGAAGAGCCCGTGACCGAGGCTCCCGCCAAGGCTGAGAAGGACGATGAAAGCGACGCCGAGAAAATCCTCAACGGAGCGGAGCTCACGCCGTTTGTGACGGACTACGAGCCGCTTACCGACCTGACGGAGGAAATAATGTCCGAAATCACGACGGAGGACATGAGCACATATGAAAAGGTAAAGGCGTGTTATGATTATATAATTAACGAATGCGAATACGACAGCGGCACGCCCGCGCTTTTCGAGAGCTTCGACAACATGGGTTACGGGCTTGTCATCAACGCCTACGACATGCTGAAAAACCACAAGGGCGTCTGCCATCACTACGCCGCCGCGTTCGTCGCGCTGACGCGGTATATCGGGCTCGAGAGCTATTACCAGCTCGGCGAAACGCACAAGGCTTCGGGCGGCTTCACCGGACACACATGGGCGGTTATAATCATCGACGGCACCGAATACGTCTTTGACCCGCAGGTCGAGGACAACATCGCAGACGGCGGCAAAATAAAATACCAGCGTTTCTGCAAGACCTACGAGCAGGTAAAGGATAAATATATTAAATATGAATCCAATTTCTATTAAGCTCGGGACAAAAGATTTAAAAAACCGTTGACGGCTGTCGGCGGTTTTTTGAGTTATGCGGAATTATTAAAGCCTTTCCGGCTGCAAATAACTTCCCCCCGCAACCTTGCATTTATTTTTGACGGGATATATAATATACCCACATAAGGAGTGATGCAAATGCAGGACGAAGCTATCGTCGGGCTGTTCTGGAAGAGGGACGAACAGGCCATCGCCGAGAGCGAAGCAAAGTACCGCGGCTATTTACAGAAAATCGCCTACAACATTCTCGCGGACCTCGAGGACGCGCGGGAGGTTGTGAACGAAACGCTTTTTCGCGCTTGGAATTCGATTCCGCCGCAGAGGCCGGACATCTTAAGAACCTACCTTGGGAAGCTCGCCCGCGACCTTTCCGTCGACCGCTATCGCGCTGCCCACCGAAAAAAGCGCGTCGCCTCGGAGTTTACGGTTTCTTTGGACGAGCTTGGCGACATTCTTTCGGAAAACGGCGGGGAAATTCTCGATTCCCGGCTTCTGGGGGAAGCGGTCGACCGCTATCTGAAAACGCTTTCGCATGAGGCGCGGACGGCGTTTGTCCAGCGTTACTGGTTTTCGGACAGCCTCCGCGAAATCGCGGCCCGTCAGGGCTGCACCGAATCAAAGATAAAAAGCCTCCTCTACCGCGCGCGGCAGGGGCTTAAGGCTTACCTTGAAAAGGAGGGGTTTTACATATGAATAAGCTCGATTTTTCAGCCGCCCTCGGCTATCTTTCCGACGAAACCGTCGCCGAGGCTCAGGCCGCGCGGGAATCTTCCCCGAAAAAGAAGCCGTATCTGAAATACGCGGCGACGGCGGCTTCCTTGATTCTTGTGATTTTTGTCGGAACGCTTGCCGCGCGCCGGGTGAGGCTCGATATTTCAAAGCCCGACGCAGCCGAATCCGATATTGTTACGGAAAACGCCGACCCCGTAACCCCGACGACGGTCGACGGCCTGCCGCTGCTTAAATTGCCGGAGGTAAACTACGGCGGCGGGGGAAGCAGGGAGAATTTTGCCCGCGATATAGGCGAAATCGCCGTTAGCGGCCTCACCGTTTCCGACGGGCTTCCCGGCGAGCTTCCGGTATATAAAAATAATGCAAGATGGCTTCCCGTAAGCTGGGGAGCGGTACCCGAAACCGCCGACGTCGAGGGCATGACCGCCGCATTAAAGGAATACGCCGCCCTTTGGGGGCTCGACGCCGACAATCTCGAAATCACGGGCGAAAACTCCTTCACGGCGAGCGACGTTGAAAATTATGAAAAAGAAACCGGCTCCCCCGCGCCGGAGGGAATGAAGCACCCGCAGGCCCTTGAGGCATCGCAGGACGGCATAACCGTAAGAAGCAGTCGGCACACGGTTTATATCTTCTTGGAAAACGGCGAAACCGCCCCGGACTACGACGGCTCCGACCCCGACAGCGTTTACGCCGCCGCGGAATATTTCAAAAACGCCTACGCCGATAAGCTGAATCTCGGCGACACCGAAATAATTCTGACCGACGGCACAAGAAACGTCTGCGGAAAGCGCGAATACAGCGTAAAGCTCTGTTCACGAGGCGAAACGCCGGCCGAGGAGATCTATAACCGCGAATTCCGAAGCGTTACCCTCGGAATCGCCGACGGCGGAAGGCTCGAATCGGTGTCATACGACCTTGACGGAGCCGAAAGCCCCGTCGGCGTGTACCCGCTCATCACCCCCGAAGAGGCGGTTGAGGAATATTCGCGGGGCAACTATATCGGAGCAGGCGAAAACGACGTTATTTATCCCGAAAACGTCCTTGAAACAGAGCTCTGCTATTACTTTTCGGATACGGCGGAATATATCCTGCCCTGCTACCGCCTCTGGGTATACGACCCCGACGGTGAAATCGAGCGGCAGATGGACATGAAGTGCTACGACTGCTATTATGTTCCCGCAGTCGA
>CANPZQ010000106.1 GCA_947588775.1 uncultured Clostridia bacterium
CCACAAGGGCCTCTACGGCCCCACCGGCACCGGCCTTTTGATTTCGGACGGCAAATATTCCCTCAACACGATAATCGAGGGCGGCACCGGCGCGACCTCGGGAGAGCTTGAACAGACCGGCTTCATGCCCGAGCGGCTCGAAAGCGGCACCTTAAACACCGTCGGAATCGCCGGCCTCGGCGCGGGAATCCGCTACGTCCGCGAGATGGGGATAAGCCGAATCCATCGCCGCGAGGAGGAGCTCTGCAAAATGCTCACGGACGGCTTTCGCGGAATCGACGGCGCGAAAATTTACCGCCGCGGCGAGCGTTTTGTGCCGATTGTTTCCTTTAATTTAGAGGGAATCCCTGCCGCCGCCCTTTCAAACGCTCTTTCCGGCGAGGGCTTCGCCCTTCGGGGAGGACTGCATTGCGCCGCGCTTTCTCATAAGACCTTGGGGACGCTCCCCGACGGCACCGTCAGGTTTTCACCGTCGGTATTCAGCTCCGAGGGGGACGTCGCCGCGCTGATAAATTCTTTGAAAAAAATTTACAAAAACGGGCTTTGACCTATTGAAAATTCCGTTGAAATCTGCTACAATAAATTGGATTGATAAAAAAGCGGTTTCGCGGAAAGGGAAATGGTTTTGGAAAGGGCAGTCGAATTCGTTACCGACATATCCACCCGCATACTCAACATCGTCGCGTCGATAGAGCCTGTGGACATTCTGGATATGCTCCTGATGGCGTTTATAATATATAAAGGCATTAAGATAGTCAAGGAAACAAAGGCCGTTCAGCTTCTGAGCGGAATAGTGATAATTCTTCTGACATACGCGATTTCCGCCGCCCTGAAGCTTAAGATGATGACCTATTTATTCGGAAACTTCTTCCAGGTCGGCTTAATCGCCCTTATAGTCGTTTTCCAACCCGAGCTTCGCCGCGTTCTGGAGCGCGTCGGCCGCACGAACGTCGCGACGGTTTTCAACCGCTCCGACGACATGGCGGAGAAATGGTCGCAGACGATTGAAGCCGTAAGCGAAGCGGTGAGCGACCTTTCCGATACGGCCACCGGCGCACTGATAGTAATCGAGAGAACCAACCACCTCGGCGTTCAGATTGAAAACGGCACATTTATGGACTGCGTTCCGAGCGCGGCCGCCCTTAAAACCATATTCTTTCCGAAAACCGCCCTTCACGACGGCGCGGTTATAATCCGCGACGCGAGAATAATCGCCGCGGGCTGCTTCCTTCCGACCCCCGCCAAGGAGGAATATATAAACAAGCAGCTCGGCTCCCGCCACCGCGCGGCAATCGGCATGAGCGAAGAATCCGACGCGATAATAATCGTCGTTTCGGAGGAAACGGGGACGGTTTCCGTCGCCGATACCGGCGAGCTTACGCGCGGCTATACAAGGGAGAGCCTTGAAAAACTTTTAAGAGAAAAGTTCTTGCCCGATTCGGGGAACGAAAAGAACATCATAGGAATCATAAAGTCGGGAAAGGAAAAGTTAAATGGCAAGAGAAGGAAGAATTAAGCGCGGTGCCGACATTGTGCTGGTGATTATATCGGTATTTTTGGCCATTGTTCTTTGGCTGATACTCTCGCTCACCGCATTCCCGGACACCACAAAGACGCTTTTGGACGTTCCGATAGACCTTTCACTCGACGGCTCATGGGCGCAGCTCGAGGGGCTTTCAATAATCAACATAGATAACGAATCCGCGAATATTTCCTTTACCGGAAAGAGGGCGGAGATTTCAAGCTACACAAACTCCGACGTCGTACTTAAATTGAACCTCGACAATGTGCGCGGCTCGGGCTCCTACAATGTCCCGCTGACGGTGGAGAGCGTCCACGGCGACCAGCTCACCGATATAAGGGTTGCGCCCGCGTCGGTCCATATCGACTTCGACCGGGTTGCGACGAAGCGTTTTTCCGTCGAGGACGGAACGCTTACGGTCGACCTTGAAAACCTTCACGCCGCCGAGGGCTGCGTAATCGACCCGAGCGAGGTGGAGATTTCGCCGTCGTCCTTTGAGATTTCGGGGCCGCAGGACTATATCGAGCAGGTTACCTCCTGCAAGCTCGGCTTCGAGGGGAATTTAACGCTTTCGAGCACGCAGAACCTGAACGTGAACCAGATGACGTTTTACAGCAGCGGCGCGGTCGTCAACGACGACGTTATGACGAAGAGCACCGAGCAGTTCACGGTGTCGGTGCCGATTTACTTTACGAAGGAGCTTAAGCCCGACGTAACGCTTATGTCCTATGCGCCCGACGTTATCGACGTTTCGACGGTTCCATACCGCCTCACCGCCGAGAGCATACTTGTAAGAAGTGAGGACAGCTCGATTCAGGAGCTTGAAACGGTGAATTTAGGATATGTGGATATTCGCTTCGTCGTTCCGGGATATGTCCAGAGCTTCCAGGTTGCCGAGAACAGCCACTACACCAACATCTCGGGAATCGACGAAATAAAGGCCTGCTTCGACCTTGAGGGCTACACGACCAAGACGATAACGCTTTCGAGCTCGCAGATTATGCTTCTTAACCCGCCGGCGGGATATAATTTCTACATCGAGCAGGATAAGCTCAGGGTGACGGTCGTCGGGCCGGAGGAGCTCTTGGATACGCTCGACGCGTCTAACTTTGTCGGGCAGATCGATCTTCTCGACTACAATGCCTCGACGGGCGAGCGGTTCCTTAACGTTTCGGTATTCGCCCCCGGCCACCCGAACGTCTGGACGACCGGAAACGTACAGATTTTGGGAAGCTTCAACCCCGTTGTCGCCGACGCTGCCGCCGCCGGGAATCCCGAAGCTCCGCAGGAGTGACTTATTTAACCCGAAAAACGCTCTGACGAATATGTCGTTGGAGCGTTTTATATGGATTCGAGGCGCGGGGACGGAGCGGGGGGGGAAGAGGGAAAGCGAGGGGGTGGGCGGGTGGGGCCGACGAAAGGAGCGTAGTCCCCGCGCCGGTCCTTTGCGCAGCCTCAAAGCTTGGGTGTCACGCACCCAAACCCAACCCTCATCCACCCCCGCTCCGCCCCGCAAGGGGGCTCCGGGGGGCGGGATTCGGCTCGGGCCGGGGTTGGGCGCGCGGCTCTTCCCGGGCCTGCAGCTGACCTCCGCGCGGCGGGGAAAGCTGTTGCGTCGGCCCCACCCACCCGCCCCCCAAACCTTCGCCGTATTTTACCGCTTTCCCCGCCGCGCTCCCTCCACATCCCCACCCACCCCCCAAAAATTCGAGGTACAATCATGCCAATTATCCTAACCCAACTGAAATGCCCCGTCGGCGTGTCCGAAGAGGGCGTAGTCGCGGCCGCGATTAAGACCCTCGGCCTTTCCCGGAGCGACGTCGCCGACGCGGGAGTTTACAAAATTTCCCTCGACGCCCGCGACCGGAAAAATATCCGCTCGGTTTGTTCGGCAATGTTGGTTCTTCGCGACCCGGCGCGCGAAAAACGCCTTGCGAAGCGTCCCGACGTCCGCGTTTTCGAGGAAACCGAGCCAAAGCTTAAACCCGTTCCGGAGGGATATTCGGGGCGGGTCGCCGTGGCGGGATTCGGTCCCGCGGGAATGTTCGCTGCGCTGATTTTGGCGGAAAACGGCTTCCGCCCGATTGTTCTGGAACGCGGCGCGGACGTCGACGCACGCGTTGCGGCGGTCGAGAGCTTTTTTGCCGGTGGAATCCTCGATGAGCGCACCAACGTCCAGTTCGGCGAGGGCGGCGCGGGGACTTTTTCCGACGGAAAGCTTACGACAAGAATCGGCGACCCGCTCTGCCGATACGTTCTAAGGCGTTTTTGCGAGATGGGCGCGCCGAGGGAAATCCTCTTTCGCGCGAAGCCCCACATCGGCACCGACCGCCTTCGCGAAGTTGTCAAAAATATCCGAAAAAGAATAATTTCCCTTGGCGGCGAGGTGAGGTTCAACACTCCGCTCGAGGATATTGACCTTCGCTCCGGCAGGGTCGTCGGGATAACCGCCGGCGGCGAAAATATTGCGGTTTCCGCGCTTATTCTCGCAATCGGGCATTCTGCGCGGGACACGTTTGAAAAGCTCCTTGAAAAGGGAATAACGCTCGAGCCGAAGCCGTTTTCGGTCGGAGCGAGGATAGAGCATCTTCAGAAAAAAGTTGACGAAAGCCTTTACGGAGGCGAGGCGGAGGCGTTGGGTCTCCCGAAAGGGGAGTATCAGCTGTCCTGCCGTAGGCCGGACGGAAGGGCGGCGTATACCTTTTGCATGTGTCCCGGCGGGGAGGTCGTCGCGGCGGCGAGCGAATGCGGAGGAATCGTCACAAACGGCATGAGCCGCTATGCCCGCGACGGCGAAAACGCGAATTCCGCGCTTGTCGTATCCGTAGGCCCGGGGGATTTCCCGCCCGGCGCGCTCGGCGGAGTTGAGTTTGCGCGGGAAATCGAACGCCGTGCCTACTCCCTCGCCAAAGGCTATAACGCTCCCGCGATGACCGTCGGCGAATTTCTGGACGGCAGAGCCTGCGCCCCGACGGTTTTGCCGACATACCGCCCCGGGGTCAAGTATTGCGACCTTAACCGGGTGCTTCCCGGCTTTGTCACAGACATGATGCGGGAGGGGCTTAGGAAATTTTCCCGGGAAATGTCATGCTTCGGCGACGGCGGCGCGATTCTGACTGCCCCCGAAACGAGAACCTCCTCGCCAGTGCGCATTACGAGAGGCGAGAGCGGCTCCGCCCTCGGTATCGCGAACCTCTACCCATGCGGCGAGGGCGCGGGCTATGCCGGGGGAATCATGTCCGCCGCCGTCGACGGCCTTCGCGCCGCGATGAATGTCGCAAATAACCTGTCGGCGGGGGAGCACTGAGGCCCGACAAGAACTGCGCAAAGGCCCGCGCGGCGGGGAAAGCTGTTGCGTCGGCCCCACCCACCCGCCCCCCAAACCTTCGCTCTATTTGACCGCTTTCCCCGCCGCGCTCCCCTCCAAAACCCCAAATCCCCCCTAAAAAAGGAGCCCTCCCCCATGCCCACCCCACCCCTGACCCTAACCCTTCTCACCAAATCCTCCCGCTTTGCCGTAGTCGCCCTCGACGACCCCTCCGCCGACTACAACGCCGCCCCATACGTCCTGCACGCCGGCGGCCGCGAAATCCCGACCGATAAGGCGATAAACGCCGTTTTCGGCCTCAAACCGCAGGAAAACTGCGAGATTTACGCCTCGCGCGGCGGCGAGCGCGGCCCCGCCGTCGCTTTTCAGACCCTCCCCGAGCCCGTTACCCTCAACGTCCGCGATTTCGGCGCAATCGGCGACGGCAGGGCGGACGATACCCCCGCGATTCAGGCGGCAATTTACTGCTGTCCCGAGGGCGGCCGCGTCCTTGTTCCGGAGGGAATTTTTTCCTGCACATGTCTGTTTTTAAAGAGCAGAATCACCCTCGAAATCGCCCGGGGCGGCGTTTTGCGCGCCATTTCCGAGAAAAACCGCCTGCCGATTCTCCCCGGAAGAATCGAGGGTAACGATGAATATTCCGAATATTTATACGGAAGCTGGGAGGGCAGCCCGTTAAGCTCCTTCGCGAGCCTGATTACCGGAATCGGCGTTTCGGACGTCACAATCTGCGGCGAGGGCGAAATCGACGGCGCGGCCGACTTCTCCAACTGGTGGAACGCCGAAAACCGCCGCGGCGACCCCGGGCGGCCGCATCTCATCTACATGAACCGCTGCGAAAACGTCACTGTCGCCGGTTTGACGCTTAAAAACTCGCCTTCGTGGAACGTCCACCCGCTTTTTTCGCGGAATCTCGGCTTTTTCTGCATGAATATCGAATCGCCCGAGGGCTCCCACAACACCGACGGAATCAACCCGCAGTCCTGCCATGGCGTACAAATCGCGGGCGTTCGTTTTTCTGTCGGCGACGACTGTATCGCGATAAAATCCGGAAAGCTGTACATGGGTCAAACCTACAAAACGCCCTCCGAATGCATAAATATACACAACTGCCTCATGTATCACGGCCATGGCGGTGTGACAATCGGGAGCGAGGCCGCCGCCGGGGTTCGCGATGTTAGGGTGAGCGGCTGCCGCTTTGTCGGAACCGACCGCGGCCTTCGGATTAAGACCCGCCGGGGCAGGGGAGAGGGCTCCGTAATCGGCGGAATCGTCTTTGAAGGGGTGAAGATGGAGGGCGTGTTGACCCCGTTTGTGATTAACTCGTTTTACTATTGCGGCCCCGACGGCAAGTCCGATTACGTCGCCTCAAAGTCGCCGCTGCCCGTCGATTCGCGCACCCCGCGCGTCGGCGAAATCGTGATAAAAAACTGCCGCTGCACCGACTGCCACGCCGCCGGTATTTACTTTTGGGGCCTGCCCGAGCGGCCGATTGAGCGCGTTTTTATGGAAAATGTTGCTATTTCATTTTCGGAAAACGCCCGCGCCGCCGTTCCCGCGATGATGTCGGGCTGCGAAAAGACGTCCCGCAAGGGGATTTTTATCCGAAACGCCCGCGAGGTAATCCTCAAAAACCTTGAAATCGAAAACGCCGACGGCGAGCCTTTGGACGCAGACGGCGTGGAATCGCTTCGGGAGGATAACAATGTATACAGATAAGCTGAATAAATATTCGGAGGATATAGCCCGCTTTTTCACCGGAAGATGGCACTACGAGGACGGCTTTTGCGCCGTCGCCGCCGAGGCGATGTTCAACGCGACGGGCGACAGCCGCTACAAAACCGCCGCGCTTTCATATGCCGACGGAATGGTTTCAAAGGACGGCGAAATCCCCGCATTTCAGCCCGGCGAGCGGCGGCTCGACGACATTTTGCCGGGGCGCGCGCTTATTTTC
>CANPZQ010000107.1 GCA_947588775.1 uncultured Clostridia bacterium
TGAATGCAGTTTTTGCATTTCGGGCGTTTGCCCTCCTTGCCCTGAACGGGGTAATATTTTCCGCAGCTTTCGTCCTCCTTATGACCCTTTACTTTAAGGGTTGCGGGAAGCCCTCCGACTACGTCTGCGAGCATATCTTCGCTCAGTTCATGAGATGACGGATTTTCCGGCATTGCAGTATCCTCCTTAAATATTAAAATTTATTGTCGGCCGACGAATTGAGGCCGCACTTGCCGCATGAGAAGAAGCGGCAGTATTCGCATACGGCCTTTGTAATGGAAAAGCCGCAGCTGTGGTATCCGTTGGTTAAGGCACAATGCCCGCATTTTTTGCATTGCCAGAACTCGCAGCCCTCTAAAAGGGGCTCGACAATTTCCGCAACGCCTCCGACCGATTGTTCCAGTTCTCTGTCGGACAGAGCCTTGTTCAAATCATCCACAGCGCACCTCCTTCGTCAATTTGATTTTGGATTTTAGTGCCGCCGATTTTTCTCTGATACAATTATACCATAAGAAATAGGGCGTGCCGTGTCGTTTACGACAAATATGTGTCATCTGCGACAAAATAGAGGGTAGAAAACGGAATGTCAGAGGATAGAAGCGGGGGAGGCGGGCATGGCAGGCTTAACCGAAGCCCTGCGTCTGACCTCTGATTTCTGTCATCTGTTCTCTGTTCGGCTCGGCCCGGCGCGGCGGAAAAGCTGCTGCGTCGGTCCCACCCGCCCGCCCCCGCCATTTCGCACTATTTCCCCGCTTTTCCGCCGCGCCTCTCAAGATAAAACCATCAATCCCTCCGATATAATCCGCCCCCGCCAACAAACTTTCTATCATCTAACTTTCTGACCCTCTGCTCTCTATTATTGACTTTACTTTTTTAAAATGTTATAATGTTCCAAACTATGCCGGATTCCGGCTTGAAAAAGGGGACATTATGTTATGAAAAAAATTTTGGCGGCCGCGCTGTCTTTGATGGCGGCGGCGGTTACGGGCGTTTCGGCGGTTGCGGCCGACGCGCCGGTTAAGGTCGACTTCTCAAAGAAGTATCAGGAAATCGACGGCTTCGGAGCGTCCTATACATGGTATTCCGACTGGATGGCGACGAATGACAACCGCGAGGAGGCTTACGACTGGATTTTCAACGACTCGGGGTTCAATATTCTCCGGTTCAGGGACTTGAACCATGTCGGCGACGAGTACCAAAACGCCCTCGACGGCTATCCCGCATACTACAGCTACTATAAAGCCGCCGTCGACAGGGGCAACGACCCGCTTGTCCTTGTAACCTCGTGGGGACAGTACGACCGCGACCTGCCTTGGGTCGCGTATACCGAGCATTCCGCCAACGGCTTCAGCTACTATACCCTCGCGAAGGATTCAAACGGCGAGTATATGTATCAGGAACTCGCGGATTTCTGCGTCGAGTCGGTTAAGCTTTTCTTCGACGCGGGAATACCGGTTGACTATTTCTCGATTTCAAACGAAATAGAGCTCCAGGAACGCCATGTCGACGAAACCGGAAAGGCGCGCGAGGAGGCGGGATTCTTCTTCGGACAGGAGGAAAACGACGACCACTGCTGCTATTGGAAGGCGCATATCGCCGTCTATAACGCGTTTAAGGAGGCGTTCGGCGAATATGCCCCGAAGCTTCTCGGAGCCGAAACGATGGCGGGGTATGAGGATTTGCTCAGGGGATACCTCGACCCGGTTATCCGCGAATGCCCCGAAAGCCTTGAAATCATCGGCCATCACCTCTACGGAACCGACCTTTCGCCCGCGAACTTCAAAAAAATCGGCGACAGCTTCTCAAACGACTACAAAATCTGGCAGACCGAAATCTGGAACGACGATTACTTCGGACATGCGAAGAGCATGCTCGACGAGCTTATTTACGAGAACGTTTCGGCGTATCTATACTGGAACGGCGTATGGAACTTCGACGCGGGAAAGTGCCTTATTGAGATTGACGGGCCGGAGCCGACGGCGGAATTCCGCCGCCTCGGGAACCAGTACCTTATGACGCATTTCTCAAAGTACATAAAGCGCGGCTACCGCAGGGTCGACGTTGCCGAGGAGCTTAATTCAACGGTCGGAGCGTTTTTGTCCCCCGACGAATCGGAGCTTGTTCTTGTAATCTATAACCCGTCCGAGGAGTATGACGACCTCACGCTCGACATCGGCGGGAGGAAGATTCTGGATTCGATGAGCCTTCGCTCGACCGAGGGCGAAAACCGCTTTGCGCACGACTATTTAATTGACGAGGGCAAGTATAAGGACGGCTATGAGATAATGCCGAAGAGCCTTTATACCGTGGTTTTGACGCTCGAGGGCAACCCCGACTACGTTGCCCCGGCGGTCGAAGAAAAGGTCAACCCGTTCGTGAAAAACCCGTCCTCGGATAAGGCCGTTCCGCTTATTATTGCGGGAGCCGTCGGCCTCTGCGCGGTGATTGTTGTCGTTGTTGCAGCGGTGGGGAGAAAGGGGAAGCGGAAAGATAGTTAGAGGATAGAGGGTTAGAGGTTAGAGGCGGGCTTACGGGGCTTTCTGCGTAAGCCCGGCGCGGCGAATGGGGCTTCTTTCCTGCGCCCACCCACCCGCCCGCCCCCATTTCCCGCACCCCTCCCGCCCCATCCTCCGCGCCCTGATTTCAGCAAAAAGAAAACAGAAACCGAAATTTTGCTGCAAGGTTTCGGATTGTGCGGCTTCTGATTTCTGACAGCAGCGCGGCGGAAAAAGCGGGGGGAGGCGCGAAACTGCGGGGGCGGGCGGGTGGGGCGCAGAGAGCAGCTTTTTCCGCCGCGCGGGCCCTAAACCCGGCGAAAAATGCCGAAAATCCTCCCTTTTAATGTTAAAAATGGTTATTGACGGATAAAGCGTCGGATGGTATAATATTATAATGCGTTATTATGCAAAAAATATAAAGCCATGTTTTTGGAACGGAGAAGCCTATGAAAAACCATGATACTGTGACAATACGCCGATGTGTGCATTGCATGAGCAAGATTGAGAACGACGGCACGAAAGCCTGCCCGCATTGCGGCAGAAACCCTGACCCTGCTTCGCTCGAGCAGCAGTCTTATTGTATGCGTCCGCTGACGCTTCTGAAGGGAAAATATCTCGTCGGAAAGAGCCTCGGCCACGGTGGGTTCGGCATTACATATATCGGCCTCGACACGCTTTTGGACATAAAGGTCGCGATAAAGGAATGTTTCCCGAATATGATGGTTTCAAGGAACAGCACCGTATCGAATACGGTCAGCTGGACCACCGGCGTGTCTGGAGCGGATACCGTAAACCAGAGCTGTGACAATTTCCTTAAGGAAGCCAGAAAAATGGCTAAAATAAAGGATATAAGCGGAATTGTACGCGTTTTGGAAACATTTAACGAAAACAACACCGCTTACATCATTATGGATTATGTGGACGGAATAACCGTCACGGAAAAGATTGAGAACGGCGGCAAGATGGCACCGGACGAGTGCATTGAATTTTTCCGCCCGATAATGCATGCCCTCGCCGAGGTTCACAAGCTCGGGTTTATCCACCGGGACATCAGCCCCGATAACATCATGGTTGACGCGGACGGAAAGCTCAAGCTTTTAGATCTCGGCGCGGCTAAGGATTTGAACGGAAACATAAGCGGCCAGAACTCCACCGCGACAAGCACGATTATAAGGTCGGGATTCAGCCCGATTGAGCAGTATGCCTCAAGCGGGAATATCGGTCCTTGGACCGACGTTTATGCATTTGCCGCGACTATGTACTACTGCATGACCCAAATTCGGTTAGACGATTCCCTCGGCAGGTTCAGCAATCCCGAAATCGACTTTAATCCGCGTCTATTCAAGAAACCGCCTACGGAAACGGTGAAAAAGGCGTTGACGAAGGGGCTTGAAGTCAAGTACAGCGAACGCACCCAGACGATGGAAGAATTTGAAAAAAGCTTCGGGGAAGTCGTTCCCGCCGCGCGTTTTGCAAAAAACAAGCCGGGCTCTGCGCAAAGGCAGAATCCCGGCTCGGGAAAAAAGCCGCAAATTATTTTAGCGGCAGCGGCTTCGGCATTGATGATAGCCGCCGCTCTCGGGGCGGGCTTTGCCTTCGGAACGGCGAACCGCCAAAGGGAATCTGTTTCCGAGATCAAACCCGAGGTGACGACCGCCCCGGCAACAGAAGCCGAAATTGCCACCGCGGCCGAGACGACTGCGGCAGCGGAAACGGCTGCGGCAGCCGCGCAGGCGGCCACAGCCGCAACAAAGGCGACCACGGTGCCAACAACCACTGAACCAACTACGGCCGCAACAAAGCCGACAACCACCGAACCGACTACAGCCGCCACAAAGCCGACCACCACCGAACCGACTACGGCCGCCACGAAGCCGACCACCACCGAACCGACTACGGCCGCAACGAAACCGACTACTACCGAACCTACCACGGCGGCGACAAAGCCGACGACCAAGGCAGCTACCAATGCAACAACGGCCGAACCGCCAGAGCCTGAAAAATCCCCGGGTCCCAACTTTCTCAAAGTGGAGGAGAAATATAATGATAAAGGGCAGCGAATTTCAATGTTCGATGAATATAAAAGTGTCGAACAGGTAACTTTCCGTGACACTCTTGAGGGTGCTCCAGATGACGCAAAGGACTATTCCGCAAGCGGTGACAAGAGTGTAATGGTGTGGAAGGATTACTATGGGCTTATAATCGCCGCAAACGGCAAGGTGCGCGGCACCGATTTATCATATCTCTTTTGTGGCTTTTCACGTCTTCAAAATATAGATTTAAGCGGGCTTGATACTTCCGACGTTACAAATATGTCGCATATGTTTTATAATTGCATACCTCTTAGGAGCAGCTATGCAAACCCCATTGATTTTGGCGGATTTAACACCTCCGAGGTTACGAATATGTCATCTATGTTTGAAAATTGTCAATATGTTTTTTGGCTTGATTTACGTAGTTTTGATACTTCTAAAGTTACAGATATGTCACGTATGTTTTGCGCTTGCACATCGCTTGATGGAGTTTTTGGCGATTTCGATATGTCAAATGTCACAAATAAAGAGAACATGTTTTTAGGTTGTAGCGCAAGTATTATGGACAGAGAGTAAATCGGCTCGTTACCTGTTTATTAGCAACCAAACCCTCCCCTCATACCCCCCAAGCCTGCTCCCGCCTCCGAAATCGTGCGGTTCGCCTGTCAGAAGGTCGACGGCGCGGCCGCAGCCGGCGTCGAAGTGGGCATAGAAATCCTCGGAATCGGCGTTGATTGCGATTAAAACGCGCTCGCCGTCGGTTTTGCGCTCAAAAATGCACTGCTTGTTCGTCAAAAGCACCGAGCGGAAGCCGCCGTAGTTGAGGGCGGGGGATTTGCGCTTGATTTTTGCGAGCTTTGAGATGTGCTCGCTGAGGGCGTTCCATTCGGGCTTTTCAAACGAGGCGCGAAGCGCGGGGTCGCCGTCGCTTTTGAGGGCCTTCGTGCCCCACTCGCTGCCGTAGTAAACGCAGGGAATCCCCGGCATCGTGAATGCGAGGGTGTAAATCAGCCGCAGGTGTTCGGGATTTGTGAGAATGCTCGCGACGCGGGTCACGTCGTGGTTGTCGACGAAGCTCATAAGGTGTTTGCCCTTATAAAGCGTCCAGTTTTCGGGGCCGAACTGCCTCATAAGCGAGTGGTTAATCTCGAACATGTTCATGCTGTTGAAGCTCGAATAGAGCCCTTTGTAGCATTCATAATTCGTCGCCGAATGTAGCATTGAGTCGTTGACAAGGCGGTTATAGTCGCCGTGGAGCATTTCTCCGAGGAGGAAAAATTCCGGCTTCAGCGAATCGGTGAATGCGCGAAGCCTCCGCAAAAATCCCTCGTCAAGGCAGTATGCGACGTCGAGCCGCAGCCCGTCTATATCAAACTCGGAAACCCACCGGCGGACGCTTTCCAGAATGTGATTCACGACTTCATCGTTATGCAGATTAAGCTTTACAAGGTCGTAATTGCCCTCCCAGCCCTCATACCAAAGGCCGTCGTTGTAGCAGGAGTTTCCGCTGAAGTCGATTCTTTGGAACCACCCGACATAGGGGGATTGCTCGCGCTTTTCCAGAACGTCGCGAAACGCCCAAAAGCCCCTCCCGACATGGTTGAACACGCCGTCCAGAACGACCTTTATTCCGTTTTCATGAAGCGCGCGGCATACCTCGGCGAAGTCGGAATTTGTGCCGAGCCGAACGTCGATTTTCTGAAAATCGCGGGTATTGTAGCCATGCGTATCCGACTCAAATACCGGCGAGAAGTAAACGGCGTTGATATTAAGTTTCTTTAAATGCGGAATCCAGTCCAATACTTTCAGAATGCGGCTTTCGCACATCCCATCGTTCTCAAACGGCGCGCCGCAGAACCCCAGCGGGTATATCTGATAAAAAACGCTTTCGTAAGCCCACATAGCCAAACCTCCGAAGTTTTTGGAAAAGTATAGCATGTTTTGGGGAGGAAGTCAAGGTGGGGGGACGTGACAATTTAACAGGACTTGAAGGTATCAAAGGCAGTACTTGACTGTTTTTGGCCTTTTTTATTTTTGCTTATTTATGATTGCATATCTAAAATAAAAAACATCGGCAAAACTCCAAGCTTTGCCGATGATACAAAAATATTCACCAGTCATTAACGTCAATCACTTTACCACCGTCACATAATCTCCTTGACTGTTAAGCCACATATCAATCCCTTTTCCGAAAACCTCGGCGCGGATTGTCCAGCCGTTTTCGTCCTCGTCGATGATTTTCGCGGTCGGGAGCCTGTCCAGAACCGCCTC
>CANPZQ010000108.1 GCA_947588775.1 uncultured Clostridia bacterium
CGGGTCGGCCTTCACGACAT
Source organism: uncultured Clostridia bacterium (assembly GCA_947588775.1). Classification (GTDB taxonomy): domain Bacteria; phylum Bacillota; class Clostridia; order Oscillospirales; family Ruminococcaceae; genus Faeciplasma. Next base: position 21 of record CANPZQ010000108.1, read on the forward strand.
AGCCGGTTGCCGGGTCGATATAGATATACCCGCCGCCAACGTAGTAAGGAATCAACGCCTCGGGCGTTTTGGTTGAAAGCTCAAACAGGGTAACAGAGTAGTTTACAGAGGCGGAAGTGTCGATGTATCTTCCGACAATATTGTTATTTTCGTCGTATCTGTACCTGAATGTGTAGTTGGGGTATGAAACCTCGAGGTAGTAATCCCCCATATCAATGCGGAACCGCTGGTTCTTCATCTTGTCGATGTCATCGGTTCTGCGGTAGTAGAACGCGTTATAGTCCTCGTATTCAACGGTGTAATCGTGATTCGCGAGAATTTCTTTTATCTTGTAGCTCGTGTTCAAATCCGAAACCGCCGCATCGGGCGCAATTTTCGGAAGTGCCTCAAATGTGCCGTTGGGAGCACTCGAGCTGCTCAGAGTGTTATAGGTCAGGCTCTCGATTTTGTCCGCACCGTACATCGTCATGTTGAACGACTCGTTGTTTCCGCTTACTCTGTAGTAGTTGGGGTATCTCATGGTGTTGCTGTAGGAATAGTAGCTGACATGGTCGCTGCCGAATATCGAAACGAGCTTGTCGTTAAAGCCTTCGTTCCGAGCGTCAAGCAGCTCCCTCGCGCTTATATTGGAAAAGTCGGTCGGCACCTCGCAAACCTGAATTAAGCAGGCGGTAGCGTTAGAGGTTACAACGGGCATATCATAGCCGGTCTGCTCCATGTTGGAAACCATATAAATGCCCATTATCCCGTTTCTTGTGAGCGTCGCATAGCAGTAGTAGCCCTGCGCGCCGCCGTATTGAACGGTTATCTTAGACGTAAACTTCGCGCCGGCGGCTGTAAGCTCCGCTTCTGTCGAGAAGGTAGAGAACCCGTCGAACGACGCGGGAAGAGCATTAAGCATCGACTTCATATTTTGGGAAATATAGTTTGAATAATTTCCGCCGTATCTGCTCTGTCCGGCAAGCTGATAGCCGGTAACGCAAAGGTTTCTGTCCCTTGCGCCCTCAGTGGCGTAGAACAGGCACATGCCGTATTTATACGCCGAAAGGTTGTTGTAATTGTCGTTCGGAATAACATGGAGGTTCGGGCAGGCCGCCTTGAGGTTGTTATAGGCGACGTCTACGCCGAGGCCGTAAATGCTTATTGCTCTGTTGGAGTTATTGCCCATGTTGTAATCAACCAAATTAGAGCAGTAAACCGAGAAACGGTGGTTTTGCAGATACTCGTCGGAGTACATAATCGAGCGGTCAACCTCTTGCTTATCCCGGGAGGGACTGCGGCTTGTGTCGTAGTTGCTGATATTAACGCTGAAGTAATAATACTCCCCGTTCGGATTGTTATAATAAGGCAAGGAATAAGAAATCTGGCACGCCTCGTCGGGGTAGTATCCGTTATCGTAGGAAGGATAAGTAATGAAAGCACTGCTTGACGGATTGGCGTCGGCGCGTTCCTTTGCCTGCGCGGCAGTCATAAACACGGGATAGCCGTGGTAGTTCAGAACGTCATAGAAGCCTGTATCGTTGTTTGAGCCGGACACATCCGCGCGGTATACCATGCCGTCCTCATAGGAAAGCGCGAGATAGATGCTTTCGTTGGGGTTGCGCGGGTTACGCAAGGTATAGGAAATGGCGGGCATCTGCGAAGTTACCGGATCACCGACGTACTTTGAGTAAACAAGGTCGCCGAAAGATTCTTCGACTATTGCGCACGCTTCATCAACGGTTATTCCCTCAAGGGTGTGAAGGTCAAGTGCCGGACATTTCGGAGCTTCGTAACCGCAAATGGTGCAGTGGCCGTCGCTGTTGTAACGGTGAACTCTGCAGCGGGGCGCAGCGTCGGTTTTATAGGGAATAGGCACGGGATTGCCGACTGTCGCGACCTCCGTATCGTCACTTAAACTGTAAAATGTTATCTTTGTGTTTTCCAAAAGTACGGATTTAATCTTTTCTATCTGCTCGGCGGGAAGAGCTTCGTTTCTTCCGTCGGAAATATTGACGGTCGCAATAAACTCAATTTGCTTAGGATAGTCGTTGCCGCTTGTACAGAAATAATTGTACCAATAATCGCCGATTTGCACCCCGTAAGTATTCTCAGGCCCGAATAGTACGCGAGAGTTGAACCATGAAGTCACTGAACGGTTGTTAGATGTCACGAGGACAGTGGGGTTTAAGCTAAACTGCTCGGGATTGATTGACGTGATGTCATTCATAACCTGATAAATTTCGTTACAAGTAGGGACGAAGTAATATTCCCCATTCATATACTGCCTTAATTCCTCGCCAAGAGGCATTACGACAGATGTACGCAAAGTCTGGGAATAATCGTCTTTGTGCATTCCGCAAACGTTGCAATAAACAAATGGCTCACCGGTTTGAGGGTTGGTAAAGTCATGCGGGAAATAGAAATAATGTCCGCACTTGCGGCAATAACGCCAGTGGCCGTCGGCATCACAATATGACGCATTATATAGCCACCAATAATCCGTGCCGAAATCATGCTCCCCGTCCGGGCAGGGCTGGGCGTCGGGGGCGGCGATTTCGCCGGCGTCGGGGGAAACCGGCGGGGCGGTGGTTATGAACGGGTCCGAAGCGGCGAGAGCGGGGTCGGAGCCCATGGGGTCGGGAACCTCGATGGGTTCGGGTTCCGCGGCCGTCGGAACGTATTCGGGCATTTCCGCGGGGAGGTACTCCGCTTCCCCGGCGGGGAGATATTCGGGAGCCTCGAATACGGCTGCTGCCGGAACGCAGAGGTTAATGGCCACTGCGAGCGCGGCAAGAATCGAAATGATTGCCTTTTTCATAAATTTCACATCTCTTTCCATGAATTTGGGTATTTGCTACTTTATTATAAACCAAAAGTACCCTTTTGTCAAGGAAAAATATAGGTAAATCACTGCCTTAACAATCTCTGGATTTTCGGGCGGCGGTGTGGTATAATTCAGGTGAAAAAGATTTTTCTCTGAAAGGAATGTTAATTAAATTATGAACGTACGCATGAAAAATTTCCTCAAAAAATTCAACGATTTAAGAGCGGCGAATTTTTTGCTGCTCGCCGTCGCGGGGACGGTAAACGCGTTCGGCGTGACGATGTTTTTGTTTCCGGTAAAGCTCTATGACAGCGGGATTTCCGGGCTTTCGATGCTTCTCGGACAGGTCACGCCGCTGTCGCTTTCGGTTTTTCTGGTTCTGCTGAACGTACCGGTTTTCCTCTTTGGCCTGAAAAAGCAGGGGACGGCGTTCACGGTTTATTCGCTTTTTGCGGTCGGGGTGTATTCACTTGTTTCGTACCTGATAATGAACGTTCTGCCGATTGACGTGAATTTTGTTTCACCGCTCGCGGGGACGGATTTGCTGCTCTGCGCGGTGTTCGGCGGGGTGATTTCGGGAATCGGCAGCGGAATGACGATACGCTTCGGCGGCGCAATCGACGGCCTCGACGTGCTCTCGGTGATTTTCGCGAAGAAAATCGGGATTTCACTCGGAACGTTCGTGATGATTTTCAACACCGGGCTTTATATCGTCTGCGGAATCGTCATCAAAAGCTGGATTTTGCCGCTTTATTCGATTGTGACGTATTTTGTCGGCTCAAAGACGGTGGATTTTATTGTTGAGGGGCTCGACCGCTCGATGTGCGCAATGGTTGTAACGACCCATGCGGAGGAGATTTCCGCGGCGTTTTCGGAGGCGTTTCGCTCCGGCGGAACGATTGTCAAAGCGACCGGCGGCTACTCGAAGGACGAAAAGCAGATAATTTACTTTATTGTAAACCAGTTTCAGATTAACCGGCTGAAAAAAATCGTAACGGAGATTGACGGCGGCGCGTTTATCGCGCTGCAGAACGTGGCGGGGATTGTGAGGAAGGGGGAGTGAATTTTGGGGGATTTGAGTGAAGGGGGTGAGGGGGGGAGGAGGGGGCGGCGTTTTTTCTGCTGAGTGGGGGACAGTACAACGCCGGGGTAGGGGTGGATAATTCAATAAAAGGCGATAATTTTGACAAGCCTTGCTATATGCGCCTCGAGGGTGGCCGAAACGAACAGATTTAAGTGAAGAGCGGGAAGCGGAAAGGGGGTAGCAATGCAGAATCATCATGCAAAGAATTTTTATAATGTGGTGGAAATGGACATCTCCTGCCTCTATTTTTTAACCTTCTAACGCTCTGACCTATAAAGGCCTAAGCCTCACCCACCCCCGCTCGGCCTGCGGCCTTGGGGGTGGGATTCGGCTCAGGCGGGGGTTTGGCGCGTGCTTGCCATTGGCTTTCTGCGTAAGCCCGGCGCGGCGAATGGGGCTGATTTCTGCGGCCGCCATGGCTTCTGCCTGCCACCCGCCCGCCCACCCCCCAATTCGCCGCGCCTTGATAGGTGCTACGAGAAAGCGCGGCGGAAAAAGCGGGAAAATGGCGCGAAACTGCGGGGACGGGCGGGTGGGACCGACGCACCAGCTTTTTCCGCCGCGCGGTTCATCCCGCCGCCCCTTGCTATCAACCGCGGCCCCTATCTATCCCTCTAAGGCAGTGTCCGAAGCAGCCACATTTAAATGGGAAGCAGGAGATAAATGGTGGTAGTACCGTCGAATCATCATACAAAGAATTTTTATAATGTGATTGAAATGTACACTCCCACAGTCCACAGCCAGAATATAAAAATAATCCTCCCCGTCATGCGTTGCCGGTTCGGATTATCCAAAAATTGGTGCGGGTGACAGGACTTGAACCTGCACGGGGGTGCCACCAGAACCTAAATCTGGCGCGTCTGCCAATTCCGCCACACCCGCATATGGCTATCATACCACTTTTTTCGGAAAATGTCAATCACCCCCTAAACTTTCCCCTAACCCGTTGATTTCCCCGCGCCGATATGTTATACTGATAAAAAAGGAGTTGAAGCAATGGCGGAGCTTACGCGGGTATATTTTGTGCGGCACGCGCAGCCGGAGCGCGGGTGGGAGGACGAGCGGACGCGGCCGCTGACGGAGGAGGGGCGCGCCGACGCGGCGGCGGTGCTTGAGTTTTTCGCGGATAAGCGCGTCGACCGGTTCTATTGCAGCCCGTTCCGGCGGAGCATTGACACAATCCGCGCGGCGGCGGACTATTTTAATAAGGAAATTAAGCTTGACGAGCGGCTGCGGGAGCGGGAGCACGGCGCGGGCGGGAACAACCGTGAAATGTTCCGAAAAAGGTGGGAAAATCACGATTTTCATGAGGAAAACGGCGAATCGCTCGCCATGGTTCGGCGGCGAAACATTGACGCGCTTAACGAAATTCTTCGTGATAACGCCGGCCTCAACATCGTTGTCGGACCCACGGGACGGCTCTTAGCTGCATAATTAACTTCTTTAAGCCGGAATTCGGGTGCGACGATTTTTTGCGGATAATCGACCGGATGCCCTACATTTTAGAGATGGATTTTGACGGGCTGCGGCTTGTTTCGATGGTCGAGCGGCTTTATGTCGAAAAGAAGTTTGAATGAAGTGTTTTCGGCGGATTTATGCGGAAAATCGCCGTTTTTACGGATTCGGGCTTCCAAAAAATAAAAAGGAGTGTGTTTTAATGAAAAAGCTTTACATAGCCGCGCTTGCGCTGATGGTGCTGTCGTGGGCGGTAACGCTGGGGTTTCTCTGCGTTTTGCCGGAAATAATGCCGCTTCACCTGAATCCGTACGTCGCCGGCGGGGTGGATTGGGTCGGCGAAAAGTCGTGGTGCATGCTGTTTCCGACCGCGGTGACGGGGCTCGGACTGTTGTTTTTGCATGAGGCGCGGCGGCGCGGAAAATCCGGCGACCCCGACGGCGAAAAGGCGTTAGCCATGTCGTCGCTCCCCGCCATGGCGATTATTCTTTTGATTGGGATTTTTTGCATGATGAGCGGGGCGGCGGGGTGAAGCACAAAAAGGGCGGCCTTTCAAAAAGCAATAAGATATGGCGGGCAATGCGATAAAAAGGAGAAAGCAAAATGAGAAAACTAATCGTTCCGCCCAAATTGAACGAGGGCGATACCGTAGCGTTTATTTCAATCTCGGGCGGCCGCGCCGGGGATAAAGACATGATTCCCCGGTATATGCTTGGCAAAAGGAGAGTTGAAAAAATCTTTAATGTAAAAGTTGTTGAAACTCCCCATGCTCTCAGAGGGAGCGAGTATCTTTATGAGCACCCCGAGAAAAGAGCCGAGGATTTGATGTGGGCTTTGAAGAATGATTCCGTCAAAGGGATTATCTGCAATCAGGGCGGAGATGATTCCTACCGTGTTCTTCCGTATATAGATTCGCAGGTCATTCATGATAATCCCAAGATATTTATGGGATTTTCAGATATTGCCACATGGATGGCTGTTTTTGCATATGCAGGCGTTCGCGCTTATTACGGCCCCACTGTTCTGACCCCGCTCGCACAGCCGGGGAAGCTTGACGAGTATACTGAAGCGGCAATCAGACGGACTTTGTTTTCAAATGATGTAATCGGCGAAATTAAACCTGCGGAAAAGAGCACGCCGATTGACTGGGCTACGACATACACCGTCAAAGAGGGCTCGAAAGAGGTTCAATATGAACGCTTTTTGAATAATGATGAGATTGACGACCCGAAGGATATAATCCCTTGGACGCGCGGAACCGGCTACAAGGTATTGCAGGGGTCCGGAAAGGTCAGAGGCCATGTTATCGCGGTTTGCGGAGGTCCTCTTTGGCAGATAATGGGGACGAAGTATTTCCCCGGTCCCGATATATGGGA
>CANPZQ010000109.1 GCA_947588775.1 uncultured Clostridia bacterium
GAAAATATGCATCAATCCCCCGTCAATTTCGCCTGAAAAATCCGTTGCGGGTGCGGAAAAATGAATATTATACATAAACTTTGTAAAAATGCTTCCAAAAGGCTTGACAACCGGCGGCAACTTGCTATAATAAAACAGAAATAATAAAATGGAGAACCATATGAGCTTTAAAGTTTTTATCGACGGCGCGGAGGGGACCACCGGGCTTCAGCTTAAAACCCGGCTTTCGGCCCACGGCGGCGTTACCATTCTTGAAATCGACCCCGAGCTTCGCAAGGACGCTTCGGAGCGAAAAAAACTCATCAACCAAAGCGACGTGACTTTTTTGTGCCTGCCGGATAAGGCGGCGGAGGAGGCCGTAGGGCTTGTCGAAAACCCCGACACCGTCGTGATTGACGCATCTACCGCGCACAGAACGGCGGAGGGCTGGGCATACGGCTTTCCCGAGCTCAGCCGCTCGCGCCGCGAGGCGATAGCCTCGTCAAAGAGGATTGCAAACCCGGGGTGCCACGCAACGGGCTTTATCGCGGCGGTTTATCCGCTCGTCGCGCTCGGAATCGCAGGGCGGGATTACCCGTTTTGCTGCCACTCGGTGACGGGCTACAGCGGCGGCGGGAAAAAGATGATTTCGGAATACGAGGCCCCCGTGCGGGACGCGTTTCTGGACAGCCCCCGGCAGTACGGACTTTCGCTTAAACATAAGCACCTGCCGGAGATGCAGGCGGTCACGGGGATTTCTTCGCCGCCGGTATTTAACCCGATTGTCGCTGATTTTTACAGCGGAATGGCGGTGAGCGTTCCGATTCATACGAGGCTTCTTGAAAAACGGCTTACGCTTTCGGAGATGTTCGACGCGCTTTCGGAATTTTATCGGGAAAGCGAACTGATTCGGGTGTGCAAGGCTCCGGAAAGCGGGTTTTTGCCGGCGAACGAGGTCGCAAAAACCTGTCGGCTGAATTTATATGTCATGGGAAACGACGCGCAGATGACGCTCTGCTCGGTGTTCGACAACCTCGGAAAGGGCGCGTCGGGCGCGGCGGTGCAGAATATGAACATCGCGCTCGGGCTTCCCGAAACGGCTTATTTAGAGGAAGGAGATAAACTTTTATGAAATATATTCCGGGAGGCGTGTGCGCGCCGAAGGGCTTTAAGGCCGCAGGAATGCACTGCGGGGTGCGCAAGAACCGCTCCAAAAAGGACATCGCGCTTATTTTCTGCGATACAAAATGCTCCGCCGCGGCCGTGTATACGACCAACAAGGTCTACGGCGCGCCGATTACCGTTACAAGAGAAAATATTTCGGACGGAACCGCTCGCGCGGTTATCTGCAACAGCGGAAACGCCAATACCGCGAACGCCGACGGCGTTGAAAAGGCAAGGGCGATGTGCGAGCTGACCGCGAAGGCCCTCGGGATTGAACCCGGGGACGTTATTGTGGCTTCAACGGGGGTTATCGGCCAGAGCCTCGATTTGGAGCCGATTGCGTACGGGATTTCGGAGCTTCCGAAGCTTCTTTCCGAAAAAGGAGGAAACGACGCGGCGCAGGCGATTATGACCACCGACACCAAGGTCAAGGAAATTTCCTTTGAAACCGAAATCGGCGGGAAGCCGGTTCGCTTCGGGGCAATCGCCAAGGGCTCGGGAATGATTCACCCGAATATGGCGACGATGCTTTCATTCATTACCACCGACGCGGCCGTTACCGCGCCGATGATTCAAAAGGCTCTCAAAGCCGTCGTCGACGACACCTACAACATGATTACCGTCGACGGGGATACCTCGACGAACGACATGGTTTCGGTTATGGCCTCGGGGCTTGCCGAAAACCCGCTTATCGACGGCGAGGGCGAGGATTTTGAGGCGTTCAAGGCCGCTCTTCGTGAAATCGGGGAATACATGGCTCCGATGATTGCCGGGGACGGCGAGGGCGCGACCAAGCTTTTAATCTGCGACGTGAACGGCGCGAAGGACAAGGCGGCGGCAAAGACGATTGCGAGAAGCGTTATCGCCTCCGCGCTCGTAAAGGCGGCGATGTTCGGCGCGGACGCGAACTGCGGGAGGGTTCTCTGCGCGATGGGATACTCGGGCGCGGAATTTGACCCCGACACCGTCGGCGTTTGGTTTGAAAGCGAGGCCGGCAGGATTCAGGTCTGCGAAAACGGCTGCGGGCTCGCTTTTGACGAGGAGCTTGCGAAAAACGTGCTTCTCAAGGACAAAATCACGATTGAGATTGAGCTGAGGCAGGGCGAAGCCTCCGCGCGGGCATGGGGCTGCGATCTGACTTATGATTATGTTAAGATAAACGGGGATTATAGGACGTAATTTTTTTGGGGGGACGAGGGCGGAGTTTTGGGGGCGGGGTGCTGTCTGATTTCTGAGTTCTGAGTTCTGGTTTCTGGCAGCAGCGCGGCGGAAAAAGCGGGGAAAGGGCAGGAAGCCTGAGGGGGCGGGCGGGTGGGACCGACGCAACAGCTTTTTCCGCCGCGCGGGCCTCCCCGGCCTGAGCCGAATCCCGCACACCGGAGCTGTAGGCGAAGCGGGGGTGGGTGAGGGGTTGGCTTTGGAGGTGGAGCTGCTTGCTGCGGGTTTTGTGCGTAAGCCCGGCGCGGCGAATGGGGCTGGTTTCCTGCTCCCACCCACCCGCCCGCCCAAATTTTCCTCTCCCTCCCGCCCCATTCGCCGCGCCTCGATGGCAGCAACGAGGACAGCGCGGCGGAAAAAGCGGGGAAATGCCGCAAAACCCGAGGGGGAGGGCGGGTGGGACCGACGCAACAGCTTTTTCCGCCGCGCGGTCGCAACTCCCCGTTCTCATCTATCCCCAATTTCACAATAAAACAAAAAAGAGGTCCTTTTTATGGAAAACATTTCAACCGGCTTGCAGGCAAAGGTGCTTATAAGCGCGCTGCCCTATATCCAGAAGTACACCGGAAAGGTCGTCGTCGTCAAATACGGCGGCAACGCTATGATTAACCCGGAGCTGAAACGCGCGGTGATGAGCGACATCGTGCTCCTGTCGCTTATCGGGATTCGGGTGGTGCTCGTACATGGCGGCGGCCCCGAAATCACCGAAACCTTAAAGGCCCTCGGCAAGGAAAGCCGCTTCATCGGCGGCCTCCGCTACACCGACGCCGACACCGCCGAGGTTGTCCAGATGGTTCTTTCGGGAAAGACAAATAAAAACCTCGTTTCGCTGATAGGACAATGCGGAGGTAAGGCCCTCGGCTTCTGCGGAATAGACGGCGGAATGATTAAGGCGAAAAAGCTTGAAAAAGGCGCGGACCTCGGCTTTGTCGGGGAAATAACGGACATCAACCCCCAGCCGCTCGCAAACGCCATCTATAATAAATATATCCCGGTAATCGCGACGGTCGGAACCGACGATAACGGACAGGTCTATAACATCAACGCCGACACCGCCGCCGCAGAAATCGCAGCAGCCCTCGGCGCGGAGAACCTGATTGTTCTCACCGACATTCGCGGCCTTATGCGCGACGTAAACGACCCCGATTCGATGATTCCGGCGGTTAAACTCGAAGAAGTCCCGGGGCTTATCGAACAGGGAATTATCTCGGGCGGAATGATTCCGAAGGTCGAAGGATTGGTCAAGGCGTTGAATAACGGCGTTAAAAAAGCGGTTATGATTGACGGCAGAATCGAGCATTCGATTTTAATAGAGATGTTCTCCGACGAGGGCATCGGAACGCTCTTTACAAAGTGACGAGGTGGATTTTATGAGCAATACCGAAAGAATAATCAACCGCGACGGAGAATACGTCGCCCACAGCTACGGCCGCTTTCCCGTTGCCATCGTCGAGGGCAAAAACGCGACATGCTACGACGCGGACGGCAAAAAATACATAGATTTTACCAGCGGAATCGGCGTAAACAGCCTCGGCTTCTGCGACGACGGCTGGATTAAGGCCGTGACGGAGCAGCTTTCAAAGCTCCAGCACATCTCGAACCTCTACTATACCGAGCCCTGCGGAAAGCTTGCGGAAATACTCTGCAACCGCACAGGCATGAAGCGCGTTTTCTTCGCAAACGGCGGCGCGGAGGCAAACGAGGGCGCGATTAAGGCCGCGAGAAAATATTCCTTCCAAAAATACGGCCCGGGACGCTCGACCATCGTCACCCTGAAAAATTCCTTCCACGGCCGCACCGTTACCACCCTCTCCGCGACGGGGCAGGATGTTTTCCATAACTACTTCTTCCCCTTCACCGAGGGCTTTGAATTCTGCGAAGCGGGCGATTTTACCGCGCTTTCGAGAATGTGCGAAAACGGCGTCTGCGCCGTGATGATAGAGCTTATTCAAGGCGAAGGCGGGGTGCTGCCGCTTGAACAGGACTTTGTGAAAAAAGTCGCCGCGCTCTGCCGCGAACGGGATATACTCCTTATTGTCGACGAGGTGCAAACGGGTATCGGCAGGACGGGAAGCCTGTTTTGCTTCGAGCAGTACGGGATTTTGCCCGACCTTGTCACCGCCGCAAAGGGTATCGGCGGAGGACTGCCGCTCGCCGCCGTGCTCTTCGGCGCGAAAACGGCTGAGGTCTTTAACCCCGGCGACCATGCCACCACCTTCGGCGGAAATCCCGTCGCCTGCGCGGGTGCTGTCGAGGTTCTCAGGAGGCTCGATGACGGTTTCCTTAATGAAGTGAAGAAAAAGGGCGAATACATCGCCGACCGCCTGAAAAAATTGCCCCATGTCGCCGGAATTTCGGGAATGGGCATGATGATTGGCGTCACCCTCGACGGCCCGAAGCCCCAGGACGTCGTCCGCGCGGGGATTGAAGAGGGCGTGCTCACGCTGACAGCGAAGTCGAAGTTAAGGCTTCTGCCGCCGCTTACGGCGACTTATGGGGAGATTGACGAGGGGATTGAGGGGGTGGGGAGGGCACTGACGCGCTTCTTGTGACATAAAAAAGAGAAAAGCAGCCGAACAGAGAGTCACGCATAAAACAGCAAAACAGAAATTTTATTGCGGTGGTCTGCCAAAAGGGTGCTAAACAAAGCCATATCCGAGATTTCGGGTATGGCTTTTGCTTATCTTATTTAATAAATTAGCTTTTGCTTCTGACGATTACCAATATATGACATCATCACATCATCGAAAAAACTATGGAAAATTCTTACGCTATCTTTTATGTTTCCTCTTGCCTCTACCGTGCTTTCCCAACTTTCCCAGAATTTTTGACTTGGATATTGCGCTCAAAAGCGCAGCTTTCTCGTCAGGTTTCAAAGTATTGTATGGGATTTGCAGTTGATTGCATACAAGAAACAGTTGCTTCTCTCGTTCGCTCCCTTTGAAATTCATAACCTCATCAATCTTTTTCTGCGCCTCATCAGCTGTATAGGGAGCGTCAGCAGTTGTGTTGTCAGTCAAATGTTTTTCTCTAATATCGTTAAGTATTGAAAGCAAATCTTGGGTCAAAACGCCCTCAATATAATGCTTGTCTACCTCTTCTGCAATCTCCAAAGTCCGTGCGTCTAAATTGTTTACATCGCCGTTTTTCTCTAAAACGCGAAGTCTGCCGACATTCATGATCGAGGTAAATTCCTCAGTGTGCATTTCTGCTATTCTATCAACGAAAACTTCGGAGTCAACAAGCAGCCGCCTAAAATTCTCGTGACAAAGGATTTCACAAATTAGCCTGTTATTCAACTTGCTGTTTCTCAATATATCTAATGCTTCATCACTCAAATGCAACTCGCTAAGAGTTGTGTTTGGGTGATTTTTTGTTTCGGTCAGACCGAGCAGGTAGTCGGTAGATACTCCGTAGAACTCTGCCAAAGTTACAATCGCAAACGGACTAATATCCTTATAGTCGTCGGTTTCATATTTGCCGAGAGCAGATTTTGAAAGTCCTGTCTGTTCTGCTAATTCTTCCAACGTTAAATGTTTCTGCATCACCCGCAAGTCTTTTAATCTTTCTGGGATAGTCAATTTTGCGTACATAATATCACCTCACCATCATTATATCACACTTTCGTGGAATTTCCAAGAGCGTGGAAATTTTCGATTTTTGAGTAAATTTCCATCTTTATGGACATATGGGAAAAGGGGTGATTATTCGTTATACTATATTTGTCAGTAGACGAGCAGCTTGAAAATTGAATGACCGTGAGAAAGGGATATGCCCGTCGGTGAAGTTTGCGACGAAAGTCTTAACGACCGAGCGAACCAAGGCGGGCGGCAACGTCAGTGTAGCGAAAACATGGCAGGAACGGCTTTCATGGAAGCGGCAAAAACAGGGCAATCGTGAAAGGGCGAATTTATTTGTAGCGTAATGCGGATAACTATATTGAATCGCGTGACGCTGTATAGCGAACAGTATTTGTTATATGGCACAAGTATTTTCAATTCAGCAAATAATCACACTAAACAGCGAAATCGACTATGCCAAGGTTGAACAGGTATACGCGCCAAGGAAAACTGAAAAGATAAGTCAAAACAGAAAAAATCGCTTGACAAATACACACGTTTTCAAAAACACGAACGTTGTGCGCAGTCAAGCAAATAGAAAAAATGGAGGTAATATGAACATCAGAAATGAAATTAAATCTTATATTGTCCGCGAGGGATTAACAATGTCGGAGGTTGTGGACAAGTTGGTCGAGGAACATGGGTGGAGCAGTAGTGTGCCAAACTTTTCGGGCAAATTGCAGCGTGGAAGTTTGAGATACAGCGAAGCAAAGGA
>CANPZQ010000110.1 GCA_947588775.1 uncultured Clostridia bacterium
GAAAGCTGTTGCGTCGGTCCCACCCGCCCGCCCACCCCACCTTCCCGCTCCCTCCCCGCTTTCTCCGCCGCGCCTCCCCCAACCCAACATCCGGCAAAGCCCGCCCATTCGCGAGCCCTGCCGGACATAAACACTTCTTGAATTTATCCTTTGTACTCCACCGAGCTTACAACGCCGTCGGCGAATGTTATAACCGCCGTCCAGCCTCCGTCCTCGTCGGCGGCGACAAGCGTCATCACGCAGTTTTTGCTGAAGCTGTATTTCGTAAGCATGAGCGGCTCCAGCGCGTCCTCAAGCTTCGTCCCTACCCCTACGCCGTTGACGGTGTTCGCCTCCGCGTCGTAAACGCCCTTTCCGGCGTAATATTTGAACGCAATCGTTTTTAAAAGCTCGTTTCCGTTTTCATCGACGGTCGGTTCCGGAGGTTCCTCCGAAAGCTCCGCAAGTGTCGGCTCCATTCTGAGAATGTTTCTTCTGAGGTATGATGTCAGCTCTCTGACCGCCGCCTTTTGCGTATAAATTTCCGGATTGTTCGACGTCGTCGTCGTGAATTCCAGCTCCTCGGGCATGATTCCCATGTTCGTGTCGCCGGGGTCGACCATGAACCCTTCGTCCGAGTAGACGTGGTAGGCAATATCCAGCCCGCCGACGTTATGGACCGCGTAAACAAGCTCCGGAACGAGCTCCACAACGCCCTCGGTGTTTACCGTCGCGACCGCGACATACTCTCCCTGCATAACCGGCCGCCCGATAAGCTGATAGCTTTCGTTTCCGACGTTGATCATCCATGTGACTACGTCGGGGTCCTCGCTCTCGAAGTAGTCGTAGCCGACGTTGATTTTGTAGAGCGTTTCCTTATCGGGGTCGATGGTAACTTCGCGGTCGGTGTTTGCGGAAATCTCGCTTCCCGAGTATGCGTCAAGAATCCTGAACCGTATAAGCGCGACATTGTCGAGATTCGCCACCGTTCCGTCGCGAACGTCGTAATACTTAACGCTGTACCCTTCGGTTAGATTGCCGAAGGTTTCTTCGTCAATCGTGACCGCCTCGCCCGTATCTTCCGCCTCGACCTCTTCATCGACGGCCGTCATGGGTGTTTCTGCCGGAACGGTCGGGTCGGTTTGGGCGGTCGATTCCGTTTCGATATTTTCATCGGAGCTCGAAACCGCCGGGGAAACCTTCCTCTTTTTAAGCTTAGCCGTCGTCACGACGTTTTTCGCGGTAATTTCACCGTCGCCGGCGACGTTATACGCCACATACATCTCGCCGTCGTAGTCGCCGTCATAGTCGCGCGACTTGAGGTTGCTGTAGCCGTTTCCCGACGTCGGATTGACGCCGCCGTAATTCGACATCGGGTTGTTGTCGCCGCCATAATCCGAGGCGGGATTTGTTTCCGACGGCTGAGGCTCTTCGTCCCCCGGTTCGTACAAAACCTCATCGACGTCCTCCGCCTCCTCGGAAGCGGGTACCTCGGCGTCGTCCGAGCCGATTAAGCTCTCCGAATCCTCTTCGAGGTCCGGAGTATCTTCGGCAGATGCGTCCTCGGCGGGAATCTCGCCGTCCGTAAGAATAGCGGCGGCGTTTGCGTCGTCGGACCCGGCGGAAAACAGCTCCGCGTTGCCGCCGGCTTCTTCGGCAGCGTCGCTCAAGTCGGCGGGCTTCGTCGCGAGCCTCATAAGGCTCATCACCCCGACCGTCGAAACCGCGAGCAAAAGACATGCCGCCAGGGCGAAATACTTTGAATATTTCTTTGCGAAAATAGCGGGACGGCTCAGCGTTTCTTCGGGGGATTTTTCGGGGGAACCCTTTTGCTTCTCGTATTCCTCGGCCATCAACGCCTTGAGGTTTTCCTTGAATTCGGGGGTCAGCTTAAGGGAGCCGACGTCGTTTTTATATTCATTTATTCTCATCGTCAAACTCTCCTTCCAGCATGGTTTTCAACCGCTGTCTTGCCCTCATAAGGAGGGAGGAAACGGTGTTTTGGTTCGTGCCGGTCATCTCGGCTATTTCCGCGACCTTATACCCCTCGAAGTAGTGAAGGTATACCGCCGTGCGGTACTTCTCGGGAAGCTCCATCACCGCCTCCATAACGGGGCCGGTGCCGAAGCGTTCTTTGGAAACGATTGTTTCCGAGAGCTCCGCCGTCGGGTGGGAATAGGTTTTGCGGTTGTAGGTTTTGCACATGTTAATCGTAACTCTTAAAAGCCATGCTTTTTCGTGCTCGTCCGACTCGAAGTCGGGGAGCGAGCGCATAAGCTTTAAAAACACCTCCTGAGTGATGTCCTCGGCGTAGTGTCTGTCGCAGAGCGCGTGATAGGCCGCGCGATAGACCATGTCCGAATATTTTTCCACCACGGAAGCTATGTAAATACCGACGTCATTAGTAATTTGCATATTCGTGTGTGTATGGGGCGGCTAAACGGCATCGCCCCTAAGACTCCTTTCCGCCGTTCCTTTTACGTTTCACAAGTAATACGCACCGGAAGGTCAAAATATTGCAGCCGAAAAAAATTTTTTCAAAAAATTTTCGGGCGGCGGTTCATAAGCTATAATGCTATTTTAGCAGATTCTGAAAAAAAGTAAAGCAAAATCGCCGAAATCTCCGAAAAAAATATTTTTTCCTCAAAATCGGGAAAATTTCGCTTTAGCTATTGACAAAAAAGAAAAAATATGTGAAAATTATTATGTATCAGTTTGCTTTTGCGAAAACACCACGAAACGGAAGTGGAACGAATGAAAAAAGTCTTAGTTGACGGCCACTACGGCACGGTCAATCTTAACCTGAATAAAATGCTTGAAAAGCGGGACGATTTAGAGGTAATCTATCTCGAGAACCGCCGTCAGGTTTCGCCCGAACAGAGGGTATCGCTTTTAAACACCGCGGATATAGTGATTTTGTGCCAGTCCGCGCAGACGGTAGTCGAAACGATTCCGCTGATTCAAAATCCCGAGGTAAAGGTAATCGACACGTCGAACGCCTACAGGCTCGCGCCGGGCTGGGTATACGGAATGCCGGAGCTCGGGCCGGACCAGCGGCGAAAAATCCAGTCGGCGAGGTTTGTATCGCTTCCCGCGCCGATGGCCGTCGGGACGGTTATGCTCATCAACCCCCTGCTTAAGGGAAAGATAATGCCGCCGTTTCTGCCGCTCTATGTAAACTCCGTCGTTGGATATTCGAGCGGCGGCGCGAACATGATTTCGCTTTATGAAAGTCCCGACCGCCCGAGGAGCTACGGCTCGGTCCGTCAGTACGGGCTCGACCAGAATATTTTACAGCAGAAGGAGATTATGCACACCTCGGGAATATCCTATCGGCCGTCGCTCAACCCGATGATTGACGACTATCCGAACGGGATTTTGGTTACGCTGCCGCTTCATCTGCGCACGCTTTCAAAGAGGCTCCATTCGCGGCAGGTATGGGAAACGGTCTGCCGATTCTATGAGCGCGAGCCGCTTATCGAGGTCGTCGACTTCGAGGGCGCGGTCGACGAGGTCGGGGGTTTTTTGGACGCGGGCGGCATGGCCGGCTCGAACAAAATGCAGCTCTTTGTGTTTGGCGACAACGACATCTGCCTGATGGCGGCGCGCTTCGACAACCTCGGAAAGGGCGGCGCGGGAGCCGTCGTGCAGAACATGAACCTCATGCTCGGGCTTGACGAGATGAGGGGAGTGCTGTGACAGAGGATAGAGCGTCAGAGGGTTAGAAGATAGAGGAGCCATGGCTCGTCGAAAATTTTGAAGCGTCTGCTAAGGCCCGAGCCTCACCCATCCCCGCTCCGCCTTTGGCTCCGGGGGACGGGATTCGGCTCGGGCGGGGATTCGGGCGCGAACAGAAATCGGAAATTTATGTATTAAGCTGATTTTTGACATCTCATAAACAAACCAACTCCAACAACCCCATATATACACTCAAATTTACCGAAGGAGGCTTTAAAAAAATGACCAGATAACACCCGGCTTGCTGTCAGCAGTCAGTAAGTCTTGATTCAAAACCTGCAATAAAAAAATTTTCGGAGGACTTATGACTGAAAAATTTGATAACATTTTTAAAACGAACGCTCCCGAAGCGAAGGCTCCGAGGGCGATAATTGCTGCCGTCGACACGGGCGACTACGACGTTGAACGCTCGATAGCGGAGCTTCGCGAGCTTATTCGCACGGCCGGCGGCGAAACCGTCGCCGAGGTTGTTCAAAAGCGCGACGCACCCGACGGCGCGACATGTATAGGCGCGGGGCGGCTTGAGGAAATGAAACGCCTCGCCGACGATTTTGAGGCGGATATAGCCGTTTTCGATACCGAGCTTACCGCCGCGCAGATTCGGAATATCGAGGATGTTCTGGATATTGAAGCCATCGACCGGACGATGCTCATTCTCGACATTTTCGCGCAGCGCGCCACCACCCGCGAGGGCAAGATTCAGGTTGAAATCGCGAAGCAGAAATATCTTTTGCCGAGGCTTGCGGGAATGGGGAAGGAGCTTTCCCGAACGGGCGGCGTTGTGGGAATGAGGGGCGGCCCGGGTGAAACAAAGCTCGAGCTCGACCGCCGCCATATTCGCCAAAGAATCACAAACATGCAGCGCGAGCTTAAGGAAATCGAGGCGCGGCGCGGCCAGCTTCGCGCAAGGCGCAAAAAGGACTGCGTTCTTTCCGCCGCGATAGTCGGCTATACGAACGTCGGGAAATCAACGCTTATGAACGCCCTTACCGAAGCGGGAGTTTTGGTTGAAAACAAGCTCTTTGCGACGCTTGAAACGACCTCCCGCTCGATAATCCTACCCGACGGCAGAAGCGTTCTGCTCACCGACACCGTCGGGCTGATAAGCCGCCTTCCACATAACCTTGTGGAAGCGTTCAAGTCCACTTTGGAGGAGGCTTCGGGCGCGGACGTAATTTTGCACGTCTGCGACTGCTCGAGCCCCGACATTGAGGAGCAGACGAAGGTCACAAGGGAGCTTCTGAGCGAGCTCGGCTGTGACGGAATTCCGGTTGTGACGGTTCTCAACAAGGCCGACATTGCCGACTGGAACGGGGCGTTTTTGCCGGAACACACGGTTCTTATTTCCGCGAAGGAGGGCAGGGGACTTGACCGCCTTTTGGAGGAGCTTTCGGAATCGCTTCCCGAAACGGCGCGAAGAATGAAGCTTTTGCTCCCTTTCTCGGAAGCGGGGCTTCTCGCCAGAATCCGCGCGGAGGGCAATGTGTTTTCGGAGGAGTACACCCCCGACGGTATCGAGGTCGACGCGCTTGTCGACCAAAAGCTGGTTCACGCCGCGGAACGTTTTGTTAAATAGCATAAAATTGAACCCCTGCTGCTTCGACGAAGAGGCGGCGGGGGCTTTTTTGCCCCTTTGAAGGTTTCGCGCCTGCCGCAGCCCGGGGCGAAGCCCGGTCGGCCGCATTCGCGGCCGACCCTCCCGCGCCTTCGGCGCGTGAGGCCGCCGCCCATGGCGGCGGCGGGGCTTCGCCCCTCCCCTTATCCCCCCACCCCCCAAAAATCCCCCGCCTATTCCCCAAAACCGACCGATTATCAAATATCGCTGGAAATTTTCCCGAACCTCTGCTATACTGTATTCACGGCCGAAAGGAGGAAATGAAAATGCAGGTTGAAATAAGAATCGACAGCTCCTGCTCCGAGCCCCGGATAGTCGTTTTCACCGATAAAATGAGCGACGAGATAAACAATCTTGTTAAAAAACTTTCCGGGGATTTTCCGCAGCTTCTAACGGGGATTAAAAACGGGGCGTTGGAGGTCCTCGAGGAGGCTGGAATTTACCGGATTTACGCTATGTCGGGGAAGGTTTTCGCCGCCGCAGAGGGCGGGGGTATCTTATGCGACAAAGGCTCTACGAGCTTGAGGAGCGGCTCGACGGGACGATGTTCGTAAGAATATCCAACTCGGAGATTATAAATCTCAAAAAGGTCCGAAAGCTCGATTTGAGCCTCACGGGCACGATACGCGTGCTTATGACGGACGGCGCGGCGACCTATGTTTCAAGAAGATATGTCAAAAAAATCAAACAGGTACTCGGGATTTGAGGTGATACCATGAAAAAAATTTTTACACGCGCTCTTATGGGAATGCCGATCGGGGTCGCAATCTGCACGGTTAATCTAATTATATTGTCGCTGGTTCAGGGCGGCGGGGAATATGTCGCCGCGCCTCAGGAGCTTATTTCGTCGCTCGGGGAGCTTCGGGCGGTAATTTTGCAGACGGCTCTCACGGCGGGCTTCGGCGCGGTGTGGGGCGGCGCGTCGGTTATCTGGGAAATCGAGAGCTGGAGCCTTCTAAGAATGACCCTTACGCACCTTGCAATCTGTTCGGCCGTGACCTTTCCGACGGCGTATATTCTGCGATGGATGCCGCGCACGCCAATCGGTGCGGTTTGGTTTTTCGGGGTTTACGCGATTTATGCGGGGATTTGGGCGTTTGAATACGGCGCGATTAAGCGTCAGGTCGACGCGATTAACGGGAAAATTGGAAAATTGGAAGATGATGGGGGCAGGGGGCAGAAAAAATAACGCTTGAAGCTTTGTGCAAAAGAGCAAATTTTGTCCGTGGCTTTCTGCGTAAGCCCGGCGCGGCGAATGGGGCTGGCTTCCCGCGCCCCCCCCCCC
>CANPZQ010000111.1 GCA_947588775.1 uncultured Clostridia bacterium
TAGCGATGTCGACCATGCAGTTGTCCTCGTCCATTACGATAAGTCCGCCCGAGCCCATCATCGAGCCGATGGCGATGAGGTTGTCGTAGTCAATCGGAACGTCCAAGTGCTCCGCCGGAATGCAGCCGCCGGAGGGGCCGCCGGTCTGGGCAGCCTTGAACTTCTTGCCGTTCGGAATGCCGCCGCCGATTTCCTCGACTATCTGTCTTAAAGTCGTACCCATAGGCACTTCGACGAGGCCGGTGTGCTTGATTTTTCCGCCGAGGGCGAATACCTTGGTGCCCTTGGACTTCTCGGTGCCCATAGAGGCGAACCAATCCGCGCCCTTGAGGATAATCTGGGGGATATTGGCGTAGGTTTCAACGTTGTTTAAGATGGTCGGCTTGCCGAAGAGGCCCTTTACCGCCGGGAACGGAGGACGCGGCCTCGGCTCGCCTCTCTTGCCCTCGATTGAGGTCATAAGAGCGGTTTCCTCGCCGCAGACGAACGCGCCCGCGCCGAGCCTAAGCTCGATGTCGAAGTCAAATCCGGTGCCGAAGATATTTTTGCCCAAAAGGCCGTATTCATGCGCCTGCTGAATGGCTATTTTCAGGCGGTTTACGGCGATCGGGTACTCGGCTCTTACATAGATGAAGCCCTGGTTCGCGCCTATGGCGTAGCCGGCAATCGCCATAGCTTCCAAAACGGCGTGGGGGTCGCCCTCTAAAACGGAGCGGTCCATGAACGCGCCCGGGTCGCCTTCGTCGGCGTTGCAGCAGACGTATTTCTGGTCGGCGTCGGGAACGAGGGTCCTCGCCATCGACCACTTACGGCCGGTCGGGAAGCCCGCGCCGCCGCGTCCGCGAAGGCCGGACTTAAGAACTACGTCGATGACTTCCTCGGGGGTCATTTCGGTGAGGACCTTGCCGAGAGCCTGGTAGCCGTCCATAGCTATGTACTCGTCGATGTTTTCGGGGTTGATTACGCCGCAGTTGCGGAGCGCGACACGGTGCTGCGCCTTGTAGAAGGCGGTGTCGGAAAGCGAAACGTCGGCGACGTTGTCGACCTTTTCCTCGCCGGTGTCGGCATAGACAAGGCGTTCGACGACCCTACCTTTAAGCAGATGCTCCGAAACGATTTCGGAAACGTCGTCGGGGGTAACTCTTGAATAGAATGTTCCGTCGGGATAGATGATTACGACGGGGCCTAAGGCGCAGAGGCCGAAGCAGCCCGTCTGTACCAGTTTCACCTCTTCGGAAAGTCCCGCGATTTCAATTTGCTCGGTAAACGCCTGCTGTATCGCCTTGGAGCCAGACGAGGTACAGCCCGTACCGCCGCAAATCAGCACTTGTGCTCGAATCATAGTTTTATATACCTCCTAAATAATTATCCGATTTACTGGTTTTGGCCGATGGTGTATTCGGCCACGGGCGAACCGCCCTTGAGGTGCTTCTCGATGACTTCTTTGGCCTTGTCGGCGGTCATCTTGACGTAGGTGACTTTTTCCTTGCCCGCCTCAAAGACTTCAACAACGGGCTCGTACTGGCAGATTCCGATGCAGCCGGTCTGGGTGACGGTTACTTTGTCGGAAAGCCCCGCGTTAGCGACGCCCTCGACGAAAGCCGAGAGAACCGGCCTCGCGCCGGCGGCAATTCCGCAGGTCGCCATTCCGACGACAACGCGAATATCGCCCTGTCCTTCACGCAGAACGACTCTGTCCTTCATTCTTTCTCTGATTGCTGCGAGTTCTGCTAATGATTTCATTTTAAAATCATCCTTTCTTTAGAGTAATTATAATAATTTGCAATTAAAATAATTTTCGCCTTATTCTTCGCCGGAATACTGCCCCTTGAGGTTTTCGGTTATCCACACCAAAACGTCGGGGGTGTCGAGCGGAACGTCCTCCCCGAGGACCTCGCGGAGCTCGCGGGTGTCGAGGGAAACCTCCCTTTCCGGCATTTTATGGATAAACTTAAAGTCGATGTCCGGGCTGCCCTGAATCAGCGTTACCAAAGAGCCGATTACGTCGCCGAGGGGAGTCATGTCGATATGGTTCTTATAAAAGAGCGCGGACGTCACGGTTCCGTGGCTGTCGGGGAATTCGTCGCGGTGGCGCGAGGTTATTTCGAGCCCTCCGCCCGTCTGCTCCGCCTCAAGCTTTAAAAGCGGCAGGCCGAGCCCCACCGGCCGGGTGGTTCTCGTCGTGGTAAAGGGGTCGGTGACGTGGGCGAGAAAATCCGGCTTCATTCCGCAGCCGTCGTCCGAAATCGTGATTTTAACGGTTTCGTCGGTTTCGTCGATTTCGATTCCGACAAGGCTCGCGCCCGCCTTCACCGAGTTTTTTGCAACGTCTAAAATATTCAGAGATAGCTCTTTCACGGCCTCAGCCCCGCTTTCAGAAGTTCTATAAGCCTTTTTCGGACCGTCGCCGACGAATATGGCTCGTCGTCGATTTCAAGCTGCGCGTCCGCGTCGCGAATGTCCCATAGATAGTGCGCGTCGGAGCTTACGACGATTCTTTTGTCCCTGAGTATCGGGAATTTTTCGAGGTGCGGCGGGATTTTTTCCTTGTCGTGGAGCTCGGCGCAGCTAAAAGGCGGATAATCGGGAAAGGTTCCGAGGGTCGCGATAATCCCGTTCGCCTGCCTGTCGATGTGCGCGGGGTAGCATACGCCGCGGTATTTTTCGACAATCCCGGGGGCCTCGTCGACCGTGATTTCCGTAGCGTTCGGGAGCATATTCTCCTCGAGGCCGATGATATTTTCCTCTTCGTCCATAATCCTCTGGTCGCCGAAGATGTCGACGCGGTTCGGGATAAGCACCCTGCGCGAATCGACCTCCTCGCCGAACGCCATCGCGCTGTCGAGGTCCTCAAAGAGGCAGACGACGTGAATATCCTCTGCGGTTGTAAGCTCCATTCCCGCGACGGGTATCACCCCGTATTTTTTGCACGCCTTAAAAAACGCCGGGCAGTTTTTAACGGAGTTGTGGTCGGTCAACGCCATAATCTGTATCCCTGCCAGGGTCGCCGTTCCCGCGATGTTCGCGGGGGTCATGTCGTTGTCGGCGCAGGGGGAGAGGCAGGAGTGAATATGCAGGTCGTAATAGTACCGGCTCATAGTTGCTTTGAAATAAGCACGGCGGCTTCAAAAGTCGGCAGCGGCGTTTTTAAGATGTTTATCCCGCGCATTTCGGCGTTTTCGGCGACGCCCGCGTCGGGGGAAACGTTTTCGGAAAGAACGATGCAGGCCGTGTCGCAGAGGGTCGCGACGGCGGCGATGTTCATATTCGACATAATCGTAACCCACGCCTCGCCAGACTTCGCCCTGCCCATAACCCAGCTCAAAAGGTCGCCGCAGTAGCCTCCCGTTACCTCCCTATCGGGCTCGGGAAGGCAGACCGCCTCGAAGCCGCATTTTTCGCAAAGCTCTTTAACTGTCATATGCCGTCAGCCTTTCTTTCGGCGCGCTCCGGGTTTACCGGCTCGCCGTTTGCGATTCTGTGGGCGCGGATAACGCAGCTTTCGAGGGAACGCTCGCCCTTTACGACGTCCTCCGCGAACGCGCGGCAGTTCGGCGCGCCGCAGGAGCCGCAGTCGATTCCGGGCAGCTCGTCGCGAAGCTTCTGAATATCCGACATCATTCTCATCGACTCGCCAATCGAGCCGCCCAGGCGGTTCATCGGCTTATAGTCGGGAACGTCCTCGAAGAAATACTCGGAAGGTATATACTTATCGTCGCCCTCCAAAAAGTTCTGCGAAACCGGAAGATAACGCCTAAGCGTCTGGAGCCTCGCCTTTGCGATAAACGGGTTTTCAACCGTCATAACCCCGCCGACGCAGCCGCCGGTGCAGGCGTTAAGCTCGATAAATTCGAGCGGCGGAATCGTTCCGTTTTCAATCTGGTCGAGCATTTCCACGACGTTTTCGATGCTGTCGGCGGCGAGGTATTTGTCGTTGAAGATTGCTGCCGCCTCTCCGCCCGACGTCGCCCAGCTTATTCCTATCATTCCCGATTTTGAAACCGGCTCGGGGACCTTGTCGCGGCTCATATGATTCAGAAGCGAGAAGTATATATCCGACATCGAAACGACGAGGTCGACGTTGGATTTATAGCTCCCGAAGCCGTTTTTTACGTAGCTCGTCTTTGCCGGGCAGGGGGATATGAAGCAGACGCCTATATCGCCGTCCTCAAGCTCGGGGTGTTCGCGCTTCGCCTTTTTTCTCGCCTCAATCGCCGCGATTTCCATCGGCGGCAGTATCGGCAGAAGATTGTCTTTAAGATATGGGAACCGAAGCCCTATAAGCCTCGCGATTACCGGGCATGCGGAGCTTATCACCGGCTTTTTTATTCCCTCGGCCTTTATGTAGAGGCGGGTGTATTCGGAAACTATCTCCGCCGCCTGCGAAACCTCGTATACCTCGTTGAAGCCCATATCCAAAAGCCCCTGCAAGACGTAGTCGACGTCCTCGAGGTTTTCAAACTGGCCGTAGAGCGTGGGCGCGGGCAGGGCAATCCGCCACTTGTAGTCGTAGAGGTGGTCGAGCTTGTTGCAGGTGGCGATTTTCGCGTGGTGCGGACATATTCTTATACACTCGCCGCAGTCGATGCAGCGGTCGGGGTTGATTTTCGCCTTGCCGCCGTCGACGCGTATAGCCTCGGTCGGACAGCGTTTTATGCAGGTGGTGCAGCCGGTGCAGCGCGACGGGTCAAGGGACACGGAATGTTCGTAGGTATTCATTCGTTCACCGCCTTTGTGACGGATTTAAGATTGATTATAAACCGAAAAGGCGAAGTCAGATATTCACCGTCATGGTGATGGTGGTGCCTTTTCCGATTTCGGTTTCGATTTTCATGTCGTCGGTATAGCGTTTCATGTTCGGAAGTCCCATTCCCGCGCCGAAGCCGAGCGAGCGGATATTGTCGGGCGCGGTTGAATAGCCCTCCTTCATCGCAAGCTCTATGTTCGGTATTCCGGGACCGCGGTCGGCGAGAATGATGACGATTTTATCCTCATAGACGATAACGTCGGCCTCGCCGCCGTGCGCGTGGATAACCATATTTATTTCGCCCTCGTACATCGCGATGGACACGCGCCTTATTGTTTCGGCGGGGATTCCGAGCTCCCTGAGATTCTTTTTCACCTGAACCGACGCCTGTCCCGCGGAGGTAAAGCTCTGGCCGTTCACGTCGAAGTGGAATCTCAGAGAATCACTCATGCTTTACTCCGTTTCCGACGAGGCCGCTCTTATAGAGAAGTCCGCAGGCCTCGTACATTCTTTTTTCGGTGTTCATAAGAACGAGGCCGCTTTCCCGGGCAAGCTCAATCATATCCTCGGTGGGTTTTTTCGAGCGCACAAAGACGATGCATATCATATCCATCATCTCGGCGGTCCGAATAACCTGAGAATTGACAAGCCCGGTGAGCAGAACCGCCTGATCCTTAACATATGCCAGAACGTCGCTCATCATGTCCGAACCGCAGGCGGAGTATACGTCGCGGTCGAGGTGCTCCTCCCCGCAGAGGACATGCGCGTCCAAAAGCTCTTTAATATCCTGAATTTTCATACTTGATAACCCCTGTCGCGAAGCGTCCCTTTAAGGCGTTAGTTGTATTTTGCGAGGATGGTGTCGACGTCGGCCTTTGTAAGTCTGCCGTAGACGTCGTCGCCGACCGTAAGTACCGGAGCAAGTCCGCACGCGCCTATGCAGCGGCAGGCCTCAAGCGAGAACTTGCCGTCAGGGGTGCATTCGCCGGCCTGGATCCCCAAGACCTCGGAAATCCGGTCGATGATGTCCTGAGAGCCCTTTACGTAGCAGGCGGTGCCGAGGCAGACGGAAATCTGGTGCTCGCCCTTCGGGGAAAGCGCGAACTGAGCGTAGAAGGTCGCGATTCCGTAGACGTCCTCGACGGAAACGCCCATTCCGGAGGCAATCATCTGCTGGACCTCAAGGGGAAGGTAGCCGTAGATTTCCTGCGCCTCCTGCATTACCTGCATGAGGGAGCCCTCGACATGCTTCTTCTCCTCGATGACGGCCTTAAGCCTTGCTTCCTGCTCGGGAGTTCCTTTGAACGGGATAGAGCTGATTCTTTTTTTCATGGTATCAATCCTTTCAATTTATTGGAAAATGCGGATTTGCTGTATACATACAACGGAATTATACCATATCGGGCGAAGAATATCAAGCCCAAAAAAGAAAAAATCCGCCTGTAATTTCCGGAAAATTGCATACTTTTTGAAAAACCGCGCTTCAAAAAAATTTTCCCTCCCCCTCTTGACAAGAAAACTTGGCAGTGGTATAATCGTCTTGCAAAGAAAACTTGGCAACGGTTTGAGGAGGGTTCGGTATGGACAAAAAAGAGATTTTGGAAAAGAGCAGGAAGGAGAACAAGGGCTACGACGAGCGGGAGCTTTGGATAACCGCGAAGGCGTGGCAGTTAGGCGGCGCGGTCGGGATAATTATCTGCGGGCTCGCATCGCTTTTTCTCGCGCTCTTTTGCGATTTGCCGATGAAATATGCCGCGGACAATATGGCGATATATTTCGGAATGCTGGCGGCGGTCTGCGTCTTTAA
>CANPZQ010000112.1 GCA_947588775.1 uncultured Clostridia bacterium
GCTGATTTGACCGCGCGGCGGAAAAAGCTGGTGCGTCGGTCCCACCCGCCCACCCCCATAGTTTCGCGCCATTTCCCGCTTTTTCCGCCGCGCTTTCTCATAGCACCAATCAAGGCGCGGCGAATGGGGCGGGGTGGGAGGGTGGGTGGCGGGCAGTAGCCATGTCGGCCGCAGAAAGCAGCCCCATTCGCCGCGCCGGGCTGAGGCAGGAAACCTAAATCAACCGCGCGCCCAATCCCCCGCCTGAGCCGAATCCCACCCTCCGAGGCCGCAGGCCGAGCGGGGGTGGGTGAGGCTCAGGCCTTAGCAGCCAGCTGCGTTCTTGTGCATCTACATGACAAATTCACCTTTATTCACACCGCCTCAAGAGCTCACCCAAAAAAATCCCCCGCCCCGGCCCCATAGCCGAAGCGGGTTCATTCATCATATAATCTCGCTCTCGTCGACGTCGTCGCCGTCGGAGGCGGGCTCGCCGAGGATATACCTTCTGAGGGCGTCGAACTCCTCGTCGGATAGGGTCACGCCCTTTCCCATCCTCGAATGGTCGGGCGACCACTCTCGTATGTCGTACTTAGCGGGATAGTCGTTCCAGCTGACCTTGTTAAGCTCCTTTGTCCAGCCGCGGGGGCTTTCGCCGAGAACCGCTATCTGTTCAACGATTTCATACTTTAACTCTGCCATGAAATTCACTCCTGTTCCTTGAATTTATTAAACAGCGGAATACGTTCCCTCAGTTTTTCGGGAAGCATTATTGCCGCAATTTTGACAAGCTCCGTGAAATTCAGCGCAAATACCGCGACAAAGGCTGCCGCGAGTGCGCCGTATACCCATGCGCCGGAAAACTGATTCAGCACTGTCATAAAGATTAAAAGCGCGGTGTTGACGGCAATTTTCGGTAGGGAAAATTTAAAGCGGATAATTTTTGACGTGTCGAAGAGGCGGAAGAAAAATACCGCGAAATATGCCGCAAAGGTCGAGCAAGCCGCGCCGTAGATGCCGAAGCGAGGAATAAACGCGAAGTTGAGGATAATGTTTATTATTCCGGCGGCGAGGGAGGTCGCAAAGGAGCGGCGCGTCTTTTTTTCGGCGATGTATACCGAACCCAAAAAGACGTTGAAGCAGGTGAAAACCGTCGCGACGGTTAAAATCGGGGAGTAGAGCATCGCCTCGTGGTAGTTGGGGTTGACCCATATCGCAGTGAGCGGGCGGTTAATCAGAAGAACCCCGGCGGCAAGGCAGTACATGAAGGACTGGTTGAAGGAGAAAACCGAGGTATAGAATCCCTCGCGGCCCTCCGAGCTGTTTTCCTGAATCGCGGACATGTTCCACGCCTGAGAAAACATCGTGAAAATCGTCGTTATAATCGTCGGGATTTTGTATGCGACGGTGTTGATGCCGTTCATCGCTTCGCCGTGGAAGTATGTTATTATGAATCGGTCGGAAATCGAGGTGACAAGCCATAAAAGCGTCGTCGGGACAAGCGGCACGCAGTAGCGAAGCATCTCGCGAAGCCGCCTGCGGGAGAGCTCCTTAAATGAAATATGCCGCCAAAGCTCCGCAGATGTAAATAAAAATACCGACGAGCACAAATCCGAAAAAATTATCGCCAAAAGATAGCCCGTTATCCCCATCTTGAATTTTAAAAGAAACAGGAAGTTAAAGACTATCATCAAAAACGTAGTCAGGATTCCGTCGAACGCAAAGAGGTGAACCCTCTCAAGAGAGCGGACGTAGGTCGAGTTGAGCTGCCTGAGCGCAGACGTCCAGACGTAGACGTAGAGGACGGCGGAATATCCCCCGAGATAGCCGAGCCGCGAGAGCAGCGGGAATACCGCCGCCATCAGTAAAAGCCCGAAAAAGACGACCGCGAGGCAGTTCGAGTAGACGGCCTTTCGCGCCTGCGGGGATTTTGCGTCGAGTCCGAAGCGAAGCGCGGCCTCCGCGACGGAGAGGGTGAAGATTGGAAGCAGAATGTTTGCCGTCTGCGCAATCAGGTCGACGGAGCCGTATTCGGCAGGCGAAAGCGCGGAGGTATAGAGCGGCACGAGTATCAGCACAAGCAGCTTCGAGCCGAACGACCCGAGTGCGAAAATAAGGGTATTTGAAAACAGCTTTTTGTAGCTCTGCCCGTTAATCGCCATCGCCGCGCCTCCTTTGCAGGTCAATAATAGTATTATAGCAACAGTGGAGGAAAAAATCAAGGAGAAATTGCGGAGGGGAGCGCGGCGGGAAAAGCGGGAGGGGTTTGAGAGGCTTGGGGGGCGGGCGGGTGGGACGCAGGAAGCAGCTTTTCCCGCCGCGCGGGGAGTTAGATGAAAGCGGTGGTAGGGGCAGGTATAAAAAAGTTGGGCAGATAATATACGCCAACATAAAAGGCCTGAGCCTCACCCACCCCCCGCTCGGCCTGCGGCCTCGGAGGGTGGGATTCGGCTCAGGCGGGGGATTGGGTGCGCGGTTGATTCGGGTTTTGTGCGTAAGCCCGGCGCGGCGAATGGGGCTGATTTCTGCGGCCGCCGGGGCTTCCTGCCTGCCACCCGCCCACCCACCCCGCCCCATTCGCCGCGCCTTGATGGGTGCAACGGGAGAAGCGCGGCGGAAAAAGCGGGAAAATGGCGCGAAACTGCGTGGGGCGGGCGGGTGGGACCGACGCACCAGCTTTTTCCGCCGCGCGTCCTCCAGCAGAAGCCCCAAGCCCCCGCCTCACATCGCCCCTATTCCCCCTCCCCCTTTCTTCCCCCAATCCTTTCTTCCCGACCTTTCCTCTCCCCCGACACCAGCAAATTCCTGCACCCTTCCTCAAAAAATCCGCAGTCGGATTTGGACAGGCACTCGAGGCGGCGGCCGGAGGGGCCGTGCGTTGCCTCCATTATCACATTGCGCCCGAGGTGCGGGCAGTATCTCAAAAGGCAGTTTTTCTCAAAAGTCACGTCGCTTCTCCTCTCTTTTTTTAAAAGTATATGGCGCGGGAGGCATTTCTACGCGTTGTCCCGAATAGAAATTATAAAACGCGGCTGTCCGCCGCCGAAGGAGGATAAAATGCCAAACCGTCTACGAAGCTGCCCTGCCGCCGAACGCCTCAGCGAAAGCCTCCGCGAGCTCTCCGCAGAAATCGAGGCCGCCGACGCTGTGTTTAATGAGGTTACCGATTCCGACCTTTTGGAATCGCTGATTTACGAGCGTTCCGCGCTTCTCTCGCGATACAAATACCTTCAAAAAGAGCTTCGCCGCCTTTTGACCGCCGGGGAAAAATAGTTTTTTGGAATCAAACGCCGCGCCGTCCCGAAATAATATGAACAAACCGCTCCGATGGGGACAAATCGCGGGGCGGTTTTCTTTGATACGGGACGGGGGCAGCTTGATTAAACGCCTTATATTGCAATAGATGTTTTCCCGTTTTCGTGATATAATATCAGCCGCCCGTGAACTTCCAAATTCGCGCAAAGATTTTCGGATCCGCGGTATGCTATAATATCCGCGGGAAAGGAGGAAGGAACCATGCAGGAATGGATTTACGCGGCGCAAAAGTTGATTGACTATATTGAAAATCATATCTGCGAGAAGCCGTCGCTCTCGGAAATTTCGGGACATGTCGGCTATTCTCCCTGCTACTGCTCGGAGCAGTTCCACAGGCTTGCGGGAATGACGATTCGCGAATATGTATACCGCAGACGTCTGGCGATGGCGGCCGAAGATTTGCGGGATACAGGCAGCTCTATCGTCGATATTGCTTTAAAATACGGATTTTCGGACCAGTCAACCTTTACACGGGCTTTTAAGTATGCTTACGGATGCGCACCGTCGGAATACCGGAAAAAGCCCCGTCCGCTTCCGCTCACCTGCAGGAAAATGCTTCTTGAACCTTTCTCAAATAAAAACGACGGAGGATTAAGCATGAGCATTTCAAAACCGTATGTCAGGGTGGAATATATCCCCGCCCACAGGTATCTCGGGGTTTACAGGGAATCCGAAACCGAAAAAGGAAGAATTTGGCCCCGCCACGACTGCGACCTCGCCTGCGGAATTATTTCGAGCCTGAACGACCGCGACCTTGACTTGGTGTGTACAAGATTTACGGCGGGGTGGGCGCATGAAAACGGGGAGCGCAGATATTTCTTCGGCGCGGGCGTAAAGACGGATTACAGCAGCGATATACCCGAAGGATTCGAGCTTCGCGGAACCTTTCCCGGAAGCTACTACATCGTATTCTGCCATCAGCCCTTCGACTATCTGACGGAAAACGCGGAAGTAATGAAGCGCGTTGATGAAATGGCGTGGAATTTCGACCCGAAGCTGCTCGGCTTTGAATGGAACGAGGACGAATGTCAGGACTACCAGCGGCACTATCCCGAGGTCCTCGGCTATCAGGTGCTGAGGCCGGTAAGAAAAATAGTGTGATAAATTATTTGACTGTACGGCGGACATCGCTGTACAGTCAAATTTAATTCCGGGATTTTCATAGAACGGGACTGGTTTCCGTTCGCGCGGGTATACATCGGCTTGCCAAAATCTTACATCTGTCCCCTGTTTTCTGAACAGCGGGCCGCGCGGCGGAAAAAGCTGCTTTTCTGCGCCCCACCCTCCCATCCCCGCAATTTCGCACTGTTTCCCCGCTTTTTCCGCCGCGCTGTCTTGGACAATGCCTATCAGGCGCGGCAAATGGGGCGGGTGGGGTTGCGGGAGAGTTGGGAGGGCGGGTGGGTGGGGGGGGGGGGGGGGGGGGGGGGGGGGGGGGGGGGGGCGCAGGAAAGAAGCCCCATTTGCCGCGCCGGGCTTACGCAGAAAGCAGACTGCCAAAAACCGGCGTTCCGCCTCCGACAATCTGCCTTCCGACCCCTGTTCACAACTTTACCATAATATTAAATTTCCCGAACCATATCCACATGCGGGCAGCCCTGCTCTAAAAACCTCCGCCCGGTCGGCTCGAAGCCGCAGCGGCGGTAAAAACCGGCCTTGTCCTCCTGAGCGGCGACGGTCATTCGGCTCGCGCCGAGGGCTTTCGCCTCCGAAAGGGCGTGCTCCATCAGCTTTCTGCCGAGGCCCTCGCCCCGCCGCGACTTTTTCACTGCGACCCGCCCGACATGCATTGAGCCGCCGCCCTCGTCGTAAAAGCGAAGCGTCGCGACCGGCTCTCCGCCGTCATACATAACAAAGTGAAACGATTTTTCGTCGAATTCGTCAAACTCGTCGACAAACCCCTGCTCGTCGACAAAAATCTCCCGCCGAAGCGCGGCCGCGTCATCAGGAACGCCGTCTTTAAACAATTTAACAGTCATTTTACCTTTCCTTTTCGGCGATTTATCCTTTTTTCTTCCTGTTCTGATAGGGATAAGGGCTTTTGTGCGCCTCGTAACGCTTGTTTTCGAGATGGAGGCCGTAGAAGAAGAGAATCAGCCCGACGACGGCGGCAACGCCGAAGGGAACGGCGATGAACCAGTAGCCGACGGTGTCGGAGGGCTTTGGAAGCTGCCCGATTTTGAGGGTGTAGCCGATTACTCTTTCATTTTTGAGGCCGAGCATCGAAAGCCCCTCGTCCATCATTTCCTTTTCCTGCGAGGTCATTTTCTTGAAGCGGCCGGTCATGTCCTGGAGCATCGAACGCTGATAGACGGCGGTCGAGTCGGCGGAATATTCCTGAACATACTGCAAAAAGTCGTTGATTACGGTCTGAATCTGCGAATCGGCCTGCTTCGGAGCCTCAACGAGGGTGACATACTGCTCTCCGTCGGCGGCGTCGGTGTACATGAAATAGTAAAAATGCGTCGCGGCGCGTTCGCTTTCGGCGATATGCCCAAGCTTCGCGAGGAATTTATAGGCGTTCCCCTTGATATACTGCCCGTCGAGGTCGCGGCTCACGTCGAGCCCGGTGAGGTCGCATACGTTTTTCGATTGGGAGCAATTTCGCAGAATACCGACGATTCCCGCCATTGTAAGCAAAAAAACAAGCCCGCAGATTATCGCGACGGCGAGCTGGGAATAAACCCTCCCGCCCGTGAGAAACCGTTTAAACTTCGTATCCTCCGTATCCGAAAAAAGTTCTTCATTATTCATTCTGAACGCTCCTTTGCGCTTTTTTCTGAGTATAGCACATTTGTCCGAAATAGTCAAACGGTTTTTGGGGAGCAGCAAAGGCTGCAGAGAAAAAACTCAAAAGTTTCGCCGGCCTTTTCAAAGGCCGCAGGGTCAAGGGGCGGAGCCCCTTGTCGCGGCCCGCAGGCCGCGAAATCTCTATGCGTAAGCAAGCGCAGGAGGGG
>CANPZQ010000113.1 GCA_947588775.1 uncultured Clostridia bacterium
TTTTCCCGCCCTGTCCCCCGCTTTCTCCGCCGCGCCTCCCCCAACAAAAAACCTTAAAAGGAGCCCACCACCCATGACTCCCATGCTGTTTATCTACAACCCGCGCTCCGGAATGCAGACCGGAACCGTTACCGTCGGACGTAAGCTCGGCGAAATCATGAATATCTTCACCTTGGCGGGCTACGACGTAATCTGCCACCCCACCCAGTTCCGCGGGGATTGCTGCGAAACCGTCCTGCGGCTCGCAAATTCCGTTTCACGCGTGGTCGTGGCGGGCGGCGACGGCACCCTCAACGAGGCCGTGAACGGCTTCATGGCCGCCGGAATGACGGCCCCCTACGGCTATATCCCCTGCGGCTCGACAAACGACTTTTCCCACTCGGTCGGAATCCCCACGCAAATCCTCAAGGCCGCAAAAACCGCCGTGAGCGGCACCCCGTTCGCCTACGACGTCGGCCTGATGAACGACCGATATTTCACATATGTCGCAGGCTTCGGCGCGTTCACCGACGTGACATATACCACCCCGCAGGAGCAAAAAAACGCCCTCGGCTACTTCGCGTACCTGATTTCCGGGGCGGCGTCGCTTCCCGGAATTTCGCCGGTCCATGTGAAGTATAAATCGGAGGAAAGATGCGGCGAGGGCGATTATATCCTCGGCCTCGTGTCGAATACCCTTCAGGTCGCGGGCATGAAAAACCTGCTCCCCCGCGACATCGCGCTCGACGACGGGCTTTTCGAGGTTCTTCTTGTGAATAATCCCCGCAACCCAATCGAGCTGAACAAAATCCTCGCCGCCGTCATGAAAAAAGACTTTTACGCCGACTGTTTTGAATACTTCAAGACGAAGAGCGTCAGGTTTGAATGCCCCACCCCCCTCCCGTGGACCCTCGACGGCGAAAACGGCGGCGCGCACCTCGAAACCCTCATCACCTGCCGCCCCAAAGCCGTGAGCGTCCTCACCGGCGGAGGGATTGAAAAATGAGGCGCAAGCCTACGGCAAGGCTTTTTTAGAACAAAACAACGTCTGAACTTTCAAAAATTTAAGTGTTGATTTTTGCCTTCTTTGGCGTTATAATACAGGTACAAGACCTGACCGAAGACGGTTCGGATATGATAATTGAGGCGATAACATGAAAAATGAACTGGAGAAAGCTGTTTTTTCTAAACAGTTAAAAGAATTCGCCGGTACGCTTGCAGAGCTCATTTCACAAGGCGACGAGTGGACAATAAGAGGCTTTATTGATATCTTTAAAAATATTTATACTATATCGTCCGATACAAAAATAATATCAAAAATTCTGGAGCTTCATTTGTTTCCTCATTTCTTGACATTTGCCGAAAGTAACGGATATATTATTGAACTCGCTACATATCAGAACTGGTATCCGGATTTAACCTTTATTTCAAAGTCAAATCCGACAATTAAGTTTGCCGTTGATTTGAAAACAACCTGCCGTGACGAAGAATATCCCGGATTTTGCAACGGGTTTACACTGGGGTCCCATGGTGAGTATTTTCTTGAACGGACGAGCACCAAAAACATTCAGTATCCTTACAGCGCGTATAGCGGACATTTTTGTTTAGGTATCATTTATTCACGGGTTCAGCTTGATAAAAACGAAGAAACTCACATATATTCTTTAGATGAAATAAAAACAATTCCCGCTGTTATACGCAACTTTGTATTTTTTGCAGAGGAAAAATGGAAAATAGCAAGCGACAAGGGCGGAAGCGGAAATACCGCAAATATCGGGAGCATTCAAAAGATTGACGACATACTTAACGGCAACGGAGTTTTCGCAAAAGCCGGTGAAGAATTATTTGATGATTATTGGGCAAATTTCGGCAAAATAGAAATCATGACCGGAGAAAAAAGAAAAAAATTATCGTCATTTTCCGAGTACCTTGCGTACCGGGGATTATCCCCTGAACTTAATAACCCCAAAGCACCAAAGAGGAAAATACAATGAAAGAAACGACATTTGTTCCGCCAATAAAAATACAGGGAATAAAAACAAAGCTTGTTCCGCAAATCAAAAGAAATGTAATAATTAACAAAGATACGGTTTGGTACGAACCTTTTATGGGTTCTGGAGTTGTGGGGTTTAATGTAATGCCGCAAAATGCGGTTTTTGCCGACATAAATCCTCATATCATAGCCTTCTATAATCAGATAAACAATGGAACCATATCCGCCGGAATAGTGCGGCAATTTCTCGAGCAGGAAGGAAAAAAGCTTGAAGAAGGCGACGACAAATACTATTATGAGGTTCGCGAACGTTTTAACGCACACCATAACCCATTGGACTTTCTTTTTTTAAACCGCTCGTGCTTTAACGGAATGATAAGATTTAACAAAAATTATGAATTTAACGTGCCATACGGTCATAAACCATACCGTTTTTCAAAAGCATACATAACGAAAATTGTAAATCAGGTTTATCATTTGGAGAACCTGCTGAAAACCCATTCGTGGACTTTTTTATGTCAGCCGTTTGAGGACACAATAAAAATGGCTCAAAAAAATGACTTTATATATTGCGACCCGCCGTACATAGGTCGTCATGTTGATTACTATGACAGTTGGGATGAAAAATCTGAAATTGCTTTGCACGACGCACTGACAAATTCCAAGGCGAAATTTATGCTGTCCACATGGCATCACAACAAATATCGCGTAAACAAATACATAGACGATGTGTGGGACGGATGTTTCGCTGTCACTCAGGAACACTTTTATCATGTCGGCGCAAAAGAAGAAAACAGAAATCCGGTCGTTGAAGCTTTATTGACAAATTATTCTATAACAGGCAATAAAGATGAGGTTTCTATTGTCAATGAACAGCTGACCTTTGACACCATTTTTTCCGCAACATGATTATTAACTAAAAAATCGGCAGTCCCCCTAAAGTCAAGGGAGCCTGCCGATTTTGTCTTATGCTATTTCCCCGCCTACCCCACCGCCACCTTGGCGTCCGACTGCGAGTCAATCTTTCCGTCTGCGTCGACGACGGTCAGGATATATTCGCCGGGCGTCGCGGGGGCGGAGATTTTTGCGTGGGAGCCGTCGCCCGAGGTGCTGTCCGCGCGGGACTGCTTCGGGTCGCTTTCGTCAAAGGCAGAAAGCCCCGACGGCGCGAGCCATGCCGAACAGCCCTCCGGAATAATCTCCCAAAGCTCAATATTTCCGCCCGCTTCCGCGCTTATATTATCCGGCAAAAGCCTGTTCGCGAGCGTCGTCACGGTGGTGAAAGCGACCGTTTCCGCGCTTCCGTCCGCCGCCGTTATCTCGAGCTTCCACTCGCCCGGGCTCTGAATTTCATCGGTGTTCGCAATTTCAACGCCGTTGAGCTTCGCGGCGCAGCCGTCTTTAATCTTCAAAACAAACGGCTTTAGGTATGAAACCGTGTACTCCGCGCCGTCGCGGACGTTTGCCGAAGATGTGTTTTCGCCGGCGTAAACCGTAAACGTGCTTTCGGGGGAAACGCTGCCGTCGGCATAGACGATATAGAGCTTATATTCGCCCGGGAGGTCGGGGATTCTGATTGATTTTTCGTTTCCCTTTGCCGACGTCATTCCGTCGCCCTCCTCAAAGCTCCCGCTCCCCGAAGGCGCGAGCCAGACGGTATCCTCGGCGGATAAAAGCCCCCTTCTCGGCAGAACGTCGCCGCAGGTTATCGAAACATTCGCGGCGAGCTCATAGTAGTCGTCCGGCATAACGTCCTTTGAAACCATGTAGACATATTCGTCCTCGAGCCCGGAGTTGAGTACGACCTCATACCCCTCCAACGGCCAAATATAGTCGGCGTTCACATACTGCTCCAGGGTGCAGTTCGGGGCGGTGGTTTCGCTTCTGTCGGTGTTCGAGAAGCCGTTTGTAACCTTGCAGTCGTGCTTTCGCATCCAGTTATTTAATTCATATACGTTTCTAATCGTGTTCGTGACGACGTTGTGGTCGAAGAGGATATACGCCGAGCCCTCGTCGGGGTGGAAGCCGTTTACCATACGCGAGCCGTTCGCGGCGGTCGGCTTTCGGAAGCAGTTGATGTAGTTATAGGTCATCTCGGTCGATTCCGACCAGTCCTCGTTCCCCTGCTGGCCGAGGGTATAGATTCCGCCCGCGTCCTGCAAAACCGAGCAAATCTCCTCGACGCGGTTATAATTTACATGGTTAAACCTCGAAGTGGTCGTCGGCTGCCCCGGAAGCTGGGATTCGTCGGTTCCGTCGAAGTTGCACCAGCCCCAGCCGATGGACATTCCGCTGTAGGAGCATTTGTAGATAAAGTTATGCTCCACCCGAAGATTATAGGTGAAAAAGCTCGTAATCGGCGAATTTCCGGGGAAGAAATAGCAGTTTTCAAGAAGATAGTTATTTGTAATAGTTATATTTTTGGGAACGGCCTCGGTGCCGGCGGGGAATTTTTCCTTATCGGGGCCCGCGCTCGCCTCCGAAACGCGCTGTTTTTCGGTGTCGTTTTCGTAGATATGCTGCAAATGCCCGACGACGATTCCCGCGCCGCCGGTATAGCCGATAAAGTTCCCGTTTACGGTGCAATCGTAAACGTCGTTTTCAAGGTGGAGCCCGAGATACCCCGTCGACTCGAATCCGCCGTTCTCAAACCGAATATCGTGCGCCGTCGAAACATGAACCGCGGCGGGAGCGACGTCGAACGCGCGGTATAAATCGTTATGCCAGAAAATATCCGAAAACTTCGTATAAATCGTGCAGCCCTGCGTGGTGGCGTTGCCGAACGAACCGTCGAGCTCAAAGAGGTTCCAATCGGAATACGCAAACGTCAGCCCGTCAAAGACTATGTATTCGGCATACTTCTTCTTCGGGGTCGAGCCCTTTATCTCAACGAGGCATTCAAGCTCCGGGATAATAACCTGCGCGGTGTTAATATCCTCGCCCTCGCGCGGGATATAGTAGAGCATCGAGCCGGCCTGGTCGAAGTAAAACTGCCCCTCGGAATCGAGCCATTCAAAGACGTTCACAACGTCGTTTCTCGCGGTCGGATTGTAGTTCGTGTTCCAGCCGAGGTTCTGCGCAATCGCGGCGTAGGGCATCTGGAAATTGACCTTGGTGTCGCCCTCGTCGGTGAGCTCCAGAGAATCCGCGCAAACGGTGGCTTTGACCCATGTTGAGCCGGATTCAAGCTCGATATTTCGCGGATTCGGGGTGTCGGCGGGAAGATTGAACGACGCGGGGAAGATGTTTCCGGTCTTGAGCTCGGCGGTCGAGGAAATCCACGCCCAGTCGGCCTGCCCTGCCGTAACGGTATAAAATCCCGTCGCGCGAATCGGGTTCTCGCTTCTTCTCGTCATCGAGGCGCGCCGGCCGTTCACATAAATCGCCCGAAGCTTTGAATCCCGCGAGAGGGGGGCTTTATAGGCTTTGAGGCCGTCGGGGAGCCAGTTTACTTCGTCGGCCGGCTCCCAATTTCCCTCAAAAATTTTTCCGCCGCTTAAAACCGGGTGCGCCCCCTCGGCCGCGCGATAGATTACCGGTGCGTTTTTCCGCCCGGAATCGTTTTCGTCGAAAACAAGGGTGCTTTCGAGCTCATAGAACCCGTCCGCGATTTCGACAACCGCGCCGTCGGTCTTTTTAAGCCCGCGGACGGCCTCCTGCGCCCGAGCAACGGTCGCAAAGGGAGCCTCGCGGCTTCCGTTCCCAGAAGCGTCGTCCCCCTCGGGTGAAACATAGATTACCGTCGACGGCTCCGCCTCCGGCGCGGGCTTCCCCTCGCCCTCGGCGCACCCCGAAAGCATCATCAGCGCGGCCAACGCCGCCGCCGTGGATTTTTTTGCGTTAAGCTTCATAATTAAACCTCCAAGTAAATTAGCGGGCTTCGCCCGGGGAATATGATAGCATATTTTTGGGGAAAAGGCAAGGGGGAAGGGGGAAGCGCGATAACTTGGGAAAGAGAGGGGGGCGCGGGGACGGAGCGGGGGGAGCTGCCAAAGCCGGGTGGGCGGGCGGGTGGGGCCAACCCAGCCAGCGCAGTCCCCGCGCCCCCATTCGCGACGAACCCGCCCCCCGGAGCCCGCAGGGCGGAGCGGGGGTGGGTGAGG
>CANPZQ010000114.1 GCA_947588775.1 uncultured Clostridia bacterium
TCCAGAAGCCCCAACAAAAAGGCCTCTAACGGCTAAGCTGCGACATCAGGCCAAGCCTTCCGTTGCACTCCCAAGTTAGGCGCGGGGACGGAGCGGGTACAAATAGCAAAGCGAAGGGGGCGGGCGGGTGGGACCCGGGAAACCAGCTCCGTCCCCGCGCCGCCCGT
This sequence comes from uncultured Clostridia bacterium, assembly GCA_947588775.1. Lineage (GTDB taxonomy): Bacteria > Bacillota > Clostridia > Oscillospirales > Ruminococcaceae > Faeciplasma. Next base: position 168 of record CANPZQ010000114.1, read on the forward strand.
CCGCACCGCACTGCGCACCCCCCTCAGCACCCACCCCATAACCGCACGTCAAGCCCCGCCCATATTCGCCAAAAGCTGTATCAGAAGATTGATAAGCAGGTTGCTTAAAAGCTTGCTTTCGCGGAGCTCGTAGAGGTCGCTAAGAAGCCCGATTACGTCCATCGAGCCCTCGCCGTTCATCGCGTTCATTCTGCCAATCAGCGTTGAAAACGCCTTCGCCTCGTAACGCCACTCCTCCTCGGTCAGGCTTTCTGCGTCGAACTCGACAAGGTATTCCTCCTGCATCTCGATTTCCATCGCGTCGACCGCCGAGCCGATTCCGAAACGCATCACCTTCGGGATTACAGCGATAAAATCTCCGTTTCGGGAGAGCTCCAAAAACAGCCCCTCGCAGAAATCCTCGTCGGCAAGAGCTTCAAAGAGCACATTTCCGTCGTCGAGCTTCCTGATACCGTTGTCCTGCAAAAGCTTATAGACGTTAATCGCCGTGTCGATGTCAGCGACGAGGTTTTCACGCTTCCAGCCGCTTAGAATTTCGAGAACGTCCCGCACAAGCTCGCCGCTTCTGCCCTCGGGGAGCTTCGGCGTGCGGTTTAAGTATTTCAGGCCGTTTTTCCAGCTGTTCGCCGCGTTCGCGACAAGCTCGCTCGAAAAATCCGTGAGAAGGAAGGAATCTTTAAGCGACTTCGCAATCTGCTCGATGCTTCCGCCGTCAGCGTCCTTTCCTTCCGCCACCTTTCTTAAGGATATGTATATCTCCGCACCGCGCGAAAGCTCCTCGCTGTCGGTAAATTCCGCGTTTTGCGGCTTTGCGACAATGTCCATAAAGCCCCTTCCGCCAAAGCCGTAGAGCTTTGATACGGGATTTGTTAAAACCGACGCGGGAAGCTTATAGCCGCAGGTTTTTGCCGCGGAGCCGGCAATTGATGCCGCCGCTCCGACGGGATAGAGAATCGCAAACGATGTTACAAAAAACGAAACCAGAGCGATCGGAATCGCTGCGCCGGGGAGCTTCTTTTTAGGGGCGAAGCCGGAATACTTCTTCCCCGAAAAAAGCCTGAACAAAAGCCGCTTTAAAAGGCTGTTCAGCAGGACGGCTATACCGAAGAATACGAGAAACGACGCCATTCCCAAAACTGCGCCTATTGCGAACGACGAAACGTTCAGCATGGCAGTTTCCCGGACCATCGCGGAGCTGCGAAGGCTTAAAAGCTCCAAAAAGCCCTCCTTCAGGGCGTTTGAGAGGCTCTGCCCGAACGCCGCCGTGAAGCCGCGCGACAGCAAAAACGCCTCGCCGAACGAAACGGCGTTCACTAAAAGCGACAGCAACGCCCGAACCCAGCCCCCGCGCCATGCAAGCCAAACGCAGAGCGCGAGTGCGCAAAGATAAAGGATTGAAAAGATTATTGAGATTAACATAATTTTGTCCTCCGAAATGGGGTATTGGGGGTGGTGCGATGGGAAGGCGCGGCGGAGAAAGCGGGGAGGGGACGCGAAACTGCGGGGGGTGGGCGGGTGGGACCGACGCAACAGCTTTCTCCGCCGCGACGGAGTTTAGTGCGAAATTCGGGCGAGCGATTGAACACAGCCGGGGCAAAAGCCTGAGCCTCACCCACCCCGCTCCGACTGCGTGCGCCTCTCTCTCCCACGCTTTGCGCTCCATGTGCTGCAAATTCTATCTTCTGACGCTCTATCTCTCTATCCTTTAAAAGGTAGGCGCGGCGGAGAAAGCGGGGAGAGGGCGCGAAGGGTGGGTGGGCGGGCGGGTGGGACCGACGCAACAGCTTTCTCCGCCGCGACGGAGTTTAGCGCGAAACCCGAGAGAGCAGTTGAGCACAGCCGGGGGCAAAGGCCTGAGCCTCGTCCACCCCACTACGCCTGCGGCTCCGGGGCAGATTCGGCTCAGGCGGGAAAAGAAACCTGCGCCACACCGAATTTCGCACAAAACCGGGGGCTTTGGTTCGCTCCTCACCCGTCCCCACTCAGCCCCGCAAGGGGGCTTCGGAGTACGGGATTCGGAGCGAACGGGCGCGGGGCCTCCGCTGGCTGGGCTTGTCCCACCCGCCCACCCCCAAAATTTCGCGGCTCCCCCCCCGCTCCGTCCCCGCGCCCCCTCTTCCCCAACCTTGCACTGCCAAATCCTATCCCCTACCCTCCGCCCCCAACCCTGCAACCAACTCCCCAAGCCTCCCAAGACAGCAGTTCAACTTGTCAAGCCGCAGGCACCCGTCCGGCGCAAACGCATTCGCCTCGACAGTGAAATCCCCGCGATAGCCGACGGCGCGAAGCCCCCTGAAAAACGCGCCGAAATCCACCGTCCCCTCGCCGATGTTCAGCGCGCGAAGGCTTGTCCAGTCGCGGCGTTCGCCGGCGCGGTCGTTTATGTGGATATGTTTAACATTTTCCCACAGGCCGAGGTTTTCCCGAGAAAAACAAACGTCGTTCTCGCGGTCGAATTCCGCCATTTTCGTATCGTATGTAAACCCGGCGGCGGGATAAAGTTCCTTAAGTCGGTTAAGAAGCTTCAGCGGCTTTGAATGATGCGCGACGACGTTTTCCGCCGTTAAAACAAGGCCGTAACGCCCCGCGATTTCGTCGAGCCGGGGATATGCCGAAAAATTCGCGGAAATGTTGCTGTCGGAAATTGGACCGTTCCAAAGGTGCATGACCAAAAGCTTCGCGCCGACGGCTTCGGCGCAGGCGCAGTTTCTTTCAAAGCAGTCGTATGCCTCGGAAAATTTTTCCTGTGAAAGAAGCTCGCCGATGGTTTTTTCGACATGAAAGCGCGGAAATTCAAGCCCCGCGCACCCGCGCAGGAATCGGGCGATTTCCTCCTCGCGGCCGTACCAGTCGGCGTAGAACATTAGCTCGAAACCGTCGCAGGATATTTTTTCCGCAATCTCGGGAATCAGGCGGAAGTTTCTGCCATTCATTCGCCCGATGAATGCCCCGGTCGAGGCGTAGATTTTGTGCATGGGTGAGGGCTCCTTTCGTTGGGCGCAGACAGAGGACAGACGTCAGGGGGCGGAAATCGGTTTTTTGTTTTGAGAATCTGACGGGTGTTGGTCGGTGTGCGCTTTTGGGTGGGTGTGTTTTGGATTTCGGATTTTTGGGGAGGAGGCGCGGCGGAGAAAGCGGGGGAATAGCGGGAAATTGCGGGGGCGGGTGGGTGGGACCGACGCAACAGCTTTTTCCGCCGCGCCGGGGTTTAGCGCGAAACCCAAGAGAGCTATTGAGCACAAAAGCCACCATGCTCTGCCTACGACCCCGAGGGACGGATTCGGCTCAGGCGGGGGAACTGCGCCATACCGAATTATGCGCAAAACCGAGAGCTTTGGTTCGCTCCTCACCCATCCCCGCTCAGCCCCGCAAGGGGGCTTCGGAGGACGGGATTCGGAGCGAACGGGCGCGGGGCCTCCGCTCATTGGGCTTGTCCCACCCGCCCGCCCCCATACCTTTGCCAATTCCCCCGCTCCGTCCCCGCGCCCCTCTCTCCCCCGGCCTTGCACTAAGCCATGTTCTGCAAATTCTATCTTCTAACGCTCTATCTTCTGTCCTCTAAAATGCAGTCGCGGCGGAGAAAGCGGGGAGGTGGCGCGAAATTTTGGTGGGCGGGTGGGTGGGACCGACGCAACAGCTTTCTCCGCCGCGCCGGTCCGTAACGCACCTTCCCCGAATTTCCCACAAGCCCAAAAAAGCCTGCAAAGAGCCCCCGATACTTACCCCAAAATCCCCGCGACGCCGTATGAAATCGCGGTAACGACGATTCCCGCGATGAGAACGCCGACGACGATACAGGGAAACGCCGTTTTTCGGTTCATTCTCAGAACCGTAGCGACGAGCGCGCCCGTCCACGCACCGGTTCCGGGAAGCGGAATCGCGACAAGGATTACAAGCCCGAGGGCCTTGTATTTTTCAATCGTTTCGCGGTTTTTGTATGCCTTGTTTTCGAGAAAATTGGCAAATTTCCCCACTATCCCCTTGCAGGATTTCATAAACTCTAAAATCCTGTCCAGAAGAAGGAGTATAAAGGGAATCGGCGCAAGGTTCCCGAGCATCGCCGCGAGCATCGCCGCCCACGGGTTCAGCCCGAACCCCACCCCGTAGGGAATTCCGCCGCGAAGCTCCACGACGGGTAGCATTGAGATTGCGAAGGTCGCGAAAAGACGCCCCGCCGTTGAAGCTGTAAGCCATTCAATCATTTAAGCTGCTCCTTTTAATAGTTTATATATGTAATCGAGTTTGTTATGCGGTGGGTTTGGGAAGATATGCGGTTGGCAGGTGCTTAGCAAAAAGCAGATGTCAGGCGGTGCCTCTGCTGAAAATTTGCGCTGACGGCGGGGAAAATTCGTTCCTCACCCATCCCCGCTCAGCCCGCCGGGCTTCGGGGGACGGGTTCGTCGCGAATGGAGGCGCGGGGACTACGCTGATTTCGTTGGCCCCACCCGCCCACCCCCATAGCTTCGCAGCTATTTCCCGCTCCGTCCCCGCGCCCCTCTCTCCCCCAAGCCTTGCGCTAAGCCATGTTCTGCAAATTCTATCCTCTAACGCTCTAACTTCTATCATATAAAAAGTAGTCGCGGCGGAGAAAGCGGGGAAATAGCGGGAAATTACGGGGGGCGGGTGGGTGGGACCGACGCAACAGCTTTCTCCGCCGCGACGGTCCGTAGCCGACGAACCCCCGCCTTCCGTCCATTCCCCTGCCCAAAACCGACCTTAACCCGCCCGGCCAAATTCAACCGCAAAACCCACCTCCAAAAGCCGCAAAGAATCCCCCGTCACCCCAAAACTTCCCAAACGGCCTCCCAAACGTCCTTGGCGACGGCGGAGGGTTCCCGCGAGGCGTCGATAATTTTTATTTTATGTCCCTCGGGAAGTATTCCGAAAACCTCGAAGTATTTTTCCCGAACCCTCGCGATGGCATCGCGCGTTTCATAAATTTCCCGCGAATTCCGCCCTGCGGCTATGCGCCCGTCCGCGACTTCGGTGGGAACGTCCAAAAAGACGCACAAATCCGGCCTGATTATCGCCGGGCAGTCGAGGTTCGCGGGCATTAGCCACTCAAACCCCACGTCCATGCCCTGATACGCGAGCGACGAGTAGTAGTAGCGGTCGCAAATGACGTTCACGCCATCCGAAAGAAGCTTTCCGATTCCGTCGACAGGATTTTCGCAGTGCGCCGTCCGGTCCGCAAGAAACAGCGCGGCCATCTCGGCGGGCGTCCGCTTTGTAAGCCCTGCGAGCGCGTCGCGAATCAGTCCTCCCGTCGCGTACTGGGTCGGCTCCGCTGTCAGCTGAAACGGGATTTTCCTCCGCGACAGCTCCCCGGCAAGCAGCGAAATCTGCGTTCCCTTGCCCGATCCGTCGAGCCCTTCTATAACGATAAATTTTCCGCAGTTCATGTTTAATCTCCTTTCGGAATATGGAGTATAAGGCCGGCTTGGTCGGGCGCGGGGACTGCGCTGGTTTACTGCGTCCCACCCGCCCGCCCCCAAAGCTTCGTCGGCTTCCCCCGCTCCGTCCCCGCGCCCTCGCTCCCCCATAGCTTGCGATAAGGCCACATAAAGCCACATGATGTACATTTCTATCTTCTAATGCTCTATGTTCTATTTTATACAAAGAAAGCGCGGCGGAAAAAGCGGGGGAAGGGCAGGAAACTGCGGGGGCGGGTGGGTGGGACCGACGCAACAGCTTTTTCCGCCGCGCGGAGCTTAGCAGAAAACAGACGACAGACAGTCAGATGTCAGATTTTGGCTGAGCCCGCTAAACTATGGCTCTAACGTTCTGTTTTCTGACTTCTCACCTCTGTGCCTCTTGCCAAATTCGTTCCTCACCCATCCCCGCTCAGCCCCGCAAGGGGGCTTCGGGGGACGGGTTCGTCGCGAATGGGGGCGCGGG
>CANPZQ010000115.1 GCA_947588775.1 uncultured Clostridia bacterium
TCGCCGGTTTTCAGCATAAGCTCCTTGAAACGCTCGAGAGCGATTTTGGAGTTGTCCGCAACAAAGCGAACGATGCGCTCCTGCATTTTCTCGAAGTAGGAAAGCGTCTGCGGAACGCCGAGAACGAGGCCGGTAAGCCTTACGGGGTGAATCGTCATTGTCGCGGAGCGGACGATAAAGGAACGGCGCGCGCTTACTGCGAGAGGAACGCCGATTGAGTGTCCCCCGCCGACGACAATTGATACGGTAGGGGTTTTCATCGAGGAGATAAGCTCCGCAAGCGCGAGCCCCGCCTCGACGTCGCCGCCGACGGTATTGATTATTATAATCAGCCCCTCGATGGACTCGTCCTGCTCGATTGCGACAAGCGCGGGCATTATATGCTCGTATTTCGTCGTCTTGTTCTGAGGGGGCAGGATATAATGCCCCTCAATCTGCCCTATGACGGAAAGGCAGTGAATCAGGTGGCGGGCTCCCGGGATTGCGACGTCGCGGTATTTTTCCGATTCCTCGCTCTGCTCCTCTGTTACCTCGCCCTGCTCGTTTAATTCCGCGTCGGACAACTGCGTTCACCCCCGAAAATTCGTTTGCGGGGTTAGTCTTGCCGCCTATGCGGAAAAATATACATACGTCGAATATATTATACTCCTAAAGTGCGGCTTCGTCAAGGTTTGAATGTACATTTTTGCAGGAAAAAATTCAAAAAATTTCATTTTCCCGTCATAACGTGGAAATTATCCGTCTTTCGGCATTTTTCACTTGACAACTGCGCCGCGATATAATACTATATATAGTATCTCAAATTCAACTTTAAGTCAAAGATATGGAGGTTCTTGAAATGGGACTTACGCTAAGCGAAAAAATACTTAAGGCTCACCTCGTCGGCGGAGAATTCAAAAAGGGCAGTCAGATTGCAATACGCATCGACCAGACGCTAACTCAGGACGCGACCGGCACCATGGCGTATATCGAATACGAGGTCATGGGCGTTCCGCGCGTTAAAACCGAAAAGAGCGTCGCCTATATCGACCACAACACGCTCCAGTCGGGGTTTGAAAACGCCGACGACCACCGCTTCATCGGCTCGGTCGCGAAAAAGCACGGTATAAGCTTCTCGCGCCCCGGAAACGGAATATGCCATCAGGTTCACCTCGAACGCTTCGGAATTCCCGGGAAAACGCTCATCGGCTCGGACAGCCATACCCCGACGGGCGGCGGCCTCGGAATGATTGCCATAGGCGCGGGGGGCCTCGACGTAGCCGTCGCGATGGGCGGCGGGGCGTATTACATAACATACCCGAAAATTATCAAAATTGAGCTTCGGGGGAAGCTTTCGCCGTGGGTTTCGGCGAAGGACGTTATTTTGGAAGTGCTCCGCCGGCTCAGCGTTAAGGGCGGCGTAGGGTATATCGTCGAATACGCCGGCGATGGCGTTAAGACGCTTTCGGTGCCTGAGAGGGCGACCATCACGAACATGGGAGCCGAACTCGGCGCGACGACTTCAATCTTCCCGAGCGACGAAAAAACGCTTGAATTTTTGCGCGCGCAGGGCCGCGAGGACGTCTATACTCCCCTCTCCGCCGACCCTGACGCGGTTTACGACAAGGAGCTTGTGATTGAGCTTGACAAGCTCGAGCCGCTCGCGGCCTGTCCGCATTCGCCGGACAACGTAAAGACGGTTCGGGAGCTTGCGGGAATGAAAATCGACCAGTGCTGCATAGGCTCCTGCACGAACTCGTCGCTTCTTGATATGATGAAGGTCGCGTATATTCTCGGCGGGAAAACCGTCAACCCCGGCGTTTCGCTCGCCATCGCCCCCGGCTCGAAGCAGGTTCTTTCGATGATTTCGGAAAACGGCGCGCTTTCTAAGATGATTGACGCGGGCGCAAGGATTCTCGAATCGGCGTGCGGGCCGTGTATCGGTATGGGGCAGTCGCCCAATTCAAAGGGAATATCGCTTAGAACGTTTAACCGCAACTTCGAGGGAAGAAGCGGCACCCGCGACGCGGGGGTATATCTCGTTTCGCCCGAAACGGCGGCCGCCTCGGCTCTTACAGGGGTTCTGACCGACCCGAGAACGCTCGGGGATATGCCGGAATTCAGGCTTCCCGAAAAATTCCTCATAAACGACAACATGATTGAGCCTCCTGCAGAAGAAAAGGACATGGATTCGGTGGAAATCCTTCGCGGGCCGAATATCGCGGGCTATCCCGAAACCTCGCCGCTCGCGGATTCGCTTTCCCTCCCCTGCTCTTTAAAGGTCGGGGACAACATCACTACCGACCATATTATGCCTGCGGGCGCAAAGATTCTGCCGCTTCGCTCAAATATTCCGGCAATCTCGCAGCACTGCTTCACGGTCTGCGACGAGAACTTCCCGAAAAGGGCGAAGGAGCTCGGCGCGTCGGCTATTATCGGCGGTGAAAACTACGGCCAGGGCTCGAGCCGCGAGCACGCCGCACTCGCACCGCTGTACCTCGGGGTCAAGGCCGTTATCGTCAAGTCTTTCGCGAGGATTCATAAGGCCAACCTCATCAACGCGGGGATTTTGCCGCTTACGTTCAAAAACCCTGGCGACTACGATAAAATCGCGCAGGGCGACAGGCTTGAGCTTAGCTCCCTTCGCGAAACCGTCAAAAACGGCGGGGACGTTATCGCCAAGGTGAACGGCGAAAGCGTTGCGCTTTCGCTCGAAGCCTCCGAGCGGGACAGGGAGATTCTTTTAGCGGGCGGACTTTTGGACTATACCCGCGAAGAGCTTAAAAAATGAAAAAGGCACTTTTCGGGGTATTTACCGCCCTGCCGATGCTCATAACCGCCCTCGCGCTTTCGGTATGGTACTTCGGCTATGCGACGCTTATACTATTTGTTATCATAGCAGCGGCGGTCTGGTTTTTCGCGATATTTCGATTTTATGAAAAGCTGCCAAAAAAAGGAAAAATCGCTCTTATAGCGGTGCTCTGGATAGTCGCCGCCGCTGCTTGCGCTTCGCCGTACGCCGTGATATGGCTTGCGTTTCAGGGAGGACATCATCTGTGAACAGAAATCAGCTTAAATATTTTGCTATCGTCTGCATGACGCTCGACCACGTCGCGTGGCTCTTTGTGGACAAGGTAAACCCGCTTGTCGGCGGGATTATGCATCTCTTCGGGCGGCTGACCGCGCCGATTATGGCGTTCTTTGTCGCGGAAGGGTATGAGCACACGCGAAACGTAAAAAAATACACCGAAAGGCTCGCAATCTTCGCGATTGTTTCGTGGCCCACCTATGTTCTTGCGCATTACGGGACGCTGCCGATATGGTTATCGGACGGCGGGCTGACGTTCAGGCCGGAGCAGAGCATGATTTTCACGCTGCTTATGGCACTCATCGCCCTGAGAGTGTATGACAGCGGGCTTAAAAGATGGCAGAAAGTGCTGATAACCGCCGTTTTATGCGCGCTGTCCTGCATCGGCGACTGGCCGGTGTTCCCAATCGGGGCCTGCCTTTTGCTTCACGCGTTCAAGGACGACAGGAAAAAACGCTTTTTGGCCTTTGAAATATGGTGCTGCCTTGTCGCTCTGTCGTCGGTGTTCAATCAGTGGTTCCAAATCGGCGTTGTGTTCGCCCCGATAATCATCTACTTCTTCTACAACGGCGAACCCGGCTCCAAAAAGCCGTTTCACAAATGGTTTTTCTACATATATTACCCCGCGCATCTGCTTCTTCTCGGAATTATTAACTTAATTGTTATGAAAGGATGATAAAAATGGCTAAAATTATTATGAAAACCCCGCTTGTCGAGATGGACGGCGACGAGATGACGAGAGTCATCTGGAAAATGATTAAGGAAAAGCTCATCGAGCCGTATGTGGAGCTTAAAACCGAATACTACGACCTCGGGCTTGTTCACAGAAACGAAACCGACGACCAAGTCACCGTTGATTCCGCCGAGGCGACGAAAAAATACGGCGTTGCGGTAAAATGCGCGACCATCACCCCGAACGCGCAGAGGGTCGAGGAATACAAGCTCAAGGAGATGTGGAAGTCGCCGAACGGCACCATAAGGGCGATTTTGGACGGAACCGTTTTCCGCAAGCCTATTATCGTTAAGGGAATCACGCCCTTTATCCCGACATGGACGAAGCCCATCACAATCGCCCGTCACGCCTACGGGGACATCTATAAAAATACCGAGCTTCGGGTTCCCGAGGGCGCGAAGGCGGAAATCGTCGTTACCGACAGCGACGGGAAGGAAACCCGCGCGCTTATTCATGATTTTTCCGAAAGCGCGGGAATCGTTCAGGGCGTTCACAACCTCGACAGGTCGGTCGAGAGCTTCGCGAGGTCATGCTTCAACTTCGCGCTCGACGCTAAGGAGTCGCTCTGGTTCGCGGCGAAGGACACAATCTCTAAAACCTACGACCACCGCTTCAAGGATATTTTCGCGGAGATTTTTGAAAAGGAGTACAAGGAACGCTTCGAGGCGGCGGGAATCGAGTATTTCTACACGCTTATCGACGACGCAGTCGCGAGGGTTATTAAGAGCGAGGGCGGATTTATCTGGGCGTGCAAGAACTACGACGGCGACGTTATGTCGGATATGCTCGCGACCGCCTACGGCTCGCTCGGGCTGATGACTTCGGTGCTGGTATCCCCCGACGGGAACTATGAATTCGAGGCCGCCCACGGCACTGTCACAAGGCACTATTATAAGTGGCTGAAGGGCGAAAAAACCTCCACAAACCCGATTGCGACGATTTTCGCGTGGAGCGGAGCGTTGCGTAAGCGCGGAGAGCTCGACGGGATTCCCGGGCTTGTGAAATATGCCGACTGCCTCGAAAAGGCATCGATTCAGACTATGGAGGACGGAATAATGACCGGCGACATGGCGGCGTTGTCGAGGCTTCCGAATAAAAAATCCGTTTACTCGGAGGAATTTTTGGACGCGATTGCCGAAAGGCTTGAAAAGCTGATGAGGTAACGGCGATGGCTTTTGACTTCAAAAAGGAATACAAAGAGTTTTACATGCCGAAAAACAAGCCGTCGATTGTAAACGTGCCGAAGATGAACTACATAGCAGTGCGCGGCAAGGGCGACCCGAACGCCGAAAACGGCGAATATAAGCAGTCAATCGGGCTTCTCTACGGCATTGCGTTCACCATCAAAATGAGCAAGATGGGCGACCACAGAATCGACGGATATTTCGACTACGTCGTGCCGCCGCTCGAGGGGTTTTGGCGGCAGGAGGGCATTGAGAGCGGAATCGACTATTCGCGGAAGGACGAGCTCGAATTTATTTCGGTGATACGGCTGCCGGATTTTGTGACAAAGGCGGAATTTGACTGGGCTGTCGCGGAGGCCGAAAGAAAGAAAAAGTCGGATTTCTCAAAAGCGGAGTTTCTGACCGTTGATGAGGGGCTCTGCGTTCAGTGTATGCACATAGGAAGCTACGACGACGAGCCGAAAACCGTGGAGCTTATGCATGAGTTCATGGCGGCCGAGGGGTATTCCCTCGACCTTGACGAAAAGAGGCTTCATCACGAAATTTATCTCAGCGACCCGCGAAAATGCGCGTCCGAGAAGCTGAGAACCGTCGTCAGACACCCTGTAAAATAACATGTCAAAGGTCTTTTACATCGAAAAAACGGCGTTGTAAAGGACTTTTGATTTACATCTTTTCGGGGACAGGGTATAATCAAAGCTGCAAGGGAGGCCGTAAAATGGAAGTAGGAAATCAAATTAAAAGGCTAAGGGCGGAGCGGTCGATGTCGCAGGACGACCTCGCGGAAAAGGTCTACGTTTCGCGCCAGACGGTTTCGAGCTGGGAGAACGGGAAAACCTATCCCGACCTTAAAAGCCTGCTTCTTCTGAGCGAGCTGTTCGGGGTTTCCCTTGACGCTTTGATTAAAGGAGATATTAACGAAATGAAAAGACAGATTGACGGGCAGGAGTACGCAAAATTCGTGCGGGACGGCGTTATATTGACGGTTTTGTTTGCGGCAATGCTTATAACCCCGATTCCCCTCGCGCATT
>CANPZQ010000116.1 GCA_947588775.1 uncultured Clostridia bacterium
CTACCACCACCGAGCCGCCCGAAACCGAGCCTCCGACGACGACTACCCGCCGCACAAGGACCCCGAGGACCGACCCGCCGGAAACTACTCCCGAGCCGACGACTACGCCGCCGACCACAACTCCCGAGCCGACTACCACCGAGCCCACCACCACTTGGGAGCCGACGACAACTCCGCCGACGACTACCGAAGTAACCACCCCGACTACGGAGCTCACCACCGAAACGGAGCCGGCTTTTTCCGACGTATACGCCGAGGAGGTAAACAACAAGGCCGCCAACCGCGGAACTATTCTCATCGCGATGATTGCAATCGCGCTGACGGCGGTTTGCGTAATCGGAATCGAATATTATAAGAGAAACAGATAAAAATATTCAGGAGAACCCCGCAAAGGAGCTGAGCGTTATGCAAAAAATTTTCAATAAAAAGGTTATTCTTGCCGTTTTGGTTATCGCTTTGATAGTCGTCGTCGCCGCGAGCGCGATGACAATCGTCCAGCCGGGACACACCGGCGTTGTCGTAACGCTCGGCCGCGTCGACGATACGGTTTGGCAGGAGGGACTTCACTTCAAGCTGCCCTTTATCCAGAACGTCGTGATGATAGACAACCGCATCACCAAGCTTGAGGTCGACACCGAGGCGTTTTCGAGCGACCTCCAGACCGTCGATACCCGCCTTGCAATAAACTACCGCGTCGACACCTCGAAATCCTACTCAATCTATAAAAACATCGGCGGCGACTATGAAAACGTCCTCGTCGTCCCCGCCGTGAACGAGGTTTTAAAGGCAATCGTCGCCCGCTACTCCGCCGAGGAGAGCGTTACAAACCGCACGCTTATATCCACCGGCCTTGTCGAGGGGCTTAACCAGAAGCTCAACGACATAGGCCTTTACGTCACCGACGTAAACATCATCAACTTCGAGTTCTCGGAGGCGTATATAACCGCCATCGAGGAAAAACAGGTCGCCCAGCAGGAGCTCCTTAAGGCCGAAACCGAGAAGCAGACCAAAATCACCAACGCCGAGGCCGAGGCCGAAGCAATCAAGGTCAAAGCAGAGGCGGAAGCCGAAGCAATGAAGATTACCGCTCAGGCCGAAGCCGAGGCGAACGCCACCATCGCGGATTCTCTGACCGACGAGCTTATACGTTACCACAAAATCGAGAAGTGGGACGGCGAGCTTCCGAAGGTTACGGGCGGCTCCGGGACGTTTTTAGACATAGGCGAGGTTGTTTCGGAATCCGATGCCGCTCCCGCCGAAAACTCGAACGCCGACGCTTACTCCGCGCCGGTTCAGTAAAGCTTTTATATGTGAAATGCGGAAGAAGGGAGGCCGCGGGGTTTGAGCTCTGCCTCTGCGCTTGACAACAGCATAGTATACCTTCGAGGCGTGGGCGAAAAGCGCGCGAAGCTCTTTGAAAAGCTCGGCGTAAAGACCGTCCGCGACCTAATCTACCATCTTCCGAGAAGATATGTCGACCTCTCGGCTCCGGTTTCCATTGCCGAAGCGGTTCTCGACATGCCGAACGTCGTCGAAGTCACCGTCGTATCAAAAGAACGCCCCGCGATGATTCGCAAGGGCATGACGATTTATAAAGTTCTTGTTACGGACGGCAGCGACGATATGACCGTCACTATTTTCAACTCCTCCTACGTCTATGACATGCTCAGGGTCGGGGAGGAGTATATTCTCTTCGGAAAAATCACCGGAAATTTCACCCGCAGGGAGATGTCGTCGCCCGAAATCCGCCTTAAATCGAAGGCGGACATAATCGAGCCGGTGTATCCGCTGACTGCGGGGCTTACTCAAAACATGATGCGGATATGCATGAAAAGCGCGCTCGCGAAGATGCAGCCAAAGGACGTCGAATTTTTGCCGCAGGATATTGTCGATTCGGCGTCGGTGCTCTCCGAGGCGGAGGCACTTAAGCTTATACATTTTCCCGAAACCCCGAACGACGTAACCGAGGCGCGGCGGCGGCTCGCCTTCGGCGAGCTGCTTACCCTTCGGCTCGGAATGCTGAGCCTTCGGGAATTCAACCGAAAATCCACGACCTTCGCCATGAAAAAGGCCGACATGGAGCCGTTTTACCGTGCTCTTCCCTTTAAGCTGACCGGCGCGCAGTCGCGTGCGATTTCGGAATGCATGGCGGATATGTGCAAAAGCATACCGATGAACAGGCTGATTTTGGGGGACGTCGGCTCGGGAAAGACTGCGGTCGCGGCGGCATGCATCTATTTTGCCGCAAAAAACGGGGCGCAGTCGGTGCTTATGGCCCCGACCGAGATTCTCGCCTCGCAGCACTATGCCTCGTTAAAGGGATTTTTGGAGCCGCTCGGGATTAAAATCGCGCTGCTAAAGGGTTCAATGAAAAAGAAGGAAAAAACGGAGGCTTACGCCGGAATTGCGAGCGGCGAAACCGAAGTTATCGTCGGCACCCATGCGGTAATTCAGGAGGGCGTGGAATACCGGCGGCTCGGGCTTGTCATAACCGACGAGCAGCACCGCTTCGGTGTCGAACAGCGAACCGCTCTTGCGAAAAAAGGGGAGAACCCCCACCGCCTCGTTATGTCGGCAACGCCGATTCCGAGGACGCTCGCGCTGATGATTTACGGGGAGCTGGATATTTCGGTGCTTGACGAGCTCCCCGCCGGTAGAAAACAGATTAAAACCTATGCCGTCACCGGAAAACTGAGGGCCCGGGCATGCGGATATGTCCGCGAAAAGATAGACGAGGGCGGTCAGGCGTACATAGTCTGCCCCGCCGTCGAGGAGGGCGAGGACGTTTTCAACGTCACCGACTACGCTAAGGAGCTTGAAAAGGGAGAATTCAAGGGGTACCGAATCGGGGTGCTCCACGGAAGGCTTCCCGCCGCGAAAAAGGACGAGGTAATGGCGAAATTCAAGAACGGCGAGCTTGATATTCTCGTATGCACGACCGTCGTCGAGGTCGGCGTAGACGTTCCGAACGCCTCGGTTATGATGGTCGAGAACGCCGACCGCTTCGGGCTTTCACAGCTTCATCAGCTCCGCGGGCGGGTCGGTCGCGGCGAGCGGGAATCCTGCTGCATACTCATCACCGACAGCGCGTCGGAGGAAACGAGAAAGAGGCTGAGGGTTCTTAGTTCGACTTCGAGCGGCTTCGACATTTCGGAGGCCGACCTTGAAATCCGCGGGCCGGGGGACTTTTTCGGCTCGGCGCAGCACGGGCTTCCGCCCGTAAAAATTGCCGACCTCGCCGCCGACCGTGAGCTTATCGCGCTCGCGCAGGATATAGCTGATAACATCACCGACACCGGAAGAATTACCCTTCCGGGCTGCGAGCCGCTTCGCAAAAGGGTCGAGGCACTTTTCGACAGCGGCGTAAGAATGAATTAGGAAACGAGTTGGACTGAAACGCATACCGGTGTGGTATAATATAGTTGCAGTGCCGTCGAGGATTGCCGGAAGCGCAATGCTTTATCCCGACAGCGCACTGAATGTCGGCACATGCCGACCCGGGGAAATGCGAGTATCGCCGCCAAAGCGGCAAACGGGCGATTCGCCCGGCAAAAAAACGGAATACGTTTTCTCCCTGCTGCCGCTGGTGGCGGGGAGTTTTTTGGGGATGGATTTTGGTTAAGGTGAAAAAAGGGCGGGCATGCAGCTTGAAAAGGAAGCAGCTATACCCGCAAAACCTCTTCCCCCTCACGCATTCAGCACCGCGACCCCCACATTCAGATACAGCGCGTAAATCAGCCAAACTATATAAGGAATCATCAGGCGGCCGGCGGTTTTGTTGACGCCGAAGAACGCGGCGGTCGTGCCGATGGTCAGTAAAAGGAGCGCGAGGAGGACGACCACGGCGGCGGTGTAGAATTCAAAGCGGAAAAAGACTATCGACCATGAAAAATTGACGAAAAGCTGGTAGAAAAAGCACTTCATCGCGTCGTTCAGAAAATAGTCGCAGTCGCGGTAGACAAGGTACGAGGCGAACCCCATCATCAGGTAGAGCACCGTCCATGCCACGGGGAAAACCCATGCGGGAGGCGAAAAAGGCGGCTGAACATAGCTTTGCTTCGACATGTCGCCCGCGATTGCCGCCGAAAGCGCGCCGACCACAAGCGGCAGAGCCGTGAACACCGCCGCTTTTATTTTGTTGTCATACTTAATTTTATCTGCAATTTCCATACTTGACCTCACAAAAATTTTCTTGGTGATAGTATATGCGGGGCGGGCGGAAAAATGCGTGAATGTGAAAATTTGCGAGGGTTTTGGGGGAAGGCGGTGAATAGGGGGTGTCAAGCTAAGATTTGCCGCAAATTTCTATTTTCTAAATCTCTAATTTTCTATCTTCTATGAAGGGAGCGCGGCGGAAAAAGCGGGGAAATGGCGCGAAACTTTGGGGGCGGGTGGGTGGGACCGACGCACCAGCTTTTTCCGCCGCGCGGGCTCATCACTAAACCCGAATCGACCCGCGCGCCCAACCCCGGCCCAAGCCGACCCCGTCCCCCGAAGCCCCTTGTGGGGCTGAGCGGGGATGGGGGAGGGTTGGGCTTTTAGAGGTTAGGGTGTTAGAGCGTTAGAGGATAGAGGCAGCAAAATATAAAGCTTCGCAAAAAATCGCAGCCTGCTGCAAAAGCCTGGCCCTCACCCACCCCCGCTCCGCCTGCGGCTCCGAGGGGCGGGATTCGGCTCAGGCCGGGGTTGGGCGCGCGGTTCGCCGCAGTTTTTTCGCCAACCGCCCGGCGCGGCGGAGAAAGCTGTTGCGTCGGTCCCACCCGCCCGCCCACCCACCCTTCGCGCCATGTCCCCGCTTTCTCCGCCGCGCCTCCCACCCCACAAAAAAAGCAGACCCGACGTCTGCTTCTCCCCCATATCTTACCCCCGCTTTCTGCAAATAACCAGCCCGTGATTCGCAAGCCCCAACAGCTCCCGCTTTTCCGCGAAAACGAGGCTCCACTCCGCAAAGCTCTTGAAATCCTCGTCCGAGAGCGAAAAATCCGGGCGTTTTTCGATTGGCTCCAAAATGCCGTCAATGGCGGCCGTGGCGAGCCGGTCGACCGGCTTATCCTCAAAAAGCCGCTCAAACTCGGTTACGTCATAGCCGGTAAAGAGCTGTTCCTTAAAATGTTTAACCTTATAATCCTCCGTGAAGTTCTCCTCGAGCCCCGCCCTCCAGTTTCCGTAAAGATAATTTGCATACATAATCGCATACACTGAAATATAGGCGAACATCATCACCCCGCCGGGCTTTGTGACCCGAATCGCCTCGTCAATCGCGCAGTTCACCTCGTCTTTTTCGTACAAATGATACATCGGCCCGAAAAACAGCGTCAGGTCGAAGGAGTTGTCGGCAAAGCCGAGGTTTACCGCGTCCCCGCGATATGCCGAAAGATTTCGCAGTCCCCGGCTTTTTTCCCTTAAAACAGCGAGGTTGCTTTCGACAAGCTCGACGGCGGCGACGTCCATTCCCTCTTTCGCGAGGGCGACGGAATACCTTCCGGTACCCGCGCCGACCTCGAGCACCTTTGAACCCTTCGCGGCATAGCGGTGGATATAGTTCATGGTGATAAAATACTCTAACTGCCCGTGGCGGCTCCTTTCAAGCCGCCCGTCCTCGTCGTACTGACCGTAAAAATCGCTGTTAATTTCTTCTCTTGTGCTCATTGCTAAATTCCTTATGTGTTTTTTGACAAGACAGACCCGCCCCCCGTAATTTTTGCCATTGGCTCGAATTTCAGATTGCAGGTCGGGCGGGAACTAATTTGTTAATAAACATTTATATAGTAAGCTATATTTCCCCCGATTACTCCTCAGTAGTAGGCTCAGTAGCCTCCAGTCGGGGGCGAGTTCCTCATGTGTTTTTTGACAAGACGGGTTCTCCCCGCTTTTTTGCCTTTGAAACGTATTTCAAATTGCAGGGCAGGGAGATAATTTGTTAATTAAATATTCATATAGAAAGCTATATTTCCCTCGCACTTTCCTCAGTAGCCTCCGGTCAAGGGC